>QZIW01000037.1 GCA_003604985.1 Ammonifex sp.
GAAATGGTGTAGGTGAGGCGCTCGATTTCCGATTCCGGGAAGTGCTGTTTTAAAATCCTGGAAGACAGGTCCGCTCCCAGAGTCAGCAGTAAAATGGACGCCTTCTGCAACCCCTTCAACCGCGGCTGTGCCATAGTTCCCACCCCACCAGATGTTTATTTCTCCTCTGTAAGCCAAACACGGAGGACATCGGCCACCTCGTCAGGTTTTTTCTCCGCCGTCTCCTTGACATGTAAATAGCGTTCGTCGACGACAGGCGGCGGCTGCGCGCCTACCCTCATCGGGATTACTTCTTGAATCGATGGAGCAGCCGGCTTCAGATTTGCCAGCCAACGAATGAAGATAAACATCAGTATCACCGCTATTAACCCGACAGCACCTTGCCTGGCGATGGTCCACATCTGCTGTTTCCTTGCCTCCTTGGCTGCTTTCGCCTCGATCGCAGCCATTTCGGCCTCCATCTTTTTTTGGTGGCTCTTTTCGAAAGCGATGCTTGCGACTTGAATCTGGTCACCACGCTCGGAGTCATAGCCGATGGCGCCCGCAACCACATTCTGAATACGCTCGATATTGGCCTGGGTAAGATTGGTGTCCACTACCACGGATGTGGCCAGGCGCCGGAGCCTCCCGGGAACCTGAATCACCTTCTCTTCGCGTTGACCGACCTGGTAATTCCGGGTTACTTCCTGTTTCGAGGACCCCTGTCCCGCCGTCGTCCCGGAAGGGTATGTCGGTACCAGATTGGAACCGGTACCGGGGACGCCCGTCGCACCGCCCGAACTATTTTGCTCGGTAATGGTGTGCTCACTGAGCACCGCCGGTTCCCCGTAAGCGATGGTTGTTACGGTCTCCTGCCGGCTGAAATCGAAGTCCGCGCTCACCACGGCCACCGCCTTATCCGGGCCGAATATCTTGGTCAACACCCCGCTCACCCGCCGTTCAAGCTCCCGCTCGTAGGCGCGCTGCAGGTCCTGCTGGCCTTTAATCACTACCGCATGGCTGGTCCCTCCGCCCGCAATTTCGTCGCTGAGAACGTTCCCGGCCATGTCAATAACGTGTACATATTCCGGCCTGATACCTTCTACCGCCCCGCAGACGAGGGAAACGATCCCTTGTACCTGCTCCGGACTTAGCCGGCCTAACGGCTTCAATTTCAGCGCGATGGACGCCGAAGGTTTCTGCTGCTCTTCAACAAAGACGCTCTTCTGGGGGATAACCAGGTGCACCCGCGCGTTCTGCACCCCGTCGACCTGGGCGATGGTCCTTCGCAATTCTTCCTGGAGCGCTCGCTGGTAATTTACCTGCTGTTCAAAATCCGTAATCCCCAGTTTTGTTTTATCAAACAGTTCGAACCCGGCGCCGCTCCCCGGCAGGGCGCCACTCGCCGCAAGGTTGGCCCGGATCTTATACACTTCGCTTTTGGGAACAGAAATCGTGGAGCCGCCGTTGGATAACTGGTACGGAACCTTCATCCCTTCAAGCTTTTGGACGATCGCCCCCGCATCTTCTTCGTTTAAACCGGTAAAGAGGGGCCCGAAATTAAACTGTGTCAGCAACCCATTCAAGTAGAAAATGGCTGCCAATAAACCGACACAACCCAGCAGAACGGCAGCCTTTTGACTGGCGCTAAAAGTCTGAAAACGTTTTATAAGTTGGACCGGCAGGTTACGCAGGTCCACTTTAACCACCTACCCCTTAGCTACCTCCATCGACTGACTGGCAAAACTCTCTCTACGTTTAGAACTGCATCCGGGCAATCTCTTGGTAAGCCTCGACCACCTTGTTCCGTACCTGAACGGCCAATTCAAACATCAACTTTGCTTCTTCAGTAGCCGCCACAACCTGGTGCAAGTCCTGGATCTGTCCGGATAAGAAACCTTTTAAGGCCTCGTCGGCTTTAACCTGGGACGAGTTGAGTTCTTTCAGCAGATTATTCAAAACAGTCCCGAAAGACCCGGAACCGCTGATACCGGGCTTGTTTTCGGACGGGCTCAAGAGTGGGCCGACCTTGGTCACATCCACTTTCATCCCCCCTGCGGGCTATGTTCTAAGGTTTGGAGTTACTTTTACGAAGTGAATAGGAAAGATCTACATCAGCGATTTAACTCCAAGCAGATACTCTCGAGAAACCTAACCCCGTCCCAACTCAAGGGCTTTCTCCGCGAGGTCCTTTGAGGTCTCGAACACGGTCGCGTTGGCCTGGTAAGCGCGGTTGGCCAGTATCATGTCCACCATCTCGTCCGCAACGTTGATATTGGGGTAACTCACGTAACCCTCGGCGTCCGCGTCCGGATGGCCCGGGTCCAAAACCTTTTGCGGCTGGCTTTGGTCCTGCAAGATGGCCTCCACAACGACTCCCGCCCCCGAAAACGCTCCTGTGTTGGCCAGGTGCTGAGCGAAAACCGGAAACTGCCGCCGGTAGGGCCCTCCCTGTGGAGTCCGGGTTGAATGCACGTTGGCAAGGTTACCGGCGATGAGGTCAAGGCGTAAGCGTTGGGCAGTCATGCCCGAACCGCTTACGGCAAAGGCATCAAAGAACCGCACTAACTATCACCTACCTTCCGCCTGAAATAACATAACGCAGCTTGGCGTACTTTCCGCTCAAAAACTGCGTAGCACTCCTGTAGGTAATCGTGTTGGTCACCATGTTCATCATTTCTTCTTCGACGTCGACATTATTCCCGTCGGTGCGGAGTGAGGTGGTCGTTACCCGCTCGGTACGTGGTTGCGCACCGGCAAGGTTGGCGCCGATGTGTCGCGGGTCCGTGGTCTTAAGGGGAAGTGAGTGTCCGCCTAAAGCTTGCGCCAGGGCATCCTCAAAATGTACAACCGTTTTCTTGAATCCCGGTGTATCGGCATTTGCAATGTTATCGGCAATGACCTTCTGTCGAAGAGCAGCAGCGTCTAATGTTTTTAGAAGCGAGGCCTTAACGGGATCATTGAATACACCCATCTTTTTAGTACCTCCAATTAGCGCCACCTAAGCCAGTTTCGACATTGTTAGCGATATTTCTCCTTTTCATTATACATAATTCGACCAAATCCTGCACGTATTAGAAAATTTTTTTTAAAACATTTTTCTTCAGCGTTTTTGCTTTTCAGCTGTGACCGGAACAACCCGGGTGTAGTCAAATTTTGGGCCTAATTATTCTTTCGACAAATATCGATAGCAACTTGAGCGGAGCAATTAAAAACCGTGCGCGCTCTCCCGGCCGGGGAGATGCTTTACCGGTGGATTGTCGCTTCAATCGGAGCAAGTGTTGGGGACTTTGAGGGAAAGGAAGCGTTTTACCGCTACAGACTATAGAAGGCGAGTACCTTGTGTACGGCGCTTATTACGTCTTGTACGTCAGCATCGGTCATTCTCGGATACAAAGGTAGAGTTATCAGGCGGCCGTATATTTGTTCCGCCTTTGGGCAGGGAGGCTCTTGCTCCAGGGTACAAACGTTGGGATCGCCAAGCCATCCGTGTAAGGGGTGAAGGTAGACCGGCAGGTAGTGAACCCCCACTTCAACCCCCTCCGCCTGAAGCGCCAAAAAAATGTGCTTGCGGTCCGCCCGCAGACATTCGGGGTTGAGTCTCAGAACGTAAAGGTTCCAGGCCTCTTCCGTATCAGGATCCTGGTGTGGAATTTCCACCATAGGCAGTCGGCGGAACGCCTCGTTGTACCGGGCCGCGATTTTCCGGCGCCGTTTTAAAAAAGAAGGTAGCTTTTCGAGCTGGGACAGGGCAAGCGCCGCCTGGATTTCGGTGGGCCGGTATTCAAACCCGAGTTCTTGCACCTCATAGTGCCAGGGGCCTTCCTTGGCGTTAACCAGTCTGGCCCGCTCCCGGACGATCCCTTGATTGCAAAAGAGCTTCAGCCACCGGTAAGTTTCCTCGTCGTCGGTGGTGACCATGCCGCCGGCCCCGGCGGTGATCGTTGCCTCCGGGTGAAAGCTGAAGGCGGCGGCGGTGGCAAAGCTTCCCACCGGTTTTCCCCTGTAAGACGCCCCCAGCGCACTGGTGGCGTCCTCCACCACGGCCAGGTTGTGGCGCCGGGCGATGGCGCTGATGGATTCCAAATCGCACGGGTGGCCGGCAAAGTGGGAGGCAACAACGGCGCAAGTGCTTTCTGTCACATTCCGCTCAATTTCTTCGGGACTGATATTGAGGTCGTATTCGTTAACGTCGGCGAAAATAAGTTTGGCACCGAGGTAAAGGGGGGCGTTGGCGAAGCCCGAAAACGCAAGCGGGGTGGTTATGACTTCCTCGCCCCGGCTTATCCCGGCCGCGTAACAGGCGGCGTGCAGGGCCGCCGTCCCCGTCACTACGGCCATTGCGTAGCGTACCCCAACCTCGGAGGAAAACCTTTCCTCCAATTCCCGCACTTTGTATCCTGCCGCGAGTTTGCCGCTTTCTAACACCGCCTCTACCTGCTGCAGGTCTTCTTCGTCGATCCACGGCTCATTAAAAGGAAGCAACGACTCCCTTACGGGTTTGCCGCCGACTATAGCGGGAGGGTCCGAATAAATCGATTTCAGATCGTATTCTGCCAAAAAACTGTTTACCTCCGAAGTTTCTCAGAAGAATTATACTCTTGCCCCTCACGGCTGACAATGAAAAAGCAGCCGAAAAGGTGATTCTTCTTTGAGCGCACGACCGTGGTCAGTATAATAGAGGAGAATGTCACAGGGAGGTTAAGTGATGGATGTGAAGTGTCCTAAATGCGGTTCAGCCAAAGTAGTTCCGGTCGGCCAGTACGACAAATTTATCTATTTTGGGTTCGGCGGAACTGCTGTTATCACCCTCGCAGGATTTTTAGTTCCCCTTTTCTGGTTTTTCATTCCGGTCTGGTGGCTGGTCTGCCTGTCGTTTTATATCCGCCGCCCGCTTGCCGCCTGTGAGGAATGCAATCACGGGTGGGACCCGAGGAAGTAAACCCAGGGGTGCTTAAAACCGGCCCGCAAACGAGTGGCGGAGCCCGGGTTTCATATCTTCGTCCCTATAAAACTAAATGCGCCCGAGAACAGCCTCTCGGGCGCTTGTACTTAGTCCCAACTTAAATTTTCTTGAGTTTCTTAAGCAAGCGGTAATTCAGGGTGATAGCCTCGGCCCTGGTCAGGTTTCCGGTAGGATCGAACATCAGTTTTGTACTGTCGGGGACGGTAGTCGGTTTGCCGGCAATCAACTGGGCTTTTTGCACGGCAAGAACCGACGGCGCCGCCCAGGGGGCGATTAAAGCGGCGTCGTCAAAAACGGCTTCCAGTCCTGCCTTTACTTGATCCCCATCGTCGGACAATTTTAAGTTGCTCAGCCGGGCCAGGATTACGGCGGCCTCCTGGCGGGTAAGGCTGTTGGCCGGTTTAAATTCCAAGTAACCCGTGGTCGCATTCCGGTAGCCGACGATGATGCCATTGCGGGCCGCGGTTTCCGCGTACTGCACGGGCATGTGGATGCTGTCGTAGATTTTATAACCGGAGGCGGTGCTGTAACCAGCCCCAAAGTAAGTGGAATCAATGTCTGCCGGGGTTGCCTGGTAGAAGTAAACCGTTGAACCTACGCCAAACGTATCCGCAAACACTTGCTCGGTTTCATTTGCCGGTTTTGCCTTCAAAACCAACTGCAGCCCTTTGATGATCATCGTAGCGAACTCCAGACGGTTCACATTGCTGGTAAGGCCGAAACTCCCGGTGGTCGCCCCCGCCGGCAAAGGCTCCACATAACCCTTGGCCCACAAAGGCATCACGCAGGGGTAGGACCAACTCACATCCGTCTGGGTGTCAAACTCGGTGAAAGCCTGCTGCGCTAAAAAAACAGCGTAGTAGCCGTTGCCTGAGCCTTCAAACTGGAAGGGGGCGGTAACGGTGTATTTTTTGGAGTCCGTGATCCCCCCAAGGTTGATATTATTAGTCCCGTTCCATTTGTAAACGCTCCCCGCGGTGGTAATGCTGGGGCTGTACCAAACCGAAAGCTGGTTGGCGACCGCGGGGCTGACATTTGAATCGTAGGAGACGGCCAGTTTTCCCGGTTCCAGCAAGTAAACCCCCGCCGCCGCGGATATTTGGTATATATTGCTCACCAAAACGTATTTCTGATAATCGGGGCTTCCTCCCTCCGGCAGGAAAGCGGTAAAGTAAACGCTCTGGTCGGTGGCCGTCTGTTTATTGCCGTCAACCAGGGTATTATTCTTGGGATAACTGAACTCAAGGAGCTTATTGAAAAGGGTCACCTTACCCGAGGTAGGCAAGGCGGATAAGGTATACGAAATCCCCGAAACGATAGGAGTTGATGCAGCGCCAAACGCCGCCGGAGCAAATAGAATAACCACCAGCGTAATAGCAAAAAGACACACCACCAACCTGCGTAACACCTTCAAGAGAACCACCCTTTCCGTGCTTGTATAATATTTATATCGGCAAAAAAAAAAAGGGCTTTAAGATAGACGGAGAACCCGCTTGCCCCCTTGTCGCTGAAAAAACAACTCTACTTCCGGCAAAAAGCAAACAAGGTCGCGCCGTAGTTGCGGTGAATACAATTTAGCATATTGGCCAGCATTTTCCCCAAAGGGTTATCTGTGGTCAATACGTCCAACAACGCCTCTTTATCCACTGCTGCCGTCTTTCCCTGAATCGCACCGGGAGAAAAGGTTTGAAAAAGATTACATAAAGTCTGGGGGCCGGGAAAAGAATAGCTTGTTCGGACCTCCCCAAAGGGGAATTTCGACAGAAGGTTTTTAAGACTCTTTTCGGTCCACAAAGTTAGATGGTGCGGCGGATAATTACCGATAACGTCGTGGCCGACAACCCGCGCTATCAGATTATCCGCGTTGGGAACACCAATAATTAAATACCCGCCGGGAGAAAGCAACCCATAGGCCCTGTACAGAAGGCCCAAAGGGTCCCCGACGTGTTCCAGCACCTCGAGAATAGTAACCACGTCGAAAGGTCCGGGAAGTTTGTCGTAATTATCCGCAACCCGCGCTTCTGGAACAAAACGCCTGGCAATTTCCAAAGACTTTTGGGATACCTCAAAACCCGAAACGGCAAATCCCATTTCTGCCGCCATCTTTAAAAAAACCCCGTCGCCAAAACCGATATCCAAGAGCCGCCGCCGCTCCAAAGGCAATTCTTCGGCCATTTCTTTCAAAAAAGCGCGAATAATCTCGAAATAACCTTCAAGAAAATACCTGTCCGTTGTTACCTCAAGATATCTGTTTCGCCACCAGTTTTCATTCTCGCGATAACAATAATTATCATCAGATTCGTATGCTAAGTTATAATCCTTGGCTTTCATTGGGTAGGAAAAAATCAGGCCACAATTATTACAGCGGTAGCGGTCATATTCCCCAAAGCCGTCTATAAACTCCCCTTCGCTTCTTCCGCAACCCGGACAGACGAGATGATTAACCTTTGCCAAGGGCTTATCGCGTAAAACCAGCGGAACATAAAAGCTCAGACAATCCTCCTGGTAATAGTAACCGTCGTCCCGCGGTAAATGGGAACCCCATTTATTAAAAAACCTCTGGTTGGATAGTAGTTCTTTTTCTAAATCCTCGCCCCGGGTTTGCTTTTCGAAATGATAGAGCGCACTTTCCGGTTCGTAAAGAATTTCGTATCCCGCCGCCCGGAGCCGAAGACAAAAGTCCACATCCTCAAGTCCATTGAGAAACCCCTCGTCAAAGCCTTCCAACTGTTCGAACAATTCCCGCCGGACAAGCATGCAAGCCGCCGTTACGGCATTAAACCTCCTTTTCTTGTTCACCGCAGGGAAACCGCCCGGAAAGCGATGGTATATATGGTGAGGAAGACTGACCCGACTGAAAACCACGCCCGCATGTTGAATATTGCCGTCTTCGAGAAGGAGCTTGCTTCCCACCGCTCCTATCTTCGCGTCAGCTTGTGCCGCCCGGACCATTGGTTCCAGCCAGCCGGCAAGGGGCACCGTATCGTTATTTAAAAAAATGATGTATTCACCCGCCGCCAAAGAGGCGCCTTTATTGCAAGACCTCGCAAAACCGCGATTGGTTTCATTGCGTAAAACCTTGACATCGCCGCTTAAGGTACTTAAAAACTGTGGTGTAGCATCGGTGGAACAGTCGTCTACAATAATCACTTCATAATCGTAACCAGTCGTATTCTTGGCCAATGCGTGGAGGCAAGCGGCTGTGAATTCAACCTTGTTATACACCGGGATAACTATCGAAACCTTTGGCTCTTTCAAAACCCTACCCCCTATGCTAAACCGTCCCTAACTACACCTAACCCTTCTTGTATCAACTAACAATTTCCTTATTCCTGACAGGCACTCATAAATATCTCTTACCTTTGACTTGCAACGTTTTTCTTAGAACATCTTTCAGGAACCAGCCTTTGATCGATTTCTTTAAGCATCGTCTGCGATAAAACAGATTCCGGAAATTTCTGAAGAACCTGATTCAATATCGCCCGGGCCTCTTCGTATTGCCCGAGTTGCGCCAGTACACCGGCGAGACCGGTATGAAAAGGCAGGTACTGGTCGTCCAGTCCAATTGCGTGCTGATAGAATATCACCGCATCTTCAAGAAAACCTTTTTCTGCAGATATCTCACCGAGCATCCCAAAGGCTCGTGCGTCTTGAACCCCGAGCCTGATCGCCTCAATCAGCTCCTCGGCAGCAGATTCCTTGAACCCGCGCCCGAAGTAAATCGTGCCAAGTTTCAGGTGGCGTTCTTCGGGGGGTAAAATATCAAACAACAACAGCGATTGCTCAAATTTCTCAAACTCCCGAAAATCGAGGAGTTTCCCCAGAATATCTAACACAATCTTTGCATAAAGCTCGGGATCCTCAGTAATACTGGCAAGGGTCACATCGGTATGGTCCCCGGTTAACAACGCGGTAAAACGCCGGTAAATCTGGGCGTGCACCCGCCAATGGGGATTCTCCTCTACCACGGAAAGTACGGCGGCCGCCCCCGGAAAGTCACTTAGTAAAAGTAAGCAGAAAGCCTGGTTCAGTTGGGCAGCGAAAAAGTATTCACTCTTTTTGCGTATCCCCGTAAAACAGTCAATCGCTTCAGCGAGCCGACCGACACCTGACAGGGCCTCCCCTTTCACCAGAAGTGCCTTTGGTAAAGACGGATTTTGCGAAACAGCCCGCTCCGCATAATAGAGCGCATCTTCGTAGCGCTGGTGAACAGAGAAAACCCCGCCCAGTACGGATAAAGCTTCCGAATCGTCCGTATCAAGATGGCGTTCAAAGAAAGCCTTTACACCGGCATCGTCTTCTCTGCCGATCAGAATCCTGCCCAAACCGTATACCGGCCCTTCCAAGAACTCATTCCCCTTCAGGGCGTTGGTATAAGCCTGTACCGCACCCTCCCAGTAACCGATACGTTCATAGCTCCGGCCGAGGCCGAACCAGGCCCTGTAACTCCCAACGCCTGGTTGGCTTGTCCAACATTTATCGGCTTCGCCTTTCTTGATGCATTCCTGATAGGCCTTAGCGGCTGCTGAGCAGTCTTTTAGTTCAACGTAAACACAGCCAACCAGGAATAAGAGATCAATATAGTCGGGATAAACGAGAACAGCATCATCGAGTACCTGCAGAGCTTCGCGAAACCGTTTTAATTCCTTAAGGCAAAGAGCGATATTCCTTACCAATGCGGGGGCATGAGCTGCCTCATTTAAAGCAATATTTTTAAAGGCCGACTGAAATTCTTTCAGCGCCTTATCGTGTTGCTCCAGGCACATATACTTCACTCCCAGGTTAAACCTGGTGAATTTATCATCTGGTCTTTTAACGACCTCCTCTTCCAGGATCGCCAAGTCGTCTTTGATTTTTTTCTTATCCCGCGACGACCGGTTCAGGCAGCCGCAATGATTGATCCGGACGTCTGATAATATGATTTTTGCATCTTGAGCCTGAATGCTTGCCACAATATGTTCAGGCGCGGCTATTTTAAAATAACGGGGATCGTTCCGAAAGACGCGGAAAGCAGCGCCGACCACGGCATCCAGTCCGGGCTCCTTGCCAATATAATTGACTTCCCTCAGATAATAACCATCCGCATCTCCCCGGGAAAGTAAGGAGCGAAGCTTCGGGCCGTCACCATCCACCAGTTCTTCATCGGTCTCCAGAAAAATGATCCAATCCCCTGTGGCCTTCTCGAAGGCGAACTTCCACGCTGCGCCAGCATCCTCCGCCCCGGTAAGATGATAGATCTTCGCGCCGAAAGACCCGGCAATCCTGACTGTTTCATCGGAAGAACCGGTATCAACCACGATTATCTCATCCGCCGCCTTTTTTGCACTCGACAAACAACGGGAGAGGTATTCCGCTTCGTTTTTAACCACCGTGCAAAGCGAAACCTTTTGCGCCGCGCTCTTTTTTCGGGCTACAACCAAGTACTGGACGACAGAAGCTTCCTCTGCAAAGGATGGAGGTGCCATTTCCGAAGACTGTAAAAGATCTACTAACTTTTGCTCTCGCTCGGTAAGCTCGTCCTTAATCCGGTCCACAGATACAACCCGATACCCAGTATTGGCGAACATCTCGCGAATGCCGTCGAGGGTAAAAAAGCGTAAATGCGTCCGGTCCAAAATACCAGCATTAGCGTAATGCCATTCCCCGTTTATAAGACCCATAATTATTGAAATGTTTGCAACATTAGGAATACTTGCTATTACTGTTCCCTCTTCTGCTAAATAGTTTTGCAAACGCGCCAACACAACCCAGGGGTCACGCAGGTGTTCGAGTACATCACCCATAACAACAGCATCGAAATACTTCTCCGGATAAGGGAGGTCAAGCTTCTCAATATCTCCCACCAGTACCCGGTCAAGACGGGCCGCTGCTTCCTGGGCTGCAGCCGCATTTATTTCAACGCCGACCACCTCCTCAACGCCGCGCTCCTTTAAAGCCGCACTCATCATTCCAGCAGCGCAGCCTATGTCCAAGACCTTCTTGGCCTGTAGCGGCACTAATTCTACCAACTCCGGTCTGGAGTAATGGAAGTAACCGCTAATAATAGACTGCTCGTTTGCTTTGAAGCTATCAGCATCAACCACGTTCACTTCCGAGCTTTTATCCAAAGATGGTTCCCGGATTATCGTCCGGAGCACTTCCTCTAAGCGATTTGTCGCCCGGTCCCAGGTATAACCCTGTGCTGTAACTAAGCCATTAGCTACCAGCTCCGCACACAAACGCTCGTCCCCGATAAGGCGGTAAATAGCCTCGCTTAAGGCATCAGGTTCTCTAACCGGCACCATAAGGCAGTTATATTCGTTCCTGGCGTATTCGGTGACGCCCTGGTTGGCGGTGGTAACTACCGCCACACCGCTGGCCATCGCTTCGAGCGGGGGCAGCGAAAACGCCTCGTAGTGGGAACCTGAAACGTAAATATCACAATCAGCCATGATCCGGGCAAGTTCTTCCTGCGTAGGATTGGCCACGATTTCCCACGCAGGCCGGACTGTCTGGGGCGGCGCGGGCGTAATCCAGGTTACGTTAAACTCTACTCCCTTCCGAGAAAGACATTCCAATGCTACGGCAATATCCTGGATGCCTTTAAACGGAAGCAAATCCGCTCCTATAACGAGAATGCGTTTCTTATCCCGGGGGCTGCGGGGCCGGGGGAAAAAGACCTGGTGGTCAATCGCGTTGGGCACGTAGTGACTCTCCCGCCCGTAAGTGTCTCGTATTACCTGTTGCAAGTGCTGGGATATAACAATCAGGTCTATCGGCTGGGCATACAATTGATCCATCAATGTCCGTTGGTGCTCCGGCAGTTTATCGCGCTCAAAGAGACAAGAATCTCCCTGAACCAAATGGGTAACAAAACTCCTCTCGGCCAAGGTGCAAAGTTCCGGAATCTGGGTCCAAAAAGTGGCGATAACTATATCGCTCCCGGGCACGTAATCACTGAGCGATGATCTCAGAGGGACCTGAATAAACTCCGCCTGGAGCGGGAACCACTCCGGCGGGTTGTAATAAGAGACCACGTACACCTTATGTCCCCTGGCAGCCAAGCGGTTCGCCTGCTCAAGAAATATTTTTACTCCTCCAGTTACGTGAGTATTGATCGCCAGATAGGTGATTGTTAAACTGTCCTTGGTGATTTTAGTTTGTAGAAGACGTTCCCGCGAGGCAAGTAATTTTTCCCCAATTGTCTTACCACGGGTAACAATATCTTCACAGGCTAACCGCGCCCGCAGTTTCAAAGTTGAGTCTAAGCCTTCCTTCAGTTTTAATTCTATGAGATTCTCTTCGCAGTCGATGTCGATATTCCACTTTTTGCAAAACTTAATACGGTTTTCCGCTAACAATCCGGCCATATCAACGTTGTTCCCGACAAAAGTTTTGTTTCCAAAATGATGAACAAAGGTATCCCCTGTACAAACGAGCCGGAAACCGGACTGAAGGGCGCGGCGGCAGTAATCGTCATCTTCAAAGTTGCCGATACCAAAACTCTCGTCCAAAAGACCAATTCGTTCTATAACGCTTCGTCTGATAAGCATGCAAAATCCAACCAGCCGCTCGGTGTCAAACCAGCGTGATCGATCTGGACGGTTAAAGTCCCGGGCAAACCGGTGCATTTCCTCAAGAGAGTGATAATTGGTAGCGATTAATTGCACCCCGCTGACACAATTCGATACCGGGCCCACGATGCCGATTTCCGGGCTGGATTCCAGGCAGTTAACGAGGTTGGACAGCCAGTTATGAGATACAACGGTATCATTGTTGAGCAAAAGAATATAATCGCCACGCGCCGCCCTTATGCCCTGATTGCATCCGGCAGCGAACCCGAGGTTTACTGGGTTCTTGATGCCGGTTGCATTCGGTATTGAGTCGAAGTATTCCCCCGTACCGTCCGTGGAACCGTTATCAACCAGGATTAACTCGTAGGGACAGTCGGTGTACTGCTGGATGCTCTCGATACACATCCTGGTATAAGGCAACTCGTTCCAGGCAAGGATCACGATACTGGTGAGACCGAAAGGCCGAAGATGCCTTTCTGCAGTGGAAACTCCGCTTTGGTTCACTCTGTTTTTTTCCGCCGACACCATCCTACCCCCAAAAAATTATCTTATCTTTCCGCCCGGTCCGTTACCGCCTTTTATCAAAGAAACGGGCAGCAGGAGCGGTTTCCTGTTTGAGGTAGGCACGTACCACCGCCTGCCCTTGGTGTAAGTGAGTTATCTCCTCCCTTACTTCACTAAGCCACCCCTCCAGCAAATCCCGGGTTTCCTTTTCCTCTTCCTGAATCTTTTTAAGTAAAGCTGCGCATCCATCTTCGCTGCCGGCGAAATCGGGTGGTAATAACGCGATTTCCTTCTTCAACTCTTCTTGGGCCGCAATTACATCCTGCAAAGCCTCTACCGGCGCCCGTTGCTGGACCACCTTCTTTTGCGCTTCGGTCAGCTTAAGCCAGCGGCCGAGCAGGGTATAGAGTTCCTGCCGGCCACTCTTATCTTCCACTGTTTAGACCTCCATTCCGGCAGCGTGAGGCGGTGGTGCCGCTCCCGCACCCACAGTGACCACTGCTTTGGCCCATATCTCCCGGAGTTCCCGCAGGTACCCCTGAACCTCGTGAATCGGGGTGCTGTCCTTCTTAACGTTGGCCTCAATCAGCCGCCGGTTGAAATAATCGTAAAGTTTGTGAAGGGCTTGCGCTATCTCGTATTCCATATCCAACGTGCTTATCAACTCCGAAACAATTTCCTGGGCGCGGACAATAAACCGATTAGCCTCTTCGTAATTCCGAGATTCGAGCGCATCTACCGCCCGGGAGAGAAAACCTATCACCCCGTCGTAAAGCATCAGTAAAAGGCGGCCGGGCGGCGCAGTGGCTACCGCCGTTTGAAGATACTGATCATGAAGGTTATCTTTCTTAGCTATAGGCACGTTATCACTCTCTCCTTTTTTCTCCTTAGCTGCTTCTATTAGGTGGTACCAGACATTTGGCTAAACTGCGCCGCAAGCCAACTGCTCTGCGCGTTCATTCTCGCCAGCATCTCTTCCAACGCCGTGAACTGCCGCCAGAGATTCCTTTCCCTTATACTCAAGCGGTTTTCCATTCGTTGAACCTGTTTTTCGATATCGGTAATCTCGTTACCCAAAGAATCGGTTTTTGCCGCTAGAAAACCAGTCCCGCTCAAGGTCCATAAGTTCACGGTGCTATCCATCCGGGTCGCAACGCCATCGTTCCCGTTTGTTGAAGAGGCGCCAAATAAAAGCGCCACCTTGTCCGGGCTGGCACTTAGGACATCGGTAAGCTTAGTCTCGTTCACCGTCAGCGTGGATTCCTTATTTGAAGTAGTTATGCCGATGAGATTTAGAGCGTTAAGTGTAGGGTCGGCGGTGCTGATGATCTCCGACGACTTGCGCCGCAACTGGTTCTCCAGGTCTGTAAGGGAACGGTCTCCCTGCAGCACTCCCGCAGTCTTGGTATCGGAATCATAATCGAGCTTCGTGGCGATATCGCTCATCAGGGCGTTGTAGCTGTCCACGAACGCCTTGATCTTGTTAACCGCCGTCTGTGTATCGTTCTTCACCTCCAAGCTAACCGCGGTGGCCGAGGCTCCTTTGAGCGTCAGGGTAACCCCGCTGATCACGTCGGACACGGTGTTGGTGCTCCTGGTGATATTAAGGCCGTTTACCGTAAACGCAGCATCCTGTGCCGCCACAAGCTGGTTCTTAATTGTATTCGTAGCAGTCAGAATACCCAGGGACTTCAAAACCCCGGTTGTAGCGTCGTCTACAAAATCAATCGTACTCGCGGCGCCGGTGGTGTTGCTGGTAATCACCAACCGGTTGTCAATCACTGAAGCTGTCGCTCCCGCATTGGCAGCATTTATCTTGTCGCGGATGCTGTTGAGGCTGTCCGTTGTCGCCACCGTCACGGCCACCCCTTCAACCGTGAAGGTACCGCTGAGATTGAGCGCCGCCGCAGGGTCGGCAAACTGGTCTGAAGCCACGCTGTGCGCCTGGGCCAGCTGCGTGACGGTAATAGAGTAAACAGCCGAAGTTGCTGAAGAGGAAGCTGTCGCCGTTACCACACTCGTGTTCGAAGATGTGGCCACTTTCCCCGTATAGGTGGACATCAGCTTCAGATCGGCAAGCTTGCTGTGAAGATCCGCCAGTTTGGTGTTGATCTCTTGCCAGGCGGTTTTCTGTTTTTCGAGGGTCGCCTTTTTGCTATTGAGAAGGTCGATCGGCCGGCGTTCAATGGCCATTAGCTTGTTAATGATCTCTTCCGTATCGAGGCCTGACATTACGCCCGTTATCCTCATAACGGTCATACCATTCGCCCCCTTTGCAATCCGTGCTCACAGCCGCGCTAAACCTTCTCGTCCATCATCATCCCGATAAGGCGCATCATCTCCGCCACCATATCAAGTATCCGCTGCGGCGGGATCTCCCGCAATACCTCCCCGGTATCACGGTTGACCACCTGTACCATCACTTCATGTGTCGCCTCATGGATGCGGAAATGCAGGTCATACCAGGTCATTTCCAGCATTAAATTCAGGCGGCCAAGAACCCCTTCGAGTTGCCCGCTGTCCGGCTTTTTGCCTTTCTCCCCTTCTTCATCCTTTGCCTTTAGTTGCTGGAGTAATTCAACCGGGCCGGATGGTTTAATAACCTCTTCCGGTACGCGAGAAAGTGTATCAACCTTCGCCGCTCTCAACAAATTAGAAGTTTCAATGGCCATAACCAACCACTCCTTTTTGCTGAAAATTAACTGCTACCTCTGTACCCTTCAATGCCGCCTTTAACAGCGATGAGGCCGGGAATCTTCTGAGCCCTTCCTCTATAACCTCTTGGGCCTCCTGGTAACGCTGCAACCGGCAAAGCACACTGGCAAGCGCGGTATAGTAACGGAAACACCCTTTGTCGAGATCAAGGGCGTGGCGGTAAAAAATCACCGCCTCCTCATTAAACCCTTCTTCTAAACCGATTTCTCCTAAAATCGCCAACGCTTCTGCATCCTGCGCGCCTGATTTAAACGCCGCAAGCAATTCCTCCGCCGCAGAATCTTTAAACCCATATTTAAAATAGAGTTTACCGAGCTTTAGCCGACGCTCGGGTTCCGGGCTTATACCGGCAAGGGTCAAAGCCCGCGCAAATTTCTCAAACTCCCTGAGTTCCAAAAGCTTGCCGAGCAGGTCAAATATTATCTCTTCGCATAGCATCTCTTTTTTCGCAAGTGCCGGCAGAAAGACCGGCGCCGAACCGGTCAAAAGAGCCGCAAAATCACGGTAGATTCGGACATAAAGACTTATGCTTTCCTCTCCCACGAGCGGGTCTAAAAGTTTTACCGCTTCGGCATAATGACCTCTCATCAGCAGGCAAAAAGCCCGGCTCAAAAGCGCCGGTACATGGTGAGCTCCGTTTTCAAGCCTTTCAAAACAGGCGCCGGCCTCCGTATACCGTCTGAGGTTAAGAAGGATTTCCCCTTTTTGAAACAGCAGTCTCTGGGATGGTCCGTCAAGCCTCAAAGCCGCCTCGATATATTCTAATGCTTCCTGGTAGCGTTTCTCGAGTGTAAAAACCTGCCCTAAAATAATTAACGTATCAACATCGCTTAAATCGAGATAGCGGGCGAAAAACTCTTTGACTGCCCGGATATCCTCCCGCGGAACAAGAATCCCGGTAAGGTTAAATACCGGTCCCAGGAAATACCTGTTGGATTTGAGCGCCTCGGTATATGCTCTTACCGCCTCAACATAGTCCCCGAGTTGTTCGTAAGCCTGGCCAAGCCCGTACCACGCCCGGTAGCTCCCCACCCCTTGCTGGGTAATGTGACGGGTATTGGACTCGCCCCGCGACAAGCATTCCCTATAAGTCGCAACCGCTGCGCTTAAATCTTTCATATCGGCGTAAACCCCGGCTTTTAAGAATACGAGGTCGGTATAATCTGGATAGCCCTCAACGGCGTCCTTGAGCACCGACAGTGCTTCGTCGTAGCGTTTAAGCTCTTTAAGACACAAAACGATGTTCCGGAGCAATACCGAGACGTAAGCAATCTCGAGGGTAGGAATCTTGTGAAAAGCTTTTTGAAATTCTTTAAGCGCATCTTGATAATTCGCCAAGCGGAGATACTCGACCCCCAAATTAAACCTGGTGAAATTATCCTTAGGCCGCTTTTGAACCTCTTTCTTGAGAATCTCAAGATTCCGCTGGATCTTATTTTTACTCAGGGAAGTCTGGTTTAAATAACCATAATGGTTAATCCGGACCTCGGAAAAAGCGATCCTTCCCCCGTGCTTCTGCACACAGGCCACAATCTGCTCATGGATGGCCCCCGTGAACCGGTGCTCCGTGCGGTTCCGGAAGACCCGGAAGGCGGTGTTTATCACCGCGTCAATACCGGGCCTGTCGCCCACGAAGTTGATCTCTGTCAAATAGTAGCCGTCTGCCCCGCCGGAAGCGATTATCTCCCTCAGCTTCGGGCCATCCTCCTCCACCAGTTCTTCGTCCGCATCCAGGAAGATGATCCAGTCCCCGGTCGCCTTTTCCAAAGAAACGTTCCTGGCGGCGCTGAAGTCACCGGTCCAGGGAAAATGGTGGACCCTCGCGCCGAAACTTTTAGCGATTTCCACCGTGCGGTCGGTGGAACCGGTATCGACCACCACTACTTCGCCCACCACCCCCTGCACGCTTTTAAGGCAGCGGGAAAGGTATTCCTCCTCGTTTTTCACGATCATGCAAAGAGAAAGCTTCATTAACAAAACCCCCTCACCACTTTCATTCGGTTAAGAGGGAGAAAACTTAACCAAAAAGGCGCATAAAGTGAAAGGGCGGCTTTCACAAGCCGCCCCGCCAGTCTTGGAATCCCCAAGTTTACCGCAGGAGTTGTAGTACCGATTGCGGCGCCATATTGGCCTGCGCCAGCATCGCCACGCCCGCTTGCGACAGGATTTGCGTCTTGGTGAAGT
>QZIW01000030.1 GCA_003604985.1 Ammonifex sp.
TCCTGCGAAAGAAAAGCGGAAAGGTGGTTGTTGAACTCTTCGGCCAGTACCCCGCAAAAAGCCTTCAGCTTCCGTGCCTTCTGGTTGTGGTACCGCGCCGGACGGATCAATTCCGCAAGCTCTCTTTCCGGCGCTTCGAGAAGCGCAGCGGGTTCGAGCAAACCCCGCTGCTTCAGGTTCGCGATCGCCTGTGCCGCACCTTTCCAGGAGACATTCTGGGTAAGGATCGCGCCAACGATCATTTCAAAAGCGGTGTCCGCCGGCCACCAGTGCCGCGGGCCAAAGTGGTCGTAAAGCAGCTGGTAGATCTCAAGCAGAAACTGACGTACGTTTTCGATACCTTTCAGCTCAATCATTTTTTATTTTGTATCACGCCGCAGTCCGCCAATTCTCCCACCGTAGCCTTCTCTAAGAACCGTCCAAGCCTCGTAGTCAGCTCTGCGAATTCTTTATTTTTTCGTATGCCGCAGCCGCCAGTTCACCCACCGTTGTGTCGTGCAACGATGCGTCTTGGTATTTCTTTAATGCTGAAGTATCACTTACAAGTGCCTGGAGTTCCGGGAGCGCTTCTACGGCGATCATCTCGCCCAGCGCCCACGCTGCGCAGCCGCGTACCTCCGCGTCCTGGCTTTTCAGCAGCGGCATAACTCGCGGTGCCGCCGGGCGCACCATGTCGGGCCACAGACTCCCGATTCGCCCCAGCGCCCACGCCGCACCCGCCTGAAGGCGCGGCTGCCTGAGCGCCGCCAAGATCATGGGCGCGTTTTCCACGAACGGTTCTGGGGCGCGGGCAATCGCCTCACCGATGGCGGGCGCAGCCAAGCGCGCAAAGATTTCGGACTCTTCGCTGAGCGCCCAACCAAGCCGCCCGATTCTGTCAATGCAAAGCTCGATATCGACACCGGCCACCGCCGCCGCGGCGCGTCCGAAACCTTCCACCGCCCGCCAAGCCAGACTTTCGTCGGGCCGGTAGAGCGCCCATATGAGAGCGTCGATAAAACGCGGGTTCGCCCGGACTTCCGCTTCCATCCTGTCCCATTGTTTCGCGTGTAAAAGACTCAAAACCTGTTGCTTTTCTATCATGCCGCACCCGCTATTTTGACAACTTACTACTGATTACTTACACTGATTACTGGCTACTGACTACTGAATTCTGACCCCGATTAGATACCTATTCTTCTAATCGCCGCCACCGCCAGTTCGCCTACCGTGGTTTGCCTCAAAAAACCTTCCTTGTAGACCTTCAGCGACGCATTATCATCCATTAACACCTTGAGATCGGAGAGCGCCTCCGACGCCAGCATCTCCCCCAGCGCCCATGCCGCGTTTCCGCGTACGGCAGGGTCGGTACTTTGCAGCAGCGGGAGAATGCGCGGGGCCGCCGTGCTGACCAGTTTGGGCCTTACACTTCCGATTCGCCCTACAGCCCATGCGGCGCCTGCCTGTAAATAAGACTGCGCGAGGGTGAATAAAATCATCGGTGCGTACTCGATGAATGCTTTCGGCGCGCGGGCGATCGCCTCACCGATAGCGGGCGCCGTAAACCGGGGGCTCGCGCCGCACTCTTCATCGTTGAGCGTCCCGACAAGACGCCCCATGCGGTCGAGGCAGAGTTCCCTGTCGATTTCGGCGACTACAGCGGCGGCGCGTCCGAACCCCTCGGCCGCCCGCCAGGCTAACTCCTCATCCGCAAGGTTGAGGGCCTGAATAAGGCCGTTTAAAACCCGTGTATCCGCCCGGGCTTCGGCCTCAAGCCCCTCCCAGTCCGCAGCCTTCAAAAAAGAAAGAACTTTTTCCTTAGTCCTCATCGTCTTTCCTCTGCTCTCTTATTCTCGTAAAAAATCCTTCTCTACCATACCGCATTAAATTCGCGGCTGGTTTGAATAACCCTCCAAGGGCTGTCAACCACAAAGCAGGAAAACCGCCGCTTCACCGAACTTTAAAAAAGGCGTCAACTGATCATTGAGCACCACGAAGAGTGATAAATATCCTGGGGATTAAAGAAAATGAGGATGAATTTCAGCCAGGCATAACCAACTGTCTAAACATTTGATCCAGTTAGATGAAAAAGTCCCCGATGCCGTTAAATGTTATATTGTCGTGCCCCGCTCAATTTTATTTATTAATCGGTCTTACCTTCGATTTCTCCTTTATATTCAGGCTGCCGTCTCTTACTACCAGATCTCCGGCTTTCAGGCCGCTGGTGATTTCGATGCGGTCCTGATCGCTGAGACCGGTGGTGACGGTCCTGTGCCGGATACGGTTGTTAGTCACAACCATGACTTCCTTGGAACCGTCTCCGGTGGTGCAGACGGCTTCACGTGGCAGTAACAGCACGTTCTCTTTTCTCAGGGTTTGAATGGCCACCCTGATCTGGTAACCGGGTTTCAGGTCGGCCGGATCAGGCAACGAAACGATTACCGGCACCCGCCGTTGGATGATCCCCAGAGCGGATTGTTTTTCTTCCGCCCGGGGGTAAATTTGCTTTACTTCGCCCACCAATACCCTCTTGTCAAGAAACGGAGCGGTGATATTCACCTTTTCGCCGACCTTGACGTCCGCCAGGTCGTCGCTTAGGATATCTGCTTTAACCTCCAGTTGATTGGGCGCCGCCACGCTGGCTACCAGCGCGCCGGGTAACATCACTTGTTCCGGCTTGACCGGCAGTTCCAACACCGTGCCGTCAACGGGACTTTTCACCACCAACTGCCGCTCCTTGGCGGTAAGCTCACTCAGCGACTGGCTCAAGCCGGCGGCCTGGGCCTCAATGCTTTGCAGCCGGGAACTCTGCTCGTATACGCTTTGCTCGGCCGTCTCCACCTGCAGTTGGGCCTTGTCGCATTCCACCTTGGAAACAGCCTCCTCCTTGAACAGTTCCTGCACCCGGGCCATGTTGTCCCGGGCGTCCTGCAATGCCAGCCGGGACTTTTCCAGAGCGGCCCGGGCTCCGCCAGCGGCGGTTTCGGCCTGGGCGAGTTGGGAACGCACCTCACTGATCTGCACTGACAGATCCAGGTTTTCCAACACCGCCAGGGTTTGGCCTTTCTTCACATGCTGGCCCGTTTCTACCGGCACCTGAACCACCCTGGCGATCTGAGTGGAGTGTATATTGCGGCTGGTTGCGGATTGCACGTAACCGTCTTCGGCTACCTCACAGACAATGCAGCCCTTGCTCACCTGCACAATTTCAACCGCCTTCCCGGAGAAGGCCAGCGCCGTTACGGCAATCACGACCGCAGCCAGGATTCCGACTACTAAAACAATTTTTACTATTTGCTTCATATTCATCCCTCCGTCTTCGGATGATTCTCCCGGGTTCAATCCGCGCTCTCCAGTGTATTCACGAGATTCAGGCGCTTAATCCATTGAACTGCAAAAAGGTGAGTCACCATGGTAAAAAGTATCCCGCCCGCGGCGGCAAACAGGTAAGACCGCGGATAAACAACCGCCGTCAGTGTGAAAAAGTTAGCGTCTATTGATCTGCTGTACCACTCGACCAGCAAACGTCCGAAAGGAAGACCGATAGTAACTCCTAACACCGAATGCAGAAAGTTTTCTTTCAGGAGAAGCCCGGAAACCTCACGGATCGTATACCCTACCACCCGCAAGGACGCAAGTTCCCTTTTGCGCTCGGCGAAGTTAACCACCGAGGAGTTGTAAACAACGGCAAACCCGAGCAACAAGGCAAAAATGGTCCATATGACCACTATGAAGGTCATTACGTTCAGAACCATATCAAGGGTGTGCAATTCCTTCTCGGGATTAGAGATTGAAGATACTTCAGTCATCTTACCCAGTTCTTTTTCCACCTGACCGGCTTTGCCCGGATCGACCTTCAGCATTGCTCCGGAAACGACGCCTTTCTCCCGGAGTATGCGGTTGGCCTGTTCTATGGCGATGTAGGATCCGGAACCGACCATTTCCCCTTGAATTCCCACGATTTTCAGACCGGTACGTTTAAAATTGCCGAGAAGCGTTTCCACTTCGACGGTATCGCCGACCCGTGCGCCCAATTGCATCGCCGTCCTCGGGTTGATCAAAATGCCGTCTTCCGGTATTTGTAGAAACCTTCCGGTTTCGGTGGTCACGTCTTTCAGGGTTTGCGCCAGAGGAAGCCCATTTAAAAAGTCGCTTTCGGTACGCCCATTAAGATGCATTTTCACCGGTATTTCGAGAACCGGTTCCGTTTTGATGACGCCATCGAGACGGGAGATGTTCAATAATTCGCAATCCTTGACGGGAGAGTTGAAACGAACCAGGTAATCGTAGTGCCGCCGCTCGCTGTAGATGTGTTTCAAGTAGTAAATGGAGTCGTTGAAGGAAAGGGCCACCACCAGCAATCCCACCGCAAAAATGACACCCATCAGCGTAACCCCGAACCGTTTCCACTTGCGAAAGATGCTCCTCATGCTCATCTTCCATGTCGCGCCTAACCTGCGCCATAACCAGGTCCAGTAATCAAGGATAATCCTACCGGTTATCCCGGGAGGCTCGGGCCGCATAGACTCGGCCGGATTGATGGCGGTTACGCTTCTGGACGCGACAAAGCCGGAAACAAGGCTTACCACAAAACTAATGGTGTAAGCGTGTAAAATTGCTTTGCCGTATAATCCGCCGCAGGTTATGGGCAGGTTAAATATCAAGCGGGAATAGACTTGGTAAATGAACGAGGCATACGGCAGCCCTGTCAAGGTG
The DNA here is from genome assembly GCA_003604985.1 of Ammonifex sp. Classification (GTDB taxonomy): domain Bacteria; phylum Bacillota; class Desulfotomaculia; order Desulfotomaculales; family Ammonificaceae; genus SURF-55. The sequence continues at coordinate 4,696 of QZIW01000030.1, forward strand.
CCCAGCAACGCCCCAAGAACAGCTACCGCCAAGGAGTATACAGTATAGTGAAACATTATGATCCGGTTATCGTAACCGAGAGCTTTCATCACCCCGATCTGTATGCGCTGGGCTTTGATTATCCTTCTCGACGTAACGAACTGGATCATTGCAGCGACCCCTAAAAAGATACCCGGAACGAAATGAGACAAGAAGCCCAGTTTTCTCAACTCCGCTTCAACAACCATATGACTCAACTGGTTTTTTCGCGGATAACTATTCAGGTTGCCGTAAGGCTCCAGGATGGCCTTCACCTTTTCCGCCACCTTTTTCTCGTCTGCTCCCGGCGCTAATGTTACGACCACCTGGTTGATCTGTCCCGACATGTTAAAAATCTGCTCCGCCTGCTTCCTGGGAAGCATGATGATGCCGAAGGTCTTGGGGTCGTTCATCAGCGTGCCTTCCTTAATAATAAAGACGCTCTCAGGGCTGACGGCGGCGCCTACAACGGTCAGGGGGACTATCTTTCCCCCCGCGATAACATTTACAGAGCGGTTAAAGGAAAGGCCATTGGCTTCCGCAAACTTGGGATCCACCAGGACCTCAACCCCCCCACTCCGGGGATATTCTTCGAAAAACCGCCCTTGAAGCAAATATGGGCGGTTAACCTCTTTCTCCGCAGGCAGCGGGCAACCAATTAACCGGACAGTAACCCTCTGTCCATTTTCTTTGAGAAAACGGACATCCTTTTGAATGCGTCCCGTGGCTTTTGTGACCCCCGGGATTGATTCGATTTTATCGCTGACTTGTTCAGGCGCCCTGACCACGTTGAAGTAGTAATCGGCAAAGTTATTTTCTTTGTAGAACGACTTCTGGGACCGATCCAGATTGTAGTACCCGGTGGACAACGCAATATCAACGCATACAGCCACCATAACCACGACGGCTACCGCCAGAAACTGCCCCTTGGTATGCCGGATGGTCCGCCAGAGCTTTACGGTCAAGACGTTCATTACCACGTAATCCTTTCGGGTGGCGCCGGGGATTGGTTTTCCGTAACCTCCACGACGGTCCCACTGCTCATCCTTACGACACGGTCAGCCATAGCGCTGATGGGGGTGTTGTGGGTTACGATTACCACGGTACTGCCCCGCCCCCGGCTGATTCCGGCAAGCAAACCCAGAATGAGTCTGCCGGCTAAATGGTCCAAGGCGCCGGTGGGCTCGTCGCAAAGCAACAGACGCGGGTTTTTCACCGCGGCCCGGGCGATGGCCACCCGCTGCTGCTCGCCGCCGCTCATTTGGGAGGGGAAATGGTCGATCCTGTTCTCCAGACCCACTTCCTTCAACACTTCCTGCCGGGACAAAGGTTCGTCCACCAGGTTAGCGGCCAGCTCAACGTTCTCTCCGGCGGTCAGGTCGGGTATCAGGTTGTATGACTGAAAAACGAAACCCAACTCGCAACGTCTGTACCGGGTCAGTTGACTATCATCGGCCCGGCTCAGATCCCACTGCCCGAACAATACCTGCCCGCCGGACGGGACATCCATGCCGCCCATTATGTTCAGCAGGGTGCTCTTGCCGGAACCGCTGGGGCCCAAAATCACCAGAAGTTCCCCTTCATAAATATCCAGGGAGATTTCTTTTAAAGCCTCAACGTTTACCTCACCCATGACATACGTCTTGGATACGCGGTCCAGCCTCATCAGCACTTTATCAGACATGTTTTTTGCCATCCTTGGTTTATAATCCGTACATTTATACTCCGGACAAATAAACCCTTCCTACATCTCCGTCCACAGTAACGGTTTGGCCGTCACGGAGCAGTTTCATCACTCCCGGAACATTAACAACCGCCGGGATTCCGTACTCTCGCGCCACTATGGAACCATGAGAAACGGTACCTCCCATCTCCATCACCAAACCGGTCGCTTTCAGGAACAACGGTGTCCAGGAAGGATCAGTGGAAGGTGCAACCAAAATTTCGCCGGGTTGCAGATTCGTTCCTTGATCCGGATGCCATACGCGCCTGACAGGGCCCGTGGCCTGCCCTGAAGCCACACCCGCGCCCGTCAGGTAAGAAGCGTTCCTGTCCACTGTTACGGTCGACCTTACAGGGTTTTCGTCAATGATCACGTCGGGAACATCATCGCACAGATATTCCTCATACCTCGCCTTCCTATCTTGCACCAATGCCTGTAGCCCCCGCCCGTCCCAACTGCCGGAAAAGATGGCCTTAATTTCCCACCACGAGCAGTGGTAGATGTCTTCCTGACGAGCCAGCAATCCCCGTTCCACCAGGCGCCTCCCTATCTCCTGCGCAAGCGCCCGTATCGGTTGAAGGGCCTTCGTGATTACCGACCGTCCCTGCTCCCGTATGCGAACAGCGTTGACGGCCTGTTTCAGAATGAAAGGAAGAAAAACACGCAGCGGGGTGTGTTTTATGCGGTTCTTTACTTCTTCCTCCGCCTGGCGACACTTATTCGCAGGGGAAGGTAGGGTGACCAAATCAGCCAGGATATAGTCACGGATGCTCCTTAACAGGTAACTGGGATCCTCAATCCACCGCGGGTTCATTATATTTGACTCATAAACAGCCCGATGGCCGTATTCCCTAAGGAAATCCTCAAACCGGTCAAGGAATCTTCCGGTTCCTTCCCTCTTTAGCAAAGCCTCTCTCCACGTTTCCGGACGGAAAGATGGAGCCGTAAAGAAAGCCACGGCTGCCGGATCTTCCTTTGCCAGTTTGGCAAGTTCCAGTAACCGATATCCCAAATCCGCGCTTATTACACCCGACCCGGCCATTAGTGCGTTGGCCAGTGTAGCGCCACGCCCCGGGAAGCGCCTTTCCAAAACGCCTTCGAGAATAGCGATGAAACTTCCCGCGGCGTTGTTAACGCTCTGATAAATCGGGCCAAACACGTTAACCCTTCCAACGATTTGCAGTATCGTGTCAAGCAACCGGGCATCGGAAAGGTCCTGAAAATCCACGCACAACCAATCCTCCGCCGCCCACCACAACTCCTCCATCGAGCGGGACGCCACCTTTTGATTGCGTATGGAACCAACCACAAACTTCATTAACCGCCCCCAGCGCCTTAACCCGTTCAGACCCCGCCGCGGCCGTTGGCTCGGAACTTTGATTTCCGGCTGGTGACCTCCCAGCACTTTGTTCAGTTCCGTTGGCAACATACCTATACCGTCATAGTACGCCCACTGAATCGCTGAAAGGTTGAAATACGGACGGCCACGGTACAAACGTATCCACCTGAGCCCTTCGGGAAACTTCAGTCCCATGGCCCGGCATGACTCCACAAACAGGCGCTCAATAAACAAAGCGATCCCGGGCCATTGAAATGTGCTCATAACTCCCGGAAAAACGTCCTTATTGTTGGCGTTCGACCAAAGAACGGGCTGGTCGGCGATTGCGGAAAAGGTAAGCCGGGGGATACGCGTCACCGGGCGAGTCTGCACCAAATGAAACTTATGCCCGTCATAGACCCATTCGATATCCTGATGATCCCGGCCTTCGCCCACGGACTCAAACACACGTAATACAAGGAGGCTTAAATCAATCACCGCCTCATCCGCCAAAGCGGGGCTCTCCCTCCGCTCGGCTTCAACATCAACAGATTCAATCCCTCCGGAAGAAATGGGACGGTACATCCTCTGCTTTTTCCCGATCTTTTTCTCCACTATGTTAATGCTTTCATAACCGGGAGAAAGCAAATATTCGTCAGGCTCCACCTCTCCTTTAACTACGGCTTCCCCCAAACCCCAGGCTGCATTGATCAGTATCCGATCATAGCGCCCGGTCCTTGGGTCGCAGCTAAAGGCCACGCCCGCCACCACTGCCGGAACCATTTCCAGAACGACAACCGCCATTTCTACATCGCGATCCTCGATACCCATCTTACGTCTGTATGCTATCGCCTGAGGGGTCCATAAGGACGCATAACATTCGCGAATCGCCCTGGAAATCCGGATCCACCCCGACACATTAAGCACCGACTGGTGCATTCCGGCGAAAGAGGTGAACGCTGAATCCTCCATGGTGGCTGAAGAACGCACCGCAACCGCCTTATCCATTAGACCGAGGCCCTGTAAAAACACCTGAAGATGAGCCTCTAACTCAGGCGGCCAGTCTCCGTCTACGAAGGACCTCTGGATCGCAGCCAGACCCGTTGTCACTTCTGGGTCAAGTATCCGATCAGTAGTTAAACCGGACAAATCTTTGACAGCAACATTAAGCCGGTTCGCCTTTACGAACAACCTATAGACACCGGCTCCAATTACTCCCCCGTTCGGCGTGGGAAACCCATAACGTCTCAAGCGGGATAAATTGGCCGCTTTCCCGCCTATTATCTCAGGTCCCGCTGATCCGGCCTGTTCCCAGTTAAACACAAGTAACGACTCATTCATAATGCCATTTCCCTTCAGGCCGATTAAATAGCCGTTTTCAAATGATTGCGACGGCTCTAACCCATGCCGCGGTTCCCCCCTGAATTTTAATGGGAAAACATATAACCTTAAACCCAAAGGGTCTGGTTATCTTATCAAAATTAGCCATCTTTTCAATGTGACAGTACTTTCTTTCCCGTCCCAAAAAATGTGAAGGGTATAGACATCGCTTATCGCGAGTCTTAAAATAATCCTTCAACATCAGCGACGGCGGTTTGTCGAACCCCCACGCATCAATGCCTATTACCTTAACTCCCCTGTCAATTAACCACTCTGTTGCTTCCCTGCTCATTCCGGGGTACTTATGCACATATTCCTTTCCCCCCCAGAGTTTATCGCTGCCTGTCCATATCAGGACGATATCATACGGTTTTATTTCGTAATCAACGTTACGCAACGAAGACTCAATATCTTCTACACTTATTAATTCTCCCGCTCCCTTGTACCTCACATCGATCAACACACCATTACCATAAAACCACTCTAACGGTAGTTCATCAATACTTTCGCTTTTCTTATTCTCCGAAAAAGGGCCGAAGTGCAAAGGAGCGTCAACATGTGTTCCACAGTGGGTGGAAGTCCTTACGACGTCGAAAGCAAGCCCCATTTCGTCCGGGAAGTCTTTACGCACTAACCTTTCAGAACCAACAATATACGAGAATATTTTCCTTAACCTTTCACACCTGCTCCCAATGGTGAGCCATTCAAGGCCGAGGACACATGCACCCTTCTTATGATTGACATGCCTTATACGGGGGCGGATCTTTTCCGATTGTATTCTGTTGGTCAATGGCAGACTTAAATCAACTATCATATCATCTGACTCCTCGCAAACATATAAAACTGCTTCTATTTCCCAATAAATCAAACGAGAAAACCAGCGCGTTAAGATCGTTTTCATGTATTCCTTCAGAAACAAAAGTCTTGTTGTTGAAATAATGACATATGCTTATCGTTTCCATCGCCCCCGAAGCTCCCAGTAAATTCCCGATCAAAGGCTTCAGCGAACCGGTCTTGGTTTTCGGGTGAAAGAACTGTTTTATCAAGTTGGATTCCCTGACCTCATTTAGGGAGATCCCGTCATTATTTAAGGCGATATATACGACATTCTCCTGTACAACTTCCGCCTCTTCCAAACAGCTTTTCAATATCGGTTCGAATTTTTGAGTATTCGGCAAAGAATCATTTAAAAACCACCAGCTTTCGCTGTCTATCCCCGAGGAATACCCGATTATCTCTGCATAAGCCCTTGCCCCTCTCTTCTTTGCGTGTTCAAACTCCTCAATGACCAAAAGCCCCGCCCCTTCCCCGATAACACACTCTTTTTCCTTTGAGGCGGTTGAGAAGTATTCCGCAAAAATAGAGAGTAAGAGGGGGTTAACAGGCGCTTCTACTCCTCCGCTTAAGACAACATCATGCTTGTTTATTTGTATTGATCGAAAAGCCAGGCCAATGGCATCCAGCGATGAACAAGTTCCGGTTGAAACAAAAGTCGAGGCTCCCCTTATTCCTAACATAATGCTGATTTCTCCCACGGGACCGCCAAAAAACACCGCTATCGGTGTATAAGCAGACAGTTTCCTAACCCCGAAATTCTCCAGTTTATCTATCTCATTAATGGCAAATTCCGGTTGCGCAAGGAAGGAACCTAATATAACGCCTACCCTATCTTGATTACACTCTTCGATATTCAACCTCGCATCCTCAATCGCCAAACGGGCCCCGATACACCCGTAAATGGTTTGCATCCCCATCCGTTTCAGCTTTGAAGATTTCATTATGGCTTTCAGCCATAATTCCAACTCACCTTTTTTTATTACTCCCGCGGTCTGGAAGTCTCTATCAGATTCCGTTATTATAGAAAGACCCGATTTACCCTTCAGAAGACCGTCCCAAAAAGCACTGCAACCGATACCGACCGGCGAAACGGGACCGGTTCCCGTAATTACCACCCTCTTGCCATCAACCATTTACGACTACCCCACTTTTTTAAATACTAAGACCTTGTTCCAGCCTCCGAAACCACAGCTGCACTTCATGGCATAGGATATTTTATCCGATATCGCTTTCCGCGGCACATAGTTAAGATCACATTCCGGATCAAAGTTGTTCAGATTTGCAGTGGGAGGTATCACATCTTCCTGTACAGCTAAGACCGTAGCGATCGATTCGACGGCTCCGGCACCGCCAAACAAGTGTCCGATAGCACCCTTTATAGAGCTTATACGCAGCCTATAAGCGTGCTCCTTAAAACACTCTTTAATCGCCAGTGTTTCAGTCTTATCATTTAATCTGGTGCCGCTGCCATGAGCGTTCAGATAATCAATATAGCGGGGCTCCAATCCGGCATTCTCCAAAGCGTGTTTCATGGCTCTGGCGTATTCTTTGCCACTCGGTAAAGGAGCCGACATATGATAAGCGTCACAACTCTCGCCAAAACCCACAACCTCTGCATATATATGAGCGCCCCTGGCTCTTGCATGGTCTAGGTTTTCAAGTATTAAGATACCGGCGCCTTCGCCCATAACCATACCGTCCCGCTCTTTGTCGAAAGGTTTACACGCCTTTTGGGGTTCGTCGTTGCACCGGGACATTGCTCCTACGATATCGAAAGCCAGATAATTGAGGGGGACTATAGGGGCGTCGGTTCCACCGGTGATGGCCACGTCAATCAAGTTTGATTGAATCCATTGAAACGCTGTTCCAATCGCATCAGTCCCGGCAGCGCATCCGGATGATATTGTCATAGACGGACCGGCAATGCCTATAACGACAGAAATGAAGTTGCTCCAAACACCCGGCGGGTACTTCCACAGTATGCTGGAATTCGAAGTATTTGTCCCTTTCCTCATAGCCGAAGATACCACCTCATGCCCTGAAGCTATCCCACCGGTGGAAGAACCTATAAATACTCCATATCTGTCGGTCTTAGCCCTATTAATCTCTAATCCCGCATCATTACGCGCCAGTATCGAGCTGATTATGGCAAAAACACAAGCCCTGTCCATCTTGTGAGCCACTTGCGGCACTAGAAAACCAGACGAATCAAGGTTCTTAACCTCTGCTGCGACCTTAGAAAACCCGGGAGGGGTTGAGAATCTTGTCAACCTATCGATCCCGGTGGAACCGGCTTTAATCTTATCCCAGAATACATCTTTTCCGGTTCCCAAGGGGGTTACCGCACCCAAACCGGTGACAACGACGCGTCTGCGCATGATTAATAGTCTCCTTGTAGATGGTAATCACCAACACAATTTAGACAAAAGGGTCTTTATGACCTTCAATAATATCCCGGCCGTTGATACTACACTGGACATTGGTCGCCTCACATGGAAGTGTTCGGGCAAGCGGTTTACCGGGACACGACATGATTCTTGGGGCGCGATTGGCAGCACGTCTTTAACTGGGATGGCACAACAAGAAAGATACGATGGTATGAAACCCGACACAAAAATAAACCAGCCTGGTTGCCGGCTCATGTCTAAAGGTGGTCGACAGTTCATAAAAGGAAGCCGCTATATCAAAAGCCCCGACCAAGCCAATGGGATCGCCCGGCCACATAAAGGATATGATTAACACGTTTTCGGGAAAAACATTCACGACCTCATCTGCAACTTCAGGACTGATCGGCGCGTTCCCGTTAAAAACAATGATTTTGGTGTCGACATTATTAACCCCGGGCGTCCTGGAGTGAAGTGCGGACCAGCAGTATTTAATTCCCTGCAGTAAGTCTTTGGGAGTATGATAACTAACAGATGCAGTTTCCAATATGGCGCCACAGGGTTCACGAAGGCCGTTTCCCTTCGCTTCAAGGAACAAAGTTATGGCGCCTTCGGACCAAACTTCGGTACTATCATATCCCCCTGCATCCAAGTATTCTTTCATCCCGGCAGAAAGCTCTTCGACTCCGCCCGCAAGAATGGCGCGACTTGATCCTAATTTCAGCAATTCCGTGGCATATGCCACTGCGTAAGCGGTGGAACACAATTCCGCAGTAAGCACTGAACAAGCTCCCCTGGCCCCCATCGCTATGGCCAGGGCGCCGGCGCATACGTTAAACGTAGCCGTGGCAAAAGTGAAAGGGTTTACAAATTGGGGTTGCTTATAAACGCTCTCCTCAAAAAGAAGGATCTCTCTTGACGGCCCCAAAGTGGTCCCCAAGAGGACGCCAAGATCGTCGCAGGATTCCCCGTTACCTCCTTTATCACCCCGAGCTGCATCAGCTGATTGAATGGCGAGCCGCATATACCGGGAAACACGCCTAAGAGCGCGCATGAGCGTTTTTTCCTCCAGCGGGAGTGAATTTAAAAGAGTATCATGGGGTCTCCGGGGAGATCCGAAAGGAAGCAACAGATTATTATCAGGCACGTTTTCAGGTAAGACGACGCCGGTTCCCGAAACGAATACCATCATCAGAAGTCTCCCTTCTAAAAACCGCTTTAAAAACCAAAACAGCATTAGCACCACCGAAAGCGAATGAGTTTGACAACGCAAATCCGAGTCGAGCATTACGTGGCCGGCTAACTATATCCAGATCGCATGCAGGATCGGGGTGTTCAAAATTAACCGTCGGCGGAATGTGGGAATGATAAAGTGATAGGATAGTAGCGACGGCTTCAAATGCACCTGTGGCTCCCTGCGCATGTCCGAAAGCGGACTTATTGGAACTAACCGGGATTAATCGGGCATGTTCTCCAAATACCTTTTTAATCGCTTTTGTTTCCGCCGCGTCATTAAGAGTTGTTCCCGTGCCGTGCGCATTAATGTAGCCTACATCATCAGCCCTAATCCCCGCATCGACCAGTGCCGCGCTAATGGCTTTGGCTGCTCCCTCCCCTTCAGGATGCGGAGCGCTTAAATGGTACGCATCATTACTCAGACCGTATCCAGCAATAAATCCGTAAATGGAAGCACCCCGGGACTTGGCATACTCCATTTCCTCTAACACCAATATAGCCGCACCTTCTCCAAGAAAGAACCCCTCCCGCGTGTGGTCGAAGGGCCGGCACGGACCATTGGTAAGTGTATGCAGCACACCAAAACCCGCATGAATAGCCTCGGTCAGTAAATCTGCTCCACCGCACAGGGCGATCTCACATCTTCCCTGACGGATCAAGCTGGCGGCATGTCCGATGGCGTTTGTCGATGATGCGCAAGCTGTACAAATAATCATACAGGGCCCACAAAATCCAAATTCCCTTGCCAACTCATGAGCGAAAGAAGAAGCTACCGTGAGACCCAGAGAACTATTCCCGCGGTTATTATTACCGGAATTCCGTTTATTCCTTAAAAAGTCTATAATCTGCACATTCGGCAGAAGGCTTCCTAGAATAACGGCACCGGCTTGTGGGCATGATATCGGAAGCTCTAATTGAGAATCTTCAATCGCTTCCCTCGCCGCAAATTCGGTAAAACGTCGCATGCGCGAATAATGAGGGCCATCATTTGCCCCCACCTTTCCGGGCACTTCTGCAGCTTTTTGATAGCGATGACGCGTAGTATCGAAATATGTAACCTGACCGCCGAAGTCTCGTCCCTTAATGAGACCATTCCAAAAAACATCTTTACCCCAACCCATAGGGCTCACCACTCCAATACCCGTTACTGCAACAAGTCTCACGTCTTGGCCTCCTGAGATAAGATGCTATTCCAATCGTCGCGTTTCACATGCTCCACAAGCACTCTGGCAATATCTCTAACCGTATGGGTTTGTTTCCAGACATCTTCCGGTATCTCCACGTTAAGATTCTCTTCCACAGATAGCATTAGCTCTATGAACCCCAGTGAATCTATGTCAACCTTTCCTCCAACCAAAGGTTCCTCAATATCGATCTCATCTGCCGGAATTGATAGTCGTCCTACTTCTACTATCATTTTCTTCACCCAATCCTCAACTTGTACTACCAACGCCTCCTGCATATTTTCAGAACCTCCCCAATAATTTATTTTCCTCGGACATTTTTTTAAGGGTCTCTTGCTCTATACCAACGATTCTTTGGATTAGTTTTGCAACAATATATTTTCCGATTAACCAGCCAACAACTGGAACAGAAATATCAAAATTGCTAATTAATGTTACCTTGGTTACGTTCTCTTGATCTTTCTTCATTATTTCTTCAAACGTTCTTTCATTGATAAGCACCCGTAATGGGAATTTAGGGCGCTCCCTTTTAGACGTCATTGTTTTTGCAACCTCATCGACAACCCTGCTTACACGCCACTTAATCGGCAAATTACCAATAGAACGGACAGTTACTTCAAAAATGGTTTTATTACCTTCTCTTGCAAGAATCTTTATATCTCTACAACGTGGAAATATTTCATGCCAATTGTTTATGTTGCTTGCTATTTGCCAAACCTTTGTTATCTCTTCATTAATGACTATACTTCTTTCAACTCGAAACAATTTGCCCCTCCGTATACTATACTATAGTGTCTCGGATACTTTCCTAGTCTCTGTAGGAAGCTCCCAAGATATCCATTAACACCATTCCTGTAATGGGGCATTACAGAACTCGACTTGTTTTCATCCCCTAAAAAATTAAGATATAACCATTATTTCCTATGCAGCCAATTGAGAGGGATGGGGTCCGAATGCGCTGACCAATTTACATCCAAAGTATCCAGAATTACGAAAAAGCAATCCCTAAGCTCCGGTCAGCTTGATTTGGACCCACTCTATCGGGAATTATCGTTGTACTAGGTTACGATAAACCAGCATCTCGATGCCTGGGTTACCAATTCAAAGATAACGCTTGCTAGAGTTATCAAAGAGCATGCTTTATGGACATAATATTATCTATCATAATAAATAGATTAACTTTTCATATCACTATACGATAAACCCTGCTTCGATTTTTCTTTTAAGGGTTTCTTGCTCCATCTTGATAATATTTCCAATAATTCTTCTTACTAAAAGTTTCCCAAATAACCAGCCGATAATCGGAATAGCCATGCTAAAACTGTTTACAAATGTCACTTTGGTAGCCTTTTTATTATTTTCTGTTATTTCCTCGAATATCCATTCAATAATAACTTCTCGGAATGGAAATTTGGGATATTCTCGTACAGATTTAGTTGATTTTGTAGTATCGTCAACAACTCTGCTTGTGCGCCACCTGAGTAATAATTTGCCAATGGGACGGACCGTTATTTCAAAAACGGTTTTGTTCCCGTCTTTTTTAAGGATTTTGAGATCCTCACAGGGCGGAAATATTTTAGGCCAATTTTCTAAGTCATTGGCTATTTGCCATACTTTGTCTATTTCTTCATTAATTGTAACACTTCGTTGGACTCGAAACATCTTAAATAACCTCCTTAAAAATATTGATGAATGCAGAATAATTAATGATAAATAGGGCATGGGCACTCTTCCGACATTTCTATATCAGAGATGTCAACAGTCATCAGTCATCGGATAAAGAATCCCGGAATATCAAGGGTTTTCGGGCACAGAAAAGTGACGTACCACAATAACGGTCTTTGCATTTTGAAAGTCCTACCGTCAGCCCAGTAATGCTATATCTTGATCTTGTCAAGGGTGTAAACGTCTTTCAAATAGACAGTCAGCGAAACGGGAGAGCCTCCACCGGCTCCGTTGTCTGTGATATACGCCGATGAGTATTTGTTTCCATTAGTCACAAGAGTACTGGAATTGCTAAAACTGCTCTGGCAGGTTACGGACACAGTATACGGTTTTTCCTAAAGCGTAGTTTATTGAAATTTAAGCCGCGGCTGTAATTGAGTAGATTGTTATCAGCATCAGAACGACAAAAAAACCACTTATAAACCGCTTATACATGAGAAAGTCCCCCCAATTCCATAACCTACCGTCCATTTATCTTGATATTTTTATTTAATAATTTGTTTGGCGTGCCTGTCAAGTATATTTTGCCAATATAGGTTAAGATATAGTAAATATTTTTAGCAGCTACCACTAATGGCAACATATATCGACCACAATCGAGAGGTTTTTTTATTTAAATCCCTGAGACAATAAATTGAAACCTTAGCCGAGTCTCTCAGGATAAAACGATGGTTAGTTATACTCTGAGCGATCCCGGGCAGGAAAACCACCATAATCCACCGAACTTTTAGGAGGTATCAGCGTCTCAAAGTAAATGGAGTATGACCGGTGCAAACCTCCTTTCCCCGAAAGCTTTCGGAAATTGTAGGCCCTAAATGGGTCCTTACCGACCCGGCCGAACTCGCGTGTTACGCCCGGGACGCTTCGGTGGCTTCCGGTCATCCCGCGGCGGTGGTTCTCCCGGGTTCAACGAGCGAGGTTTCGGCTGTTCTCCGGTTGGCGGCAGAAGCAGGTATTCCGGTTACACCGCGTGGAGCGGGAACGGGCCTTGCCGGGGGAGCGGTCCCCCGGGAGGGCATCGTCTTGGGGCTGGCCCGTCTCCGCGAACTAACCGTGCGCAAGGAAGACCTGGTT
>QZIW01000038.1 GCA_003604985.1 Ammonifex sp.
CCTTTGTGGGATAGGATGAAAGAGACGGTCGCCAGTCAGGGTGGCTATTCTTCCCAAACATACGTCCCCGTGGTATAATATGCCTGTGCTCTTTGACAACCAGTATGGGGTTACAGCGATTACCCCGAAGACAAGGGGACTGAAATAAATCTACCGCCACTTGGCTTCCAGCCCTCCCGGAGCCCTCGGCTGCTGCAGCTTTGCAAGCTGCCTGAAGGTAGGGTCGGATTGGAGCCTCTTCTCTAAATTCGCCACTTCGAGCCTCTGCTGCGCGTGGGCCGCTTCGGCGGCCTGGAGGTTTTTCCCGGAGTCCCTGTAGCGCTGCTCGCCCGCCGCTATCTCCGATTGGAGTGCGTTGTAGTTGTAGTCCGCTTCGTGGTACGCCTGGTAGCTCTCCACCATCTGGTCCACCGCAGCGCGGCGCAGGTGCAGCGGGGACTCCTCGACGAAGTGCGCGGCTTCCGCCAGGTTTTGCTCGGCCACCGCCCTTTTGAGATCGAGCTCCGGGAGCCGGGCGTTCATCTCCTGAAGGTTGGCGGAATTCGGCCCGAACATGTTCTTGGCGTAGTCGTGCTCCGCCCTGGCCGCTTCCAGGTCGGGGCGCATCTCCGTCAACCGGGCGCGGCCCGCTTCCAAGTTTTCCTGAAGAGAGCCAAAGCCGACCCTGGCCGCCCTCGCCGCCTGCGCTTCTTCCGGACTGGCCCGCCCGGCGACCCTGGAGCCGGCGCCCATCAAGGCTCCGGCCGTCCTGCCGACCACGTTGTCGCCGAAGATCCGCGTCCCGGCAGCCGAAGCGGTCTGAGGATCGTAAAGATTTCCGACAGTCTCGGAAAAGCCTTTCTTTTTAACGTCCCCCGCGAAGGAAGACACATTTCTGCCCGCGTCGGCCACCGTGCCGCCGGCGGCATAACCTAAGGTGCCCCCGGCTATCAGACCCTCTTCCGGACCTAGGCCGGCGGCGCCTGAAACCATGCTTCCGGTAGCTACGCCAACAGCGCCAAGGCCAAGGCCGGCCGCCGTCCCGAGCGCGCCCCTGGAGGAGGCGGAACCGCTTTTCCCGGCGCCTCCCGGCGCTCCTTTCCCACCCCGGCCGCCGAGCATCTGGGACATTGCGAAGAAGGTTCCGAGGCCGAACGCGGCGCCGATCCCGGTGGCTATCCCGCTCCCAAAGCCTTCCGCCCCGATCACCCTCCTGACCAGGGAAGCCATGCCCATCAAACCGACCAGCGCGGCCAGCTTCGTCCAGAACGCCGTGGCGCCCGAGGGCACCGCGTGTATAAGAAGAATCAGGAACGCAAGGGCTGCCGCGTGCGCTGATTGGAGGAAGATGTTGCTGACGAGCTCCTTGAGCCACACGCCGAGCGCGCCCCTGTTGTATGGGGGAATCGAGACGACGGCCACCAGCGGCAGGAGCCCCAGTAAGAGCGCGATGGAGATCTTCCGCATTGTATACTGCCAGTTGATGACGCCTATGCTCAGGATGGCGACACAGGCCAGGATCGCGTTGCCGAGAGATCTGGCCTCTTCGTTGTAGAGACAGGCCAGGAAGGACTCGCCGAGCTTGTCGGCCACTATTGTCTGGAAGCTCTTGACCAGCGCCCAGTTTATGTCAAAGACGAACGACAGGAGCTGAACGCCGAACTTCAGAAGAAAGACGCCCAGGAGAAAGCCGACGAAGTAGTCTCTAAAGGTGAGCTTGCTGTTGGGGTTGGCGGCGGACCAGAATATGCCCAAAGCGACCACCACCAACACCACGACCAGCCAGATCGGGACGTACCCTTCGAGGGTGTCGTAGAACGTCGCCACCGCGCCGAACTCTTTCTCGGTGAAAGTGTTGAGGACTTTCGCGTCGGCGGGGCTGGGCGGGGGATCTTCTCCTGGCAGGAGCGTCCTCCACGGCGGAGGCTTCTTGAGTTCCTCCTGAAAGATCAGCTCCGCCGGGTCGTAGAGGCCGAGCGTCTTTATAATCCAGTTGGGGATCGCCATCACGATGCTCCCGGCCAATCTCTCGGGCCAGTCGGCCTGCTCCTCGTAATTTTTCAGCTTCTGCTCAAAGATGCTGTTGTCGCCAGGGGTGTTAATTTCCCCCGACTGTGGAGACGTCGTTCGCGAGTCCTCTTCCTTGGTGGTGTCCACCGTCACGGATATAGAAGGCGTCCCGGCCGAACCGAATCCCTCAACCGTATACTTCACTTCTTTGCTGCGGGGCGGATTCGCGTCTGTATAGTTCATCACAACGGACGTTTCTTTGGCGTCCGGCACACTAAGTTTTACTATACACTCTTTTTTGCCCCCCGCCTCGCGCCACACAAGGACTTGGCCCCGCTGTCCCAGAACATAGCTGACCCGCGCTGCCCAGGTAAGCTGCGTCTTGCCCTCAGCGTAATCCGCCTTCAGACCGTGCAAATCCGTCGCCTGGGGGTTGTTCAGCCCGGCCCAGGCGGAGGCCGCGCACAGAACAAACAGCGCGAGACCTACTGCAGCCAGAGCGAAGAGCTTCCGGGGCCTACACCGCATTCCCAACACCCCCCAGCAATCTCAGGTCGTTGGGGTCGCTGGTGAACCAGCGGTACTCCTCGTCCGTCGTCTTCCCGTAGAAAATCGTGGCGTCGTTGTCCGCTTTGACAATCCCCCAGCCCTTCTGCGCGCTCAAGAGGAAGCCGGCTTCCCCTTCGGAAAGGTTGAACTTTTCCCTGACTGCAGCGATGTCGATAGGCTCCTGGCGCATCAGGAATTTGGTGCTGGAGTTCTTCAGGATGCCCAGCCCCTGCGGGACCCTCAGAAAGACCTCGAAGCCCTGGGTGCCGGCGCACATCGAGATGTTCCTCTTCCTGGCCCTCCTGAAGCAGTCTTCCAACCACCTGGCGGTCTCCGGGGTGTCCATCATCATCTGCGCCTCGTCCACGACGATGCGCTTCCTCGTTTTCCTGTCCCGCCCGAACTTCTCCCAGGCCCACTTGGTCGCAACGAACAGCCCGAGGGGCTTCATTATCTCTTCGTCCAGGCCCGCGACGGAGAAAGCGAACGCCGGCAGGTCTTTCGCGTCGAAAGTGGACTCGCAGTCGAAGATCGCCTGGGCCGGGACGCCGCCCTTTTTGGTGAAGGGCTTTAAGAGCTGCGCCGCCTTTTGAAGTTCGGGCTCCCGCTCCATCAGGAAGTGCAACTCGGAGAGCGTGGGCATTTTTTTCGGCTTCCCGGCCACGCGTATGGCGGGGCCGTCCCAGGAGGTCTCACAGAGGCTGCCGGGGTCGTCGGTTATGTTTCTCTTCGTGTAAAGCTCTTTGATTTTCTCCTGGATCAAGACCTTCGCCTGGCCGTTGAGAACGCCGGGGTCGTAAACCCTGATCATCCTGAAGACTACGGCCTGAACGGCTTGCACGGCCCCGTCGAGGTCCACCTTGACCGTCCCGTCGTCCTCCTCCACCAGGTCAACGTCGAAGATGTTGATCCGGTCCTTCGACGAAGGGTGCAGTTTTATGTAGGGGCAGCCCAGGCCGACCATCAGGTTCTCGTACTCGCGCTCCGGGTCGATTACCGCCGTCCTTATCCCCAGAGGGGCCGACCGGGCGGTCATCAGCTTGATCAAAAAGCTCTTGCCGAATCCGGCGCGCCCGAAGACGACGACGTTGTAGTTGCCCATCGCGGAATACCAGGAATTATAGAGTACCAGGCCCCCCGAAGGGTCCATGCCTAAAACTATCCCGGTGCGGTGCCTGAGCCCCCCTGTCCCGAAGGGCAGGAGGTCGGCCACGTTGGAACTCTCCATGTCCCGGAAGGCGTCCTTCACGGTCTTTGCGTCCAACGGGGTCATCTCGAAGAGTGCCTGGAGCTGCCTGGTGTCCGCCGCGCGGAGGTGAATTCCTTTCCCGGCGAACCTTTTTACCAGCAAGTTGCAGCACCTTTTGAAAACGTCAAAGTCAGTGGAGGAGGCCGCCGCCTGCACTGAAACAAAGAAGAGCTTCTGGTCGCCTATCCTTATGGCCGCGTGCCTCCTCCTCAGCTCTTCGATCTGGTGGAGAACGATCTGCTTTCTGGCAGAGTTCTTCTCCTCGGCGTAGTCGGCCTCGAGCTGGGCGATCTTGTGCTCCAGGTCCCAGACCGTCCGCGTCGGGTCCGCGGGAACCACATGGAGGGCCACGTCGCAGTCGGCTTCCCCGAAGTCCCCGGTATAGAGGGAGTTCAGCATCCCCGCGTAAGTCGTCCCCGAAGTTATCGCCGCGTAGAAGCACCGGAAGTAGCGGGCGATCTCCCGCGTGCTGCCGATTTCCGCCCAGTAGGCGTCCGATTTCCCTTTAGGAGAAGGCATGCCCGGGCCGATTTCCCTGACGACCGACGGGGCCAAAACGTCCTTCCAGTCTGCCGCGCCCTTAAAGACAGAAGGCTGCTCCCTGCCGGGCAGGCTTTCCTGTTTGGGCTTTTTAAGCTTAAACAATGTCCGTCACCCCGCTTTCTTTAAGGACGATGTCAGGTGTGGCCGAAACCGGGAAGAGGGAGAACGCCCCTTCCCGGTCCGCGTCAGTGAAAGAGGCAAAAGGGGCCAGGTCCCGGTTTAAGGTGGCGTAGAGCATCTCCAGCACTTCCCGCCGGTCGAGGATGCGCGCCCCGATCTCGAGCCCGCCCAAAGAGCCGACTATCACGGCGGCGGCCTCGAAGAGCGAATCCCTGGCCAGGCGGCGAAGCTCGTCCGCCGGGAGCTTCGACTTCCCAATATTGGAGAGCAGCTTCGCGGCTTCATTGACGACCGGGCTGTCGGTCTGAATGCCGCCCTCTACTCCGGCGGAGGCGGCGTCCATCTTCAGGACTGCGTAAAAGCGGCGGTCGCGCAGGTGCTTGCCTTCGGCCTCTTTCGCGAGCCAGTCCGCCAAAGAGAGAGCGTAGCTCTTGATGTGCGACGGGCGGCCTTCCGCGTGTCGCCGGTAGTCGTCAAGGTAATCCCGAAGGTTTAGGTGGCGCGCTTGCACCAGGAAAGTGCAAGGCACGTTCAGGGAGTTGACTATGCTCCTCAGGCCCGCCCACACGGCGGTCTGCTCCTGAAAGGAGCGCAGGGCCAGGTTCACCGGCTCGATCTCGACGACCAGCCGGAACTTCCCGTCGGGGAGCTCGATCAGGCCGTCGGGATAGACCTCTTTGAGGTCAAGCAGGTCCTGGGCCGTCTCTTTCTTTTTGGAGGGCCGCAGGAGGAGAAAGACCGCCCCCGCGGCCAAGAGGTAAAGAAGCCAGTCCAATTCTATCGCCTCCAAACGTAGACTTTTCGGCGGGCCCTGTAGGCGGCCAGGTAGGCCAAATAGACCGCCAGGTTGAGGCCCGTCTTCCCCTCGCGGGCGAAAAGCAAGAGAGCCGCTACGCCCAGGGGGACAAAATGGTGAACGTGCGCCAGAACGAAGTTTTTAAAAGGCAGAGGGGGAATGATTTGGGCGAGTCTGTAGCTCAGGCCCGCCCCGATCCCGAGAACTAAAAGGTGCGTGAGTGAAAGCCCCCAGGCGACCTTGGCCGGGCCCGCTTTGGGGGTCAGGGGGTGGTGCTCGCCGAACACGATACCACCCCTATTGTATCTGGTAGCCCAGGATGCCCAGGACACCGCCGACGATCTTCTCCGCCGCGAAAACACAGATCAGACAGACGATGAAGCCCGCCGCTATCCTTTTGGCCTGGGCGATCCTTTGGGGGTCGCCGCTCGATCCCCAGGCGGCGAAGCCGGCCCAGATGACGAAGATGACCGCCAAAACACCGAATATGCCGCGGATGAAGCCCACGATGTTGGTGCCTATCGTGTCCACTTCCTGGGTCAGGGCCTCCTGGTTCGCGCTCTGCTGCACCTTGCCGAGCAGCTCGGCGGAGGCCGCGCCGGACAACGCCAGGGACAGGACAAAGAGCATCAGCAGCGCCCACGCGAAAGTTTTTTTCCTCTTAAGCATTGACAAACACTCTCCTTTTTGTTTGTTTTGAACGGAAGCCTTTTTGTTTTTTTGAGATGCTCAATACCTTCCAACCAAGGTTACTTCAACCGCCCGCCTGCCCCAATCCAAGGCTTTTTGTTTGTCCTGGAAGAACAGGTCAATGCGGTTTCCTTTGATGTCGTCCCCGGTGTCAAGGGCAACAGCGTACCCGTAGCCGGGGACGTAGAGGACGGACCTGAGGAGGATCATGTCCGGGTCCACCGCGCAGGCCCCCGGTGCGGCGGGAAGCCCCGATGCGGTGACGCCGTAACCCGGGTCGCCCGGCCTCTTCCCGGTGCTCTCGTAGTCGGCGGTGTACGCCGTGGCAACCACCTTGAGAGTCCGGGCAGCGCCCCGGCTCGGGAGCACCGGCCTGCTTTCGGTTGCGGGCGCAAGAGGGTTAGGTTTGGGGCCTGGTTTTGGATCTGGTTTTGGACCCGGCCCCTGGAAGCCGTTGAGCAACAAGCTCGCCGCCAGCATGGCCAGCAGCAGGCAGCGCACAAAGATCAGAGGATCACCTCCTTTTGGGTTTCTCTGCCGGGGTGTCATCCCTTTCGGGCAGCTCGGGAGCACTTCTGGCCCATATGCGGATGCCGGGGGCACGCTCCGGCAGAAAGGCTTACCCGCCGGGGACGGCAGGAGCGTCCGAAGCGCTGTCAGGATGCACTACCTTCCAGGTGTGTTCGTCGAACAGCTTCCCTTCGGTGAACCCGCACCGCTCCAGGGCTGTTTTCGCGTAATCCGGGCTCAAATCAATGTAGACGCTGTCCCTGTCCAAGGACATGGCAACCAGCGTGGTCGTGCCCGCGCCACCGAAGGGGTCAAGCACCACGGCGCGACCGCTGCCGTCATTGTCGGGGCATTGGCAGGTGGGCAGGAAGCCGACTGTTGTTGTGTGGACTACAGGCCCCCGTCGAATATCAACCGTCTGGCCACCGCCTTGTAACTTAGGCCCGTGTTTGCCTACAGGAAGCTTGCCGCTTTTTCCGGATCCGCTTTCAAAAAATCTGTTCTTTTCTACCGCCCTCTCCCACGGCGCACAGCATACCGGGCACGCTTTCAGGGACGTGCTTGCCTTAACGCACAACTCGACCAGTTGTCGTGGAAAGACCGCGAAGTGGGCCCCGGGGAACGGCTCCGTGTTGACCTCCCACACCGACCGACGGTTGCGGGTCAGCCGCGGCTCCCACTGGCGTGCGTTGCTCCTGGCGGACCCGTCTGTGTTCCTGAACGACAGCCTCTCGGGGCGGACGAAGTTGTTGCCGCTCGGGTGGTTCGAAACAGCCGGTTCGGCTACCGCAACAGCGTCGTAGTAGTACCTTTTGGATTTTGCCAAGAGAAAGACGTACTCATGTGCCTTTGTAGGGCGGTCTATGGTAGATTCTGGCAATGGATTCCCTTTTGCCCACACCACGTCCGACCGCAGCCACCACCCGTCGGCCTGGAGCGCGAAAGCCATGCGCCAGGGGATCCCAACCAAGTCTTTTTTCTTCAGGTCGCCCTGCGGTTTGGCGGTCGGCGGCAGAAAGCCTTCTCTGCCCTCATAGGCCCTCCGGTTCCACCTGGCCGTCTCCTTAAGCCTCTGGCCGTGCTTTCCCGGCAGGCTATGCGGGTGATAGTTTCCCCAGGAGCCCGCGTAGCTGTCCCCGATTACAACCCAGCACGTGCCGTCCTTCCGTAAAACGCGCCTTATTTCCTGGAACACCAGCACCAGGTGTGCGACGTACATCTCCGGCGTCGGCTCCAGCCCTAAGCAGCCTTCCCACGCCGGCACGCGAACCGGCGGCAGCCCCGGCATGGGGGAGCACTCCGCCTCCGGCCACGGAACCGGAGGTAAGCCGTAGTCCCTGAGGCCCCAGTACGGGGGAGAAGTTGCGATGCAGTGGACGCTTTCGTCCGGCAAGGTTTTCAGCACGTCTAAGACGTTGCCAATGATAAACCGGTGGTGAGACAAAGCAAACACCTCCCGGATTAGGCTGCCACTGCCCTGAAGAGAAACCACGCAGCGGCAGCCGCAAGCGGGTAAAAGGCCAGTTTTTCCAGAGGAGACCCCGTCCGCACCAGCGGCAGTTGGAATCTCGGTTTCAAGGGCCATAGCAAAGGGATTCCTCTGGCATCGGAGTTCAGGATGTCGAGGAAAAGGTGGCTCAGGTAGCCCGCCGCGGCGCCCGGGAGTAGTTCGGGCGGCAGGTGGTAACGCCGAAGGATGAGCCCGGCCAGGAGCGAGAAGAGCGCTGCTCCCAAGAGGGAGTGCAGGGGCCCCCGGTGACCCAGGGCGAACTCGACACTCGCAGACGCCGGCCAGACTTCCCTTCCAACAAACGACTTCGGGCTGTCCAGGTCCGGGAGAAGGGAAGCGAACCCTGCGACGCCCGCGAAGAGGAGCGGGTCAGAGTGAAAGAGAAGGGCGGTGCCCGTCCCCGCAAGCATGCCGCCGATGAAATGAGTGCGCCAGAGCATATCATCAACTCCCCGTTAAAAAGTTTTTTGACCGGACAAATTCCAGGACGGCGGCCAGCCTTTCGCCCGGGCCGACCCCCTCCAGCAGGTAGAGCACCCGCTCCCCGCTGCACTCCCGCAAGAGGCCGACTTCCCTCCGTATGCAGGCGTCCACTTCCGCGTGGTTCCCGCTCAGCCGGAACCCGTCGCTGTTAGACAAGACGTCCGGCGGGACGTAGACCACCGCGTCAAGCCCCCGAAAGGCGTGAAGCCGCGCCTTGTAGAAGTAGCGCCCCGCGTCGAAACCATCCCCAAGATAGAGATTCCAGTACGCGATGCAGTCCAAAGTGCAGCGGTCGCTGACGAAGCCCTGGGGATGGGCAAGTTGGGCCTTGATCTGTTCCTCCAGGACGCGTTCCTGGAACTCCCGCGCGAGCTTTGGGTTCCGGAGAAGTTCTTCGCAGGTTTTGATCCCCATTTCTTCCGCCACCAGCCGGGCCTGTTCAGAGATCAGCGGCAGGCCGAGCTTCTCTGAGAGCGCTTGCGCCAGGGTGGTTTTCCCTACCCCGTGCGTTCCGGTAATCGCGATGCGCAAGTTAAGGTCGCCTCCCTTCAGTCTTTTTTTGGGTTGCACTTTACGGAAACGTTGCAGCTCAAAAAACAAGAAACCCCGCCGGCATCCCGGCAGGGCATGAAACTTGTGCTGCGTTATTGGGTGAGCTACGGTCTGGCAACGACGTCCTCCCACGGATAAATCCGTGGGATTCCCCGGGAATTGCGTGCCCTTCCGGGTTCACGCCCGGGATTGGTCGGGATTCGCCTCCACAGGAACATTTCTGCCCCGCTTCGCAGGCTCACCCGCTGGGCCGCGCCAATCGGCCCGCCCTGAACGGTTCAACAGAACCCTTGCCGTCTACCCGTCCAGGCGGCGCCCCTGTTACCAGGGCGCTAAGGTTTAAGCCGCAAGGCCGCTTATGGCTTGGGCGATATTATCCGCGGCGTTCGCGTCCACGTGTTTCACCTTCTTGCAACGCGGGCAGACGAACCAACGGCCGTTTGAGCGTGAGTGCTTTTCTTCACCGCACCGGCTGCATGTCAGACTTGTCTTCTCACGGTTGACGTACTCCACCCGGATACCGGCCAGGTTGGCCTTGTGCTCGATGAATTCTTGGAGCTGGTAGAAGGGCCAGTAGTGAAGGCTTCTGCCGTGATCCCGGCGCTGAATTCTGTTTTGCCTTTTTGTCCACCGGACTCCGGCCAGGTCTTCCATCCGGATACAGGTGACGCCGTGGGAAAGAGCGAAGTCTGCAACCGCGCGGCTGACTTTGTGGTTGACGTCGGTCACCCACCGGTGTTCCTTGTCGCCAAGCTTTTTCAGGGCGCGGTGGACACCGGCTTTTTGGAGTTTGCGCCGGAGTTCCGCGAAGCGCCGCCGGACGTAGGCAAGGTGACAGCCTGAAAAGAACAGCGTCTGGCCGCTCACGGAAGCGACCAGGAGGCAGATCAGGCCCAGATCGATGCCCATCACCTTCTCCGGTCTTTGCTCCTGTTCGACAGTTACGGTCAGGGACAGGTGGACGTACCAGTCCCTTCCGCGCTTGACCAACCGGGCCGTACCCTGTCTGGCTTTCCCCGCAAATAGAAGGTTCAGATATTTTTCTTGGTACGACGCTACTACCACCGGCACTCCCACCCGCTTTTCCAACGTGGGGAAAGAGGCCTTCCAGACGGCTCCGCCGTCCCTGGAAAGCTCTTTTTCTACACGGAAGTTCTGGTTGTTAAATGCGGGCCACAACCGTTTGAAATGCTTCGCTTTCGGCTTCGATTCGATGTCGCGGATGGCCTGAACCAAAACAGCCGAAGGCAACGGGTCCGAATATTCCTTCGCTTGTTTCGAGGTCTTGGGCCGGGATTTTTTGTCCAAGGCGATGTAGGTGTTTGCAAAGTCCGTCACCCGGTCGGCCATCAACTGGTACGTCTCTCGCTTCGCCTGCGTGGGTTCGTACAGCTTAAGTTTGATGGTCAATATCTGCTTCACTACGTTTACACCTCCTTTCCCGTGAGAGAGTCCGACTACGCTTTCATCCCATCTCTAAAGGAGATGGGTTTTCCCGCGCAGGTGCTATAAGCTACCTTCCTTCCGGCGGGCTTTCTTCGTCCGGCACTTTTCCTCTTCAAGGGGACAAGCCGCCCCGGATCTACGGAACACCGCCGGCGGAGCGGAAGCCTCCCGCCGAGAAGAAGGCCCCGAAAAAGGGCCTTCGTTTTCAGGGAACCCGAATATCTACAACTTAGAGCGCCGCCACCGCTTTCGGGCGGCAGCGGGCCATAGAGTGGTGCTTGCGATACCAATTCCTCCAGGCGCGGTCGCCGTTGAAGGTGATCACCTCAACGGCGTCCCTGTGTCTTTTCACAACCAGGTAGAGATCTTTATACTCGATTTCGACGGCGCCACCGGGAAGGCGCATTATAACCCTCCCCTTCAGGGCAGCGCGGGTCAAGACTTGCTCCGCCTTTTCCGGGACGACACTCAACATCGTCGTCCGCTGCCAGTCCAGAAACCTCTCGATGGCGTGCTTCCTGATCGTAACGTTCAAGATGTCCACCTCCTGCTGGGATTTTCCAAATACTTCCGAACTGTGTCGACAACAATCTCTGGGTTCACCCCGGCCAGGTGAAACCAGCACGCTTCTTCTTCTCCGCCAGCGGCGCTGCGGAGGAAGTGCAGGGCTTTTTCCTGCAGGGTTTTTCTGGTGAAGCCATTCCTTTGGTCTTCGCGGGTAAGGTAGCTGGCTCCAAGGGCTTCCCTGCCCGCCTGGACAATTACGGCGCAGGCCAGTCTGCGGACGCCTTCTGGGTGAAAGTTTGGTTCAGGTATCACTAAAAACCACCTCCGTTTCTGTCTAAAAAACAAAAACCGGGCACGCGCGTACCCGGTTTGTGTTGAACTCGAGTTTCTTGAAATTAACCCACGGTTGAAGCAACTTTGAGGGGTTAATTGGCTCAGCGTTAGGCTTGCAATACTAAGGAGGTTCACTTACTTGGGCGGGCCAGCCTTTAATAAATCTGGTTTTCGGGCTTCGGGTGCGTTTAACCTGCTCCTGCCCGTTTTAGGCGCACACCGCACCAACGCCTGTGGGTCTTTCACCCACTCCCGCCCAAGAATTCGTTTTGTCTGCCGATATTGACTATAAGCAAGCCTTCTCCGACTACCTGCGAGATGACGGCTTCGGCCTTTTTGCCCCAAAGGTCAAAGTGAGGTACTTTCGCATCATGTATCCAGTGCCCGGGCAGGCTGTATTTCTGCCCGAACGCAACCAGCTTCCGGCGATCGCCGCACATAACCTTAACAACCGTTTCCGCCGTGCCACCAGGGACTTTTCTGTTCCACGGGTGGGTAAGGACAACGATCTCGCCCTGCATAGCGGCGGCAAGGGCCTTTTTCAGCCTGTCGCGGAGAGACCTCCCCTCCAGGGGTTTGGGGTGGCTTTCCTGACTGCCATCAGGCATTAGATCGTATTGTCCCATAGGCCCACCTCTGGCAATTTGTTCCACTCCCAAAGCCCCTGCCTGCCTTTAACTGGTACCGGCTCCGGTAGCGGCTTAATATCTTTAAGCACCCATGCGTACCGCCCAGGGGTATAATCGCCAAAACTGCGTTCTGGCTCAGGTGGTACGCTCTTGGGTGTTATCAACACGCAGTCTGCCAGCCGACAAATGGCGATAACACAGCCAAAGGGGAAGCAAAACCCTACCCGCCCGTCTTCCAGTTTACGGTGTATGGGGCGTAGCGCCGTAAAAAACGGCTCCTGCCATGCCACGTTTATATGCCAAGCCTGCCTACTCCGGCTGGCGTGGATCGCCAACGGCCCCCGGTACCTGGTTGCCCAGCCGCGCGTCTCGATTTTCTTTGCGCCGATGGCAACCAGTGTGGCCCAAGGTTCGTGAAGGGTAATGGCTTTCATTGATCTTCCCCCTCTTCAGGTTTCAGCTTACGCCTCAACTTCTCGGCTATCGCCCAGGCCCTGCCGCCTATGTCGTTCATCGAACTCCTATTTCGGTCGTGCCATTTCATCCGCCACTCTTTGCGCTTTTCCTCATTGTCTATTAAGGCAAGGCCCTCGTAGTACATCTTTCTGTCGCCGATTAAAACACTGTCCAGAGCTTCGATCAACTTAGTTTGTTTCTCCGTGAGACACCTTTTCACCGAAACCTCGAAGCTGTTGCCAAAGACTTCCTGAAACCATCCGCTGGGATCACCAAAGAAAAACTGCATTTCAAGGTCCCCGTCTAATTGTTCAAGTGAATACATTCCATTGCCTAAGAAAATTGCTACTATACAAGCTGTCTCGAAGTCGTCTGTTTCGAGCGTATATTTGTCGCTTGGGTTCACGATGTTGAATATCACGGCTATCCCTTTCTTTTCCCCTTTTTTTGCAATTAGTCCCAACTCAGTTTTTCCACGGCTTGCTCCAGGTCTGACAGTGAGGGCGTTGTATATATCTTTGTGGTGTTTAAAGAGTTATGCCCGGCCAGGATGGCCACCTTGTCCAGGCTGACGCCGCTTTGGAGCAGTAGGTAACAGAAGCAGTGCCTCAGTTTGTGCGCGCAGGCCTCCACTCCCGCCAGCCTGCCCAGTTCTTTCAGCCTCTTCTGGACGGCCCTTGACGTGATGTGCCCGCCGCCTTTTCCGGGAAACAGCCATTCCCCTCCGGGATGCTGCTCCAGCCACTCCGCAATCATCCTCCTGGCGGTCGCGTTGAGCGGCACCTCCCGGTACTTTGAGCCCTTGCCCCAGACCTTCACAAAGCCGCTGCGCTCCCGGATCACAACACTCTCCGCCCGCAGGGAAGCAACCTCCGAGACGCGGAGGCCCGCGTGCAGCAAAAGGGCCAGGAGCGCCCGGTCCTTCACTGCGCCGTATTTCTGGAAAGTGCGGATCAGCGCGCCGAGTTCCTTCCGTAAAAGCCACCTCGGGGCCCGGCGCTGCTCAGGGACCCGTTTTACGCCCTCGGTCGGGTCGGAGGGACAGAGCCCTTCGGAGGCGGCCCAGGAGAAGAACGAAGAGAGCGCGTCGAGGTAGAGGTTGACCGTGGCGGGCTTGCGGTTTTCCCCGAGCAGGCGGTTCTTGAAGCCGGCCACGTCCAGGACGGTTACCGCCCCAGGGTCAAATACCTCCCCGGCGGTTTTCTCCCACCATGTGGCGAAGACCCGCAGGCAGCCCAGGTAGTTTCTTAGGGTGGCGTCCGCGAGGTCCCGCGACCGGAGGCGGGCCTCATAGCGCTCAAAAGTGTTCATCGCAACTGGTCGTCACCCGCCTGCGGCCGCCCGCCAAACATTGCACTGAAGCGAGAAGGGCAGTCGGGATCGTGGATTTTTTTACAATAGGCTGTTATCGCTCGGCTAAGTTTCTGGTATAGTTTATCGGGAACTGCGATGTCCAAAAGAATCTCTCTTGAGCCCGAACGACGGAGTTTTTTGACCTGGGCGATACAGGCGAGAATCCTCTGCAGGTTCTGTTCTTCCTGGGTCAAAAAGTAGAAGAGATGCGGTTTTCTCTCCAGAAGGCCGGCAGTCCATGCCCTGATTTCCGGTATCTCGTATATTTCTTCGGGGGCGCCGTCGTAGCCCTCGAAGACCAGCACAAGTCTCCCGCGGGCAGCGCGCCCCGCCGCTTCCAGGACTTTTATTATGCGCAGCACCGGCCCATAGTCGCCGGTCTCAACGTGCTTTCTGGTGACACGATGGATGATGTAACCGCCTGTTTCGCAGAGTTCTTTGGCAATAGATGCGCCGCAGGTTTCTGCCGTTGCAGCTTGGACGCTTTTTCCGGTGTTCTGTAATGCTCCAAGGGCCTGAAAGTAAAGTTTTTTAATTTCGTCGACGACCTGCACCAGCTCATTGAATTCTTCTGTGGTAAGGGCAACTGTTGCACTTGATATAGCAATGAAGTGTCTGCCCGCGTCTTTGTCCCAGAAGTAGAAGTCGGCCGTCAGCGGCCACTTCGGGTTTTTTCTCACCGCGTCCAACTGCCGGAAGAAGTCGAGGATTTTTTTGTGGGTGAAGGTGATCTGAGCAGGATAGCCGTTGAGGGCCAGTTTTTTCAGAACAACGCGCATGGTTCCCGCATTTCTTTCCGGACTGGGGAGAAAAGAATCTATCTTGATATTTGAAGATTCTACCACCACCCAGTCGTCGTCAAGTTTTTTCAATGTTACACCTTTAATCGCAGACCCATTGTTGTTTTCCTTAAGGCTACTTTCTTTGAGCCAGCCAAACTCCTCGGCGTTTTGTTTGTCGAGTTCCTCTTCAAGTTCGTACGCATTGACATCGAGCTTCAGTGCTTTTTTCATCGCTGCTTCCGCCGTTTTTCCCTCGGCCATCATTGAGGTTACAAAGTTTTCTTGCAGAGATGGGGTGCCGAAACAGCAACGCCAGTTGGTCAAGAACTTCATTAAAGTAAAATGGCCGCTGTAGTTTTTGCCTGCGTGCTCAAGGCATTTTCTCCAAATCTCGTCTCTGTTTTTGAAGCGCATCTTGACCCTCCTTTTTGATTGTGCGAACTAAAAAACCGGCCTTATGAAGCCGGTTGGAAACACAAAACACAGGTTTTTAAACCGAGTTAGTTCGCTTTCCGCAGCATTATGCGAACTTCATTCGCTGCCCTCTTCAAACGTAATGAAAGGCTCCACTTGGCATTCTCCTTCTTCCTCCTCGTCCTCTTCCGGCGCACCGAAAGCATAGGCCGAGCACTGGTCCTGCGACGCGCCGCAAACCGACGTGGAGATACTGGCACGTCTTTCGCCCAGAATGCTGACGTAGTGCGCGAGGAAACCCGCTTCCGGGATAGAGGAGACCTCGACGCAGGAATCCAAGAACACTTCGCTGAGGCCGTCGAACAGGTCGTCGCTTTCTTTGAGAGAGAGGATCAACGCCCTGAACTTTTCCAGCGCGGCTTCTATGCTGTCCGCTTCGGCAACGCAGGTGAAGTAACCGTGGCGCAGACCGTTTTCGCTTTCGTCTTCTAAAAAATCAAAATGGCCAATGTACAGCATTGAGACAAAACCTCCTGTTATCTTATGTTGGGTTTACTTTGCCGCTGATGCTTCTTGCTTGTTTGTTTGATTCTGTCCCGGTTGCGGCAGCAATGCCGCCCGTAAACAAGGATTTTTGCGTACTCCGCAGAATTCCCCAGTAGACACGCCGGGATCAGTGAGGTGATCTTCTTGGAACGCATCGCCGCGATCTATGTCCGCCAGTCCATCGAAAAAGAAGATAGCTGCTCGCTCGAGATGCAGGAAATGCGCTGCCGGGCGCTGGCGGACGTTCTGGGCCTGCCGGTGAAGGTCTACGCCGACCCGGGAAAGTCGGGTAAAGACCTCGACCGGCCCGGTTTCAAGACGATGATGGCCGACGTCCGGGCTGCGAAAGTCGCGACGGTGATCGCCTACAAGCTCGACCGCATCTCCCGCAACCTGAAAGACTTTTTCGTCCTGATGGACGAACTCCAATCCCTGGGCGTGGGCTTCCGGTCGATCACCGAAAACTTCGACACCACCACCCCTATAGGCAGGGCCGTGCTGGGCGTGCTGGCCGTCTTCGCGCAGTTTGAGCGGGAGACCACCGCCCAAAGGGTCAGGGACAACATGCTCGACCGCGCCCGGATGGGCCTCTGGAACGGAGGTCCCCTGCCTTACGGGTACACCGCCGTGAAGACCGAAGTCTCCTTGGGCAACAAGACCAAAGAGGTCTCTGTTCTTGAGATAGACGAAGAAAAGGCGGAGGTCGTCCGCAAGATGTTCCGCGACTTCCTGGAGGGGAAAGGCATCCGGGCGATCGCGCGGGAGCTCAACACGACCGGCGTGACGCCGGCCAGAGGAAGTTGGACGGACCAGAGCGTGCGGAGGATCCTCCAAAACCCCGTTTATTGCACCGCCGACAAGGACGCCTACAGGTATTTTGTTTCCACAGGAGCGGAGACAGCCCGCCCGAAAGAGGAGTGGGGCGGCGAAACCGCGGTCGTAGTCTACAACCGCCGGGGACCGTCCGGAGAAACTTACAAGAATAACGCGGTGGCAAAATGGATCGTTTCTGTCGGGGGGCACCGTCCTTTGATCGACGGGAAGAGCTTCGTCGCCGTGCAGAAAAAATTGGCGGAGCGCGAGCTGCCTCCCCGCGCCGGAACCGGGAAGAGGGGGCTGCTGGTCGGCCTGGCAAGGTGCGGCTCCTGTGACAAAGCGATGAGTATCTCCTTCTCAAAAAGAAAAAAGACGGAGCCTGGCTACTCTTACATGTACTACATGTGCCCCGGGAAGGGGCACGGCGCCTGCGAAGGCGTCCGGGTCAGGACAGACAGAGCGGAGGCCCTGGTCGTGGACGCCCTCATCCAAATAACCACTGACCCGAACTTCGAGCAAAAGCTGGACGCCGCGCTCAAAGAAGAGGTCTCTACGCAAGAAATCAACTTACAAGAGAAACTCGCCGCACTTACCAGACAAATTGAGGGCCTCAGAAACGAAGAGAAGAACCTGATAGTCGCCCTCGGCAGGGGCACGATAAAGCCGTCGCTCATCGAAAGCCGCCTGAGAGAAATCGAAGAAGAGCAAAAGGCAAAGATGGGCGAACTGGAAAGCGTGGAAGCGGCCATTAGAGAGAGCGGCGTCAGGCAGGTCAACATCGAGTTCGTGCGCGAAAACCTGCGCCGCTTCCGGAAGGAAATATTCGAAGAGATGTCTTTCGAAGAAAAGCGCACGCTGCTCCGGAGCCTGATCGAGCGCGTAGAGGTCTACCCCGACAGGCTGGTAGTCAGGGTTTTTATAGTTGGCGGTTTAGGCTCAAACGGTTGCCCGTGCGGTTATTACGGTGACCAGGAGAAAGAGTGCAACTGCTCCCCGCACCAGGTCCAACGGTACCGCAGCCGCCTTTCCGGTCCCTTGCTCGA
>QZIW01000022.1 GCA_003604985.1 Ammonifex sp.
GAGATAGGAATAAAGAGAATCTCCGGCCGTGTATGAAAACGGTTGGCTCACCCTTAAGTCACAATAATAACCGGGATTTAAAGCCAAGACCTCGAAAAGAAACCCCTGACCACTGGAAAACCTATGGCTGAAAAGGGCTGTTATTTCCGTATAGTTGGCCAGTGCGCTGGTCAAGGCGTGATATCCCGGTCGGGGATAGAGTGAACCCGGATATTTGTCAAGGTTCCAGTTGCGGACAGTCTGCGCCTGCTCTGGCGCCACCTGGAAAATGTTGTCGGTGCTGTTCATACCACCACCGAAATTGAAAATTTCTACTGGCTCCTGAGCCGTAGCAATCCCAGGAGCCAGTTGGAATGAAAGGAAAATGAAAAAAAGTGCCGTGGTGATAGCACCGCGAAGGATGTTATCTTTCATCAGTCGGTCGTCCCAATAGTTTGTTCTCAAGTTTTATTATCTTGGCCTGGGTCTCTTCCATCAGCGGACCAAAAAGCTGAATCCGCTGGAGGCACATCAGAAAGACCTTCTCTTTGAGTAGCACCTCATACTCTTTCGGCAAAGAAACGGTGCTCGTGTCATACCCCAGGACGCGCGGATAGGCGAAATAATGCACCTGAACCGTATCGACCCCTGTTTTTGACGGGACATTTATCCTCAGCGTGTCCTCTGAAATAGAGAATTCACTTGGCCGCCCGGTTGTAAAGAAGCTCTCGGTTCCGAATTTCTCGATAGGAACAAATTTCAGCGCCTTGCGGCGATTGCTCTCGCTCACCGGCACCTCTGGATTGGCGTTTAATATAGCCGTCCGTATCAGGAAGAAGTCGGAAGGGAGCTTAAATTTGTCGATATCGCCGGTCAGAACTATTGTCGTGCACTTCTCAATACAGCTCGCTTCCGCGGCGACCGCCTCCTGCTGGTCATTAAAGAAAGTATTCAGGACAGTATCGGTGAACCGTTTGCTGTCAAGATAGACCCCTCGCGCTTTCAGGTCGAATTTCATTTCTGCCAGGGTTGCCGCTGAGGGGATAGAAAACGGCAACCCCAGCATCGCCAAGAAAAGGAACACAATGAAGCGACAGATATGATTTTTCATCAGTAATGAATATCCTCCAGACGGTCCTGGATGTGAGGGTCAATCCGATGGTCGGGGATGCCGGGAGCCACTCGCGGCGCCGAAACAATCAGCTTTTTGAGGCTTTCCTCATACATCGCATACTCGTCTTTGGTCATAGCCTTCCACCACAGCCTTCCCTGCCAGTCGCGGCGCTCTTCCGGGGCCGCCAGAATAGCCATTACCGCGTGCTGGAGGCAGTTGATAAACTCATTCGGCATTAAAGAGAGATTGGAGGCGTCTCCTCGGCGGCAATAATGCAGATAGTAGTCAGCCGCGGCGTCCGGGGTTGGGGAGACAACAATCCTCTGCTTTCCATCGTTACCGATGCCAAAGTCGGTGAATATCGCCGGAGTCCCGGTATTGGTGTCGCCGCTTTCCGGGTCTGGCTGATAAGAGTCGTATTCCGTCCGGTCTTTATAGATTATGGCCGCCTTTCCGGTCTCGGTCTTGCTCATATAGAGCATCCGACCGATATCGGCTCGATTTAGGGCATAAATACTGTTATTGGCCGTCAGGGAAACCTTCTCAGGAGAGGAGTGCCGGAGAAACCACCACTCGTGCCGCATCGAAATCTCAGCCCAGGCCGCCTCTATGGTCGTCTCTATGACATTCTTGTAACCGTCCGAGGCGTTCCCGGTCTTCCCCTGTAGAAGTCCGACTATTTGGGACATATCCGCCATTATTTGCTATCTCCTGCGGCAATCTTAAAGGCCTCTTCCGCCATCTGCGCTTTCTTGAGCACCTCCACAAAAGCCGCTTGATGCGTTCCTTTGTAGATTTCCGGCTTGATGAAGCGCGTGGTCATATGGCCCAGCTGTATCTGAAAGTCACAATAAAGCTTGTAACCCATCTTTTGCGCTTCCCGGCAGAAATAGATATCTTCGCCGACATTCCTCCATGCCCTTTTCTCCGGCTGATAAAAGGCGTCCAGCCAGAAGGGGGGATAAGCGCCGGGGTTTGCCGTTTCAATATATTCCGCAATCCTTGATAGATGTTGTTTCTTCTCCGGCTGACCTTCCAGCGCTTCCCCTATGAGTTGAACGGCTTTCCTGGCGTTCTCGGCCATCGCGAGCCTTTCCCTGGCCCGGCTATGAAAAGCCTCTATTACCGGCCGCTTGATGCAGAGAAAGCCGGTCCCGATGGCATCTATCTCGTGAACGCCGGAATCGGGGAAATCGGCAATCGACACATACCCCATCGGGTCGGCCGGGTTCTTCTTGAAAACCATCGGGGCGTAGGGAGCTTTGCGCGAGCAATAGAATCCGCCGCATATATTAAGGCCGTGGTCGAGTATCTGTTTCATCTGAGCGATAATCTTCGCTACTACTATCTTCCGGCCGTCAAAATTCAACTGAACGGGCCGGTTCATCTCCTCTTCAGAATAACCGACATCCGAATCGACAAAGAAGATATAGTCGTAATCGAAGCCGTCATTGGCATCGGCCAGCTCGTTACGGGAAAAGGTGATTATCGCCGTCTGGCGCTTGCTCAAGATGACAAGATACCCCGGTATTCCTGACCTGATTAGATGCTCGTTGAGCATCACGGCCGGTTCCGGGAGCGACTCGTAATACGGGATGCAGACCTTGACGCGCGGGGGGGACTGTTTCATTTGCCCTTTCCCTTGTTACCGTTGGCCGCCTTGCCTTCTGCCGGGGGCTCCTCATTGGTAGCCCTGGTCGCCTTCTCAGTTGCGGTCGTGGCCGCTCCTTCACTATATTTCGCCTGCTCTGCCAGGATTTTCCCCTCAGCTTTCTCGATAAGCTCCGGGGTCGCAATACAGTAATCGGCGCCTTTATCGATATCGCCGAACGAGGGATTGTCTTCCAGAAGCTTCTGTTCTTCGGCGCCTGCCACAGCACAGAGATGGTTGCGGAAGTTAAATTCCTTCGGAGTTCCCTCTTTACCAAAAGGCAGGATTTGAGGAACAAGCACCTGGTATTTCCAGAGCTTCGAGTAGTAGGTCTTTGCCGCCATAAATCACTTTCTTCTAAGGTGTGGAGGAGGGTATGGTTCCCCCCCCACTGTTTGCGGTTTAGGAGTATGCAGATACTCCGGTCAATAGCCATCCCGTTTCCGGGTTCGTGACTCCGAGTCCGCACTCCCCAAGAATCTCATCCACCTGGCCGTCAATGCCGGTCTTCACCCTGTCGAGCAGAAGAGAGGCATCGCTTCCCTGGAGATACTTGTAATTCACCATTTCGGGGTCGAAACCGATAGCCACACCGCCGTAACCGGCGCCAGACCCGTAAGGTGAATTCTCAAGCATCTGGTCGCGCACAATCAGCATCGTGCCGTGGCCCGACTCCCATTCTGCCACTCTCAGGCCGTACACTTCATCCGAAGGACGGAACTGGAGGTTGTTATCCTTCCAGTATGAGAGGGCATCAATGATGATCGGAGCGCACAGAACGACCTTCCGGCGCGAACCGTAAGTGAATAGATTCCTGGCAAAGGTCATCCAGAGGGCCTTTGTCAGAGTGGTCGAGATGTTCGTTACGTTCCCCGTTGAGTTAATCCAGTAGTAGAGCCCTCCAGTGAACCTGGTGGGATACCCGTCGGCGTCATAGGTAACGTCTTCCTTTGGCTCTCCCCATATGAACATCCGTTCGACCTGTTCCCTCCAGTGAATCCAGGCCTCTTTCCGCAAATCCTCAACCTTATTCCCCGTATGGAGTCGCGTTTTCTGAAGCGTTCGGGAATAATCGATGGTCTCGCGGAAAATCTGCGTGTAGTTAGTACGCGCCCTGGTCTGGACTTTCAAGGTCATCGGAGGAGTAGCTCTCTCGGCGTTGGCATTGCCGATGTAGTATAGCGGCAAATTGTCGCCCAGCGTCCCGGCTGAAGTTGTTCCGGCACCTCTCTTGACCGTGATAGTGTTAGCACCCGTGTCGCGAGCGGTGACATACAACTGCTCGCCGCCAACTGCCTTGAGAACCGCGCCGATAGGGATATGGGAAACCGTATCGCATAACAGCGTAGTCGCACCGGCCGTATAGCCGGTAGAGTAGTTGATGGCGGTCCAAGCGCCGTGAGGTTCCTTCTCGAATACCTTGAATTCAGGGTCGGAAACAGATTCTTTCTTGATGGGGAGGCCGTCTTTGCCTTTACCCCAGGTCAGAACGACAAGCGGAGTCAGGTCTTCCCTGAGATAGTAAATCTCAGGGTCTATGTCAAATTTTCGTTCATCCTGGAGTATATTTTCGGTGTGTTGAGCACCGGAAAGATAAGTGGGCACTTAAAGCCTCCAGTTGTATTTCGACAGCGGAATAATTACGAGACTGCCGAAACCTGTCTTTTGGTTCCGAACGGAGTGGTCACTGTGACCATTCCCTCGCGACTTCCGCCGCCGCCGCCGACTGTCAGCCCTGAAACGATTAGCTTCTCGCGCTCTTCCTTACTCATTCCTTTGAGATAGGACTTGGCCCAATCGTCAAGTTTAGCGTGCACAAGACGCCCTTTGGCCATCTGCACTTCTGCCTCCAGCCAGTACTCGGGGTCATTGCGGTCTTTGAGGGCCGCGATTTCCTCCCGAATTTTCTTGATTTCGGCCAGTATTTGAGGGTCTTTGGCTTCCGGCATCCGTTCGGCAATCCTGTCTCGGATAACTTGAACTTTCTGCTCGGCGGCCTGCACCCGGAGCGCTTCCAGGACTTCCTGGTCGGCTTGGTTCATTATTTCACCGCCTTCTAGTATCTTCTTCAAGGCGGCGACTGCATCATCGCCCATTATGACCGCAATTTGCTCCCACTCCTTTTCCATTGGGGTCGTCCCATCGTCAGAGCCGGTTTTGCGTGAGGAAAATAGATTCTCATCGTCATCATCACCGTCACCCTTCCCCTTGTCTCCAGCCGCAATGTCGTGAATTTCGGCCTTGAGCTGATTGACAACCGCCGTCAAACTCTCTACTTCCTTCTTCTTCTCCTCCAGCACTTTGTTATGCTGATTGAAAAGATTGTTGTAGCCAGCCTCCAGCGATTCAGGGGTCTCGTACTTCCCTGCGTAGAGCTTCTTGGTCTGAGCGTTGTCTGCTGGTGCGGAGCCGTCTGGAGGGGTCGTCCCTCCTTTTGCCGGGTCGCCCGACACAGCGTCAGGGGGCTTATTGCCCCCTTCCGGGTGGACCGAACCGTCTGATTTCGTCTCGACCGTCCGCGGTGTGCCAAACGGAGTAACTACTGTCGTGGGTTCGGAGCCGGGTTGTTCATTAGACATTTAATACCTCATCATAAATTGATATGCCCATCGGCGTTCGGGTCGTCCGATACCGTGGGTGTCTCTAATTTCCTTGTCAAATCCTCTATCTCGTCCGCGAGAGAAGAAATTCCCTGGGAGAGATTCTTGTATAGATTGAAAAAGGCTATAATCCCGTGGTGCTCCATCGATAGCTTGAAGATGGCCTTTTCGTTCTGTTCTCTTATGGCTCCCCAAATCAAAGCATCAATCTCGTCTAATCGCCCGACTAAGACCTCCTCCAGATACCGGAACCACGGTTCTTTTATCCCTTTCGCAATTTGCGTCATCCGTGAGAACTGGAGCTCTTTCTTCCGTAGAAGCTCATAGTCATCGTCTTTCTCCAGGTCGGGAAGCGTATCGGGACGGGCAAAAAGGCGCTGAAAATAAAGTGCATCATACCCCTCGGCAGGTGAGAACTTGACGTCACTAAGGCCCTTCGACTCCATTAGGCGTTCCCTCCCCTGGCGGCCATCTGCGGATTCTGCGGTCGCCTGCCAATCTGCGGCTCTTCCTCAGAAAGCGTCTCCCAGGGCTTATTACTCAGCGCCCCGGTGAGCGGGTGCTGATTGAGATTCTCACTCCCCGGAAATCCCGGCATCGGCACCGGCGAAAGCTGGTCGGTATTGAGCGGCATCCCGAAGACTTCTGGACGAATGACAAATTTCTCGGCGTCCTCGCGGTCGAGAGTGCGGAATAATTGCTCGAAAGCGTAGAAATTATCAAGTAGCGGCACCGGCGCTATCATACCGTTGAAGAGGCGGACAAACTGCTGGGCGCCCTGCGCTATCTGAACGAGCTCTACCAATGCCTGCTTGTTTCCGGCTCGCCGTATCGACTCTGAAATTCCCGATACCCGGTAATGAAATTCGCCGCGGATGTCGTCCTGGGTCAATTTCTGCATAACTCCAGCGCCCGGCCCGGTCATATAGAGCTGGAGCTCTTCCGGCATAAATTGTTCAATCATCGCCGCCAATTTCTTCGCTTCCGGCAGAAGCGTCAGCTTCTCATATGTCATCACATCGTATTGAATCCGCACATCCCCCTGCTGGGCAAAAATCGTGTCGCTGGTCGCAGTATGCCGCTGTCCGGAAAAGCCCTTCTGAGGCCCAAAATACCCGGTGCACTCTTCGATATTCGCTTCAATCATCGCCTTGAGCTGGAGCAAGTCCTGCTTCATCTCCGGAAGCTTTACGACATCGACATCATCCATCGCCTCAACCGGAATTCTCTGATTCGGAACCGATATCAGGTAGTTTTTGTCTATGTTGCTTTTATATTTCCAGATGGGCCAGCCGCTCATAAGCGCCGAGTCTGCGGAAGTATCAAAGACGAGATTGTTGAATTTTTGTGCTGGTAGAATAGGCTTGGCCGCCCCAATCGGCCAGAAAGCATCCGGGTCGAGCGTCTTCACCCCCATCGTCACCGGAATCTCGCCGTGGAGATACGGATTCTTGATATCCCGAATGACTACCTCGTCATTGGCCAGCGTGATGAACCGCTCTTTGGAGAAGTAATGCTGGAGACGGACAATATCCTCCTGGGGCTCAATCTTCTCATACCCCAATTCCTGCCCCCGGAGCATATATTGGATATCATTCTGTCCCGACATATTCAGCGGTATATGCTTTACCCTGGCGACATCATAGGCGCCGCCTTCGGCGAATAGCAGAAGGTCTTCCGCTGGGGAAAACTCCTCCACCACCACCCAGGGCTTTTGGTCGAGCGTCAGGCCGAAAGGATGCGGAAATACCTCGGTCGGCGAATAAGTCTCAAACCACGGCCCGTCATAAATCATTTCCTTCACATCTTCCCGGTAAGTCAGGTTCGTCTTCTGCCCCCAAATGTCCACCGGCCTTATCTTCCGCACTTCCCGGCTGATAGTCCGCCAGGAATGAACACGGAACGCGCACCCGTAAAGAAGCGTGTATTTCAGGAGCCGTAAATTCGACAGATACCACGAGGGACAATGCTCCAGGTAATACTGAATCACCGTTTCCCGATTCCTGGCCAGCTCGAAAGTGGATGCGTTCGATGGTGTCACCGAAACAAAGGGCCGATGTGTGAATAGTCCAGTTGTATATCGTGCCGCCTCCATCTCAATTTGGGGGAAAATCTTGTGGATATGGAAATTCGCCCTCTTGGGCTTCTTGAGCTTCTCTCTGATATAGCCGTGGTAGGCGAGATATATCTCCGTCCAGGTGTCCCGGCGCTTCTGCCCCAGCTGGCGAGATAGATTATAGGCGTCACGGACAACATCCGCCGCCTTCTTCGGTGTCTTTAAATAGACCGCCAATGTCTTAGTCTCGTTCGCCATACGCAGATATGAATACTCATACTTGAATAGCAATAAAATAACGATTTTGGGGTTTGCGAATTATGTGACTAAATACAGAAGGGCCGGAGAAGAGCAGTCCCCGGCCCAAAGGAATGAAGCATCCACCGCCTTGACCATAGGACAGTGGAATCGATAGATAACCTATGTTTTATTGTCAATCTCTTCAAGCGATTTTTTTCTCTACTTTACCCAGCACGACAGCCCCAATGTTTCCCAATTCCTCGTGGAAGACTACTCCCGGAGCCTTTAGCGTCTCGCCGTAGAAGCGCCCGACTGTCGGCCATAGGATATCGTGGAAAATCACCACGGCAGGCCTCTCCAGGTGCGGCATCCAGACCGCAAAGTCCTGCTTGACCGCCTCGTAAGAATGGTCGGCATCGATGAAAAGGAAGTCATATTTCGCTTCCGGCAGGACAACCGACCGAAACTCCCTGGCCGCTTCCGCTGAGCTCTTCCGAATAACCGTCAGATATTGCCAGAGACCGGCAGAGAGCAGGTTCCGCTTGAATTCAGGAAAGAAATCGACTCCAAACTGCCCTGGTATATCGCAATCCGCCCAGGTGTCCACACAAACAAGCGAACAGCGCCGCTCCCTGGCGACAAGCCCAAGATAAACCGTGCTCCGCCCCTTCCAGCTTCCTACCTCAATCATCCCGTATCGAGCTATCCTGGCAAACCGGCTCAAAAACTCCGTCTCGTGCGGTATCTCGACATAGCTCTCAATCCCCGATGCAAAAGTATCGACTCCGCCCAATTCCTTCTCGTCAATCATACGCTCCCTCGCTAATCCGGGGAGCTCCCGTGTCCGGGTCGTAATCGATATTCACCCGGCTCGGTGCCTTCTCCCGGCGTTCCGTTTTCAAATACTCCTGAACCTTCCAGAGACAGCCCACTAAGGCGTCCACTCCGTCATCGTGCTCGCCGCCCTTCTTATTCTCTCCCGTGAAGGTCGTCAGCTGGTCAATCAACCGCTCCGTCATCGGGCTGGAGAAGTCGAAATAGACATTCCCCATCTCGAAGAAGTGCGTGACTCGATGCGCCCGGCTCGCCTTATCCAAAGCCTTCGGTCTATCCTCTTTGGCCAGCTTCTTCTCCCGATAGTTGGTCGTGTAATACTGCGGAAAGATATGTTGCTCATCGCAAACCGCCCCAAACTCCTTCGCCAGCATCGATTGATACTGAATGGCCTCGAAGCCTATCAAGCCTTTCCACTTCAGCCAGGTGTTCAGCGCCTCAGTCAACTGCCCTCGCAAGCTCGCCCTGAACATCTTAATTTCCAAGACATAGATTTTCACGCGGTTACTCCCAATGGAATTGTCAAGCCCCACCGTGACGATAGCGGTGTAGTCGTTCATCTCCCCCTCCTCACAAGCCGGGTCAACAAAGGAGAATACTTGCCGCAATTTCGGAATCACTCTCTCCTGGAAATCTGGGTCGTGCAGACGATATCCAACCATATCAGGCCGGAACCACGACCGGGGGAATATCGGATTCTCTCCCGACTCCGGGTCGTTCATAAACTCCGAGCGCCAGACCGATGGCGGAATCTCCGCCTTCCGCAGAAGCAGGTGCTCATAACTCCAGACTTCCGGCGCCAGGGGCTTATTGTCCGGCAGTAGAGCCTGAAACCGAAACTTTGTCCAGGGCTGACTAAACTGCGGCTTCTTCGCTAACTCCGGCGGAACCTCTATCTCTTTCCGGTGCAGGTTAGCCAGGAGGCTGTCCTGATGAACGATTGTCCCTACCACAAACAGACGAGAATCAGGTTTGAGCAAACCAAAGACATCGGCATAGAAATACTCCTTATCCTTCGCCCGGAGCTCTGGATTCTGCGACCGCTCCCGGTCTTCCAGGTCGTCAATGATGATAATGGTCGGATGCTGTCCCCTGGCCTGGGAACCGGAGCCAAGTGAGAAACAATGCGCCAGGTTACGCAACCGAATCTCATCGCTTGTCCATATGCCGTCACCAAGTCCCCGGCTCGACTGATAGCCCCAATCGGCAATCAACGGTTTATTGGCACTCAACTCCGCCTTGTGCCGCCTTATCCATTTCCTCGGCAAGGCTCCGGCATACGATATCTGGATAATCTCCTCCTCCTGGTTCGGGGCATACCGGAACATCCCATTCTCCAGCGGCATCACTTCCCGGCTATACGGATTGGTGAGCATCACCCATAACGGATAACCGCACGACCACACCACCGATTTTCCGTGCTCCCTGGGCTCAATATCGAGCAGGCGCATCTCATAGACAGAAGATATCGGCGCCTTCTTGTATTCGGGAATCTGGCGGTTGTGATAGTGGGGGAAATAATACCACCAAAACAGATAGAAATGCTCTCGGACAAGCTTCTTACGACTCGCTGGCTGACTCATCCAGGTGGCCAGCTTCGGGTGCCGCAATAGCTCGTCTAATTCGACCAACTTCTCTTTCCAGGTCACTTGTTATCGCCTCATCAATTTCAGCATCGGCACCGCTCCCGGCTGAGGGAATCGGAACGCTGAATATATTATTCACTCCAGCGACAAAGGCTGTCCCGCCGGCAACTATCGGCTTCTCCGGCGCCAGGACGCCCACGTTCTCAGCCAGGCGGAGCGCCAGGCGCAGGTCGGCTCCGGGAATATCCCCTTTACCGTCAAGATACTTCTTAAAAACCTTCTTGACATCCTCCAGCATCTCCACTCGGATAGCATAGGCTAGGCTGAGCACCTCCGGGTGCATTTCCATCATTGCCTTGATTTTGTCCCGATGATATTGGACCGCCTGGGGAGAGAAGCCTAAAATCTTTGCGGTTTTGCTATTACTCGCCCCGGTCAAGGTCTGAGTGAGGAACACCTTGAAGTCCGCTAAGGTCAATGGAATAGCTTTATAGCTGTCTCTTGGGTGCTGTTTCAACTTCTTCATAGTTATTTTGTTGATACACTATCCAACGGTAAATTAAAATCACATAAAGATTTTTTCAAGCTCCTCTTCTGGCACTCCATAAACGGGTTCACCCATTTCCTTTCGCCGCTTCTGGACGGTCAGGAAGGCCCGGCGTGTTTTGGGGTCTTTGATGGTAAGGTAGAAGTCCGGGCTCATATTTGCGATGGCCTGTTTAAATTCCGGTGCGGCTCCGACTCCCAGGGGGAGGTCGGGATTGGTGTGTGGTTGGGGGCGGTGATGGGGTACTTCTTCTTCAACAGGGTGTCCAAAAGACGTATCTCTATCTCTATCTCTATCTCTATTTTGTCTATACCTGGTGTCGGGGGGTGGTGTCGGGACACGGTGTCGGACTGGCTCTCGGTTTCTTCGTTTTTGTATATCCTCTCTAATCTTTTGTAATTGGGCGAGATACAGAGATTTTAAAGGGCAGTTTGGGAATTTGTCAGCCGCTTTTTCGTAGCAAACGACTACACTTAAATTGTAAGGCGGGAACAACTCAAATGCTTTCGGAAGGTAAATCAAGTGCAGTCTTTTGTCAAGATAAGCCCACCATCTCTGCAAGCCGTGCAGAGATGAGGCCCCTATCTCTGCACCGTTTGCATCGGAACCTGCACCGTTTGTACTTTTCGGCTTAAGTGAATCTTGAGAAAAATCTTGAGATTTTGTCAGTTTTTTGAGGTGTTTTTTGACAGTTCGGACATCAAGCCCCAGGTCGTCGGCGGCCACTTCCGGGGGGCAGTATATCAAGGCCGGATTGTCGGCGTCAGGATGGCTCCAGAGGTAGTTGAGGATTAGCTTCTCCGTGATGGAGAGCTCCTTGAAATTCTCCCGGCGCCAGGTGCGGCGCAGAACCTTTCCAAAGCGGTTGTCCCGTTGAAGGTCGTTCATTGGTAACATCCCTTCTTCAAAATGGTGCATCATCATCATATCCCTGGCCGCCGCCTGAAGAGCTCTCGACTGAGTAGAAGACCATCCGCTTCGGGTCCCATCGGCACTCGACAACGGCTGGCGGCCCCAGCTTATTCTTTGCGACTACAATGAAAGCTCTCTCCACTCCGTCCAGGAAGTAGTTTTTCTCTTTGCGGTATTCGGCGGTGTCCTGGCTGAAACCGTGGAGCATAAATGCCCTAAGCACGTTCCAGGTGAAGAGGATGATATTGGCCTCCTGCTCTAAAGCTCCAGAATCCCGGAGCTGAGATGGCTGGGGAAAGCCGTAGAGCCCTTTTGCCGGATTGAACGGGAGCTTGCTGTAATCCCGGTTCAGTTGCGAGACGACAATAACGGCGACCTCCAGCTCTTTCGCCAGGGCCTTGAGCAGGCGTGATTGCTCGGCGACTTCGAGGTCTCGCCGCTCGAAGTCCCGGTGCGGTCGGAGTAGCTGGACATAATCGACAATTATGGCGTCCAGTCCGTAGCGCCGCTTGTGGCGCCGTGATACCGCCCGGATATCGACTACTGACATATCCGTCCTGGAAGTCAAAAAGGTGCGGTCGTTCTGGAGATACCGCCCCATCGCCTCGGTCATTGCGCCAATCTCAGCCTCCGTGAACCGGCCTTGATATAGCCTGGCGTTGGTGATTCCCGTGGCCGAAGTCAAGAGCCTCTGCTTCATAGCCGCCAGGCGCTCATCCAGGGCAAAGTATAGAGTGCTCTTCCCCAGCATCGTGTTCCAGACGGCGATATCAAGCGCCAACGAAGATTTCCCCATAGACGGCGGACCGGCAATGATCGTCATATCCTCCTTGAAAAGCCCGGTGATTTGACCATTGAGAGCCCCTATCCGAGTCTCCAGATAGGCTTCCTTTCCGAATTGCTTCTGAGGGCTCGTGAGCTCCATA
Source organism: Ammonifex sp. (assembly GCA_003604985.1). Classification (GTDB taxonomy): domain Bacteria; phylum Bacillota; class Desulfotomaculia; order Desulfotomaculales; family Ammonificaceae; genus SURF-55. Next base: position 12,446 of record QZIW01000022.1, read on the forward strand.
ATGTAATCAGCTACAAGCAGACCAGCGGAGAATACCTCCACTTTCCTCTCTTCCACGGCGCCGGAGACGATGTTATCTACCCTCTCAACCAACTCACTCGATTCCAGCTGGCCGTCAACCGCCTCTTCGACCGCGGCCGTCAGCTCCATAGCCATCTTCCTCAGCCGGGCCTTTTCGACAATGATATTGGCGTGCTCAACAACATTGGCCGTAGTTACCGACCCACCGACAAGCTCAATCAGATAGACTCGGCCGCCGACATCATCGAGAGCCTGCATCTTAACCAGCTCCTCGGCGACCGTGGTAATATCAGACGGCACTTGCCGGTCATAGAGATTCAAAACGGCGCGCCAGATGGTCTGATGAATCCCGACTGAAAAGACATCGGGGCTCGTTATCACATCCAGGACCAGGTCAACACACTCCGGCTCCCTCATTACCGCCGCGAGAACCTGCTGTTCGGCGTCAATCGACTGTAAAAACTCCAGCGACTTAGGCCGCTTTCCTTCTCGCTTTGGCCTTTGCTCTCTGCTTCTTTGTCTTGGCACGGATGGTCTTTTCCTTCGCTATTCTTCCGATGGACTTCGGTTTGATATGGCACAAAAAATGAGCCAACTCTTGGCTCATTTGCTTCGTGATGGGCTCGATGAAATTCGTCACATCCAGGATAAACTCCCTCCGGTTCCGGTCGAAACGGACCTCACCGTATTCGGTCTCCCCTCTCCCCTTTCTCACCATCATAAACCACACCGAGCGCATCCCCTTGCGCTTCTCGAAACGGGTGCGGTCATAGTTCGTCTTAATCCTCATTCCTTCTCCTTCCTCTTCCGGGAACCTATGGCCCGGATTGCTCTAATGGTTATCAAGATACAAAGCAGTGCGACAATGGGACCGTAATACTCCATCTCACTCCCCGTCAACCGGCCGCCCCCGGCCATCAAGAATCTCGATATACTTTGGGTCAACCTCTTCCAATCGATAAAGGAATATGTCTTTGCCTTTGAACTCTGGCCAATAATTGTATAGTTTGGAACTGTCCATTTTTGTTCGCCTCATAGCAACTCTCCTGTCGCCCTGGCTTTATGTAGCCGAGCTTTCCGGTTTCGTACCCGAGTACTGACATCGTGCCGGTTATGGCATCTCTGGCAGAGAGCGGCGAGATTCTCAGGCCGGTTGTCGGCCGGGTTGTGATTCAGATGGGCAACCGTCAGGACAATCTTGACATTCTTATGCCGGACGCCATCGCGGTCATAGCAATATTTCAGATGACGCTGACTTCGGGGCACGCTGCATACTTTTCCTCTCCGGTCCCGATAGATAATCCAGTGATTATCAACTCCACAAAATTCGCATCTTCCCTTGGCCCTCTCAAGAATCAACTCACGAATCTCCAGCCAATTCTCCGGGTAGAGCGGCTTCAATTCAGGACGGATAGGGGTCACGGCTTCCTCCTCTGGCAAACACTTGGTCAACGCGACTCCTTTTGCCTCGCCATTTCCCCACCGGCAGGGAGAGTTCAACAGCAAAGACTCTATCGATTGTGTAAAACTGGATTGTTATATGGACAGTCTCTTTCAAGACGATTCTCAAGCGAAAAATCAGGAATACGGCTTCAAACAGAGAGGTCGTTCTATCAAAAGATATGAGATACACCGCCCAATGCTTCCACCAATTCCTCCATAGCCAACGGTCGGTTTCCTTCGGGAACCCATACTGACAATTCAACATCACGGTCTCCTCCTCTTTGGCCGCCGCTTTTCCATAGTCATTTTATAGACATGATTGAGAGCGTCCCGGATAATCGCACTCTTGGAGCGGTTGAGTTCCAGGCAAAGACGGCAGAGCTGGTCGTTCTCGGCTGGGGTTAATACCACTGAAAAGGTATATGAACCGTCAGCCCGGTTCGGGTTTAAACTGGAATTGGGGCCCGTCCTTGGGCCGTCTGACAATCCCTGTCTCAATTTCACGGTGCCTCCTCACTTCTCCCCCATAGACGAAAAGACCTCGGAATGAGAATTATTCCCACTCCAAGAATCGAATAGACGAAACTAAAATCCCTTTTTCCTGGGGGTTCTTTTGACCTTAAATAGTACGAGAGTGCCGAGAGGTCGAGCTCTTCGAGAAATACATATAAAGGCTTCCGACCTTCGGTAGCTTCGGTTGTTTGCGCCCCCTTGACGGTCATAAAGACAGCGCGGCCGCGCTCCACCATCTCCTTGTGCGTCACCTCAGCGGTCCTCCAGTTTCCGCTTCGCACGAAAAGCCAGAATCCGCCGACCACGCCATTTCTCGGCCAGCTCTTTCTTTGACTTCCGCCTCCGGCGCCACTTTGATTTGGTTTTCCAGTCGGAAATGTAATGACCACAGAAAGGACACCGAAGACCGAAGTAGGCCTCGTCCTTCACCATATCGCCATTACATTTAGGGCAGGGCCTTTCACTGAACATCGTCACACCCCCGGAATGTGCTGTCCTGTTGACTTTGGCTCAAGGCGGACCGAACAAAGAGTCTCTTTGTCGTCCAGCTTTATGAGCTCACCCAAAGATGCGTCAGTATATCCGGTGGTATTGAAGCTCACTTTGAATGACAAGACGCCATTCTTGGAGCTGAAATTGCTGATTCGTGCGCACTTGATTTCATATTCTTCCATAGAGATGATTCCTTCCTGGATAAACTGTTGATGTCTTTATGGGAAGGGCAGGCTGGGCGAGTGAAGCAGAAAGAAACATCTCCCGAAACCTGCCCATTCCATTCCCCCCCTCTAAAAGCCTACCGCCGTTTTCGCGGTCGGCCTTTCAGGAGCCTTCTTGGTTTCCGGCTCCATCGTTACACTCTCCGATGAAACCGTCAGCGGGCCGTCCGTAACCGCCGAGAGAAAGTATTCGTAATCGTCTCCGTTGGCCTCGGCCTCGAAAGCCTTCCGGCTGGCCAGGTCCAAAGACTCAAATCGGTCAACACAGATAACCTTCAGGTTCCCGGCCAGCGCCTTCGCCAACCGGACCGCAAAGCGCATCTGCTCCGAGGTTGAGAGCTTTTCGATTGCTACACCGTCCAGGAGAACGGTATCATCCTCAAAGGTCAGTCCTTGAATAGGTAGATTGACCTGGGACAAGACCTCTTTGGAAATATCATTCACGAGATACTTGTGGAGGTCGTCCAGTTCCCTATGCTTTCCCCTGACCCACCCCAGCTCCGCCTCCCGTTTGGCAATCTCTTCCTTCTTGAGAACGAGCTTTTGATTCTCGTTATATTTTTTGAGGGTAAGCTCCAACGTGAGAACGTCTATCGGCCGGAAGGAGTCAACTTTCTCCCGTAGAGCCTTCCCCTCGTTGGAAATGGCATCAAATTTCTTCCTGAGCTCCGTCAGGCGCTTCTCGGTCTCCTCTATCTCGTTAAAGACATAGGCCGCCTCTCCCCGGAGCCTCGCCAGCCGATAGAGGTCTGATTCGTGCTGGGTATGCTCCGAGTGCGCTTTGGCAATCTGCGCCGCCGCCGCGGTCGGGTCGAAACCTTCAAATTCCGACAGGTCTTCGGTCTTAGGGAAGTCGGCCTTGTCTTGCTGGATGGCCTTGTCCAGGCGCGTCACATCCAGGTTGACCTCGGCGCGGCGGTCAAAGACTAACTGAGAAACCTTCTTCAGCGCCACAAGCCCGTGACCCTCAAAGTCAATACTGTCCAGGACGAGGCCGTAATCGCCGAAGGACTTCTTAGTCTTTGCTTTCACCATCTCCTCCAGCTTCTCCCGATGGAGCTTGAAGGTGATGGCTTTCAGTAAGAGCTCCCGGCGCTCTTTGGCCGAACCGAGATAGAATTCGGTCGGGTCAAAATTGAAGGCCGTGGGGCCCAGGAGTCTCCTCAGATACTCTACTGCACGAGTGACCGGCTGACCATCCGCCACTACCTTGAAATCGTTGGCCGTCTCTGTGATTCTCCGGCCTATCTTGAGGGCTCCATCGTCCAGCTCAATCATAATCTCTGCCGGTCCCCCTTGGATATTAATCAGGGCAGGGTCAACGCCGGACGACTTGAATCCCTCGCGAATGGCCTTTAGAAGAGAGGTCTTGCCAACACCATTCCCCCCTTCTATTCTATTAAATTTCCCCAGCCGACCACTCGTGAATTCGGTCAGGCCGAGAAACTTAAAGACCGCTATCTTCGTTATTTTCACCTTGCTTCACTCCTTTCTGGACTTCAAAACGGAGTCTTGGCCGTCTTGAGGTCCTTCTTTGCGGCCGGTTCCTTTATTGACTGATGCTCTTCAGGGCTTCCGGCCTGCATCTTGCCTATATCCAGGTTCCCCGGCTCCGGCTCTTCCTTCTTCTTCTGATTGAAATAGTCGCCGACCGACATCTGCCCCTCATTTATGGTAATCAAGACACCCTTCATCTCCAGGATATCATCCGCCGTCCACTTGTCGTGGCCAAGATATTCATTCAGCATATCTACGGTCACGCCAAGCTTGCCAAATTCCAAGAGTAAGCGCTTCTTCTCTCCTTCCGGGTCTTTTATCTCCGATTTGAGGGTCTGCAGGCATTGAGCTCCAACATCCTCTACCAGGTCGGGAGGCAGAATCGAGAAGAGACAGTTACGAAGAAGAAATGCCGCGCGCCGGTTGATAACCTCGCGCATCCTCATTTCGTCCGCCGTAACCCATATCGTCCCCTTGTCGGTTTTCTTCTGGACCAGCCGCTTCACCAGGTCCTCAGCCTTGGCGCTCTTGTTGGTTTCCGGGTCCCAGACCGAGACCGCGATAATGACGCCATCTTCGGTCTCCTTTACGATAGTAGTCTCCCAATAGAGATTATCGTAGATTTGAGCCAGAGCCCTGGCCAAATGTACCGACCGGCCGGTGATATTCGTCCCACCGCGAGGCAGGCTATAGTGAGCCTTCTCCGCCAGGGATTTCCTCTG
>QZIW01000052.1 GCA_003604985.1 Ammonifex sp.
CGAGTCTGATACCCTTGCCATGAAGGTCGACAAGGGTGGCGGCGATCTGGGGAAGACCGTTACTCTGCGGACGAACGAGTACACCTCCGTCCAGGTCGGAATGGACTTCGTAAACCGGCCCGGCCAGAAGCTCGACCTGACGGAGCACTTCAAGGTAGGAGATTATGTGGATGTTTTGGTCAAGGACGGTCAGGCGCTGGCACTGCACCGGGACTTCAGGCCGTCGGAAGAACCAGCCCCGGTGGTGCCCGGGCAGGTGTACGGAGGGCAACCCGTGCCTGTGCCGGGGGCGAAGGTACAGGTTGTGCCGAAGTGAACCCACCTCCGGCTTGCCGGGCATACGCCCGGCTCTTTCTTTTTGGAGGTGGTTTTTGTGAAGAACTTATTTTCCAGGGGGAGACTGGCGGCGTTCGCCCTGTTGTTAACAGTCTCTCTTTATACCGTATTATGACATCCTCTCCTCAATAAATTGAGGAGCATCCCAAATAAGCAAAGGTATGACCCCTTAGAAAATACTACGGGTGTATGAGGATCTCATTAAGGCTGACGTTGACCCGAGTTTCTTACAGCGGCTACTGCCTAAAGACGTTGGCGCTGCCAAGGCCAGGCTTGACGATGCTTGTGAGTTGAACGGCCTGGACCCGGATGTTCAAGCAATCGGTCGCTAAAGTCCGCGGCGAGTATTACAGTGAGCTCTGGAACGCCATCGAGAAGCAGGACTACGAGAAGGCGGATAAGGCGGCCAAGATACTGCTGAAGCTGGGCGTTACGTCCAAGGGCCTAAAGGCCAGCGGTGAGCGGCGGGACCGGAGCCCGGAGGACGTAGAGAAGGCGGTGGAGCTGGTGAAGTAACGGGAATGGGCACCTGCTAGGTTAGGGTGGTGCCCGCAGACTATTTATTACGAATACCGTGAAACGATTCTCCCTCTTGCGGTTCTTTGTGGTTACGAACAGTAGAACCACTTCACTTGCTGATGTAAAAAGAAAAGTATAGCCCGGAGTTCTTTCCGGGCTAAGCTTCGTTCTCTTGAGGTTTTGCCCATTGGAGGCGTCGGCGGAGTTTGTTTAAGTAGTTAAAAGGTATGATTTTGTCATGCTGGAGACGTCCGACAATAATACCGGGAGCAACGCCAAGCTGCCTAGCGAAATCGGATACAATAGAATAGGTAAACCTGTTGGCTGCGCAGAATTTCCTATAAGCTTCAGGAGGTATTAAAAAATCCCTGGCAAATCGGTTCGCATCTTCTTCCTGTTTGTCAGGGTTGTCATGTCCATTCTCTTCAGAAAACGTGTCTATAAACAATTCCCGTTTCCCATGCCGAAGTATATGCCCCGATTCATGGAAGAAACTAAAAAACAAATGATCATCACTCTTGTAGCGAATGTTCAGTTGAATGAGAGCTTTTTCAGGACTCAACCACCGAGCTGCACCACTGACGGGACACATAGGCAGTTCTTGAATGAATAACACAACCACTCCAGCTTGGGCACATAACTCCTTGGCCCGTATCACAAAGGTTTCAATGGGTTCCTTTGTAAGTTTCCGTACTTCAAAAAGGGCTTCTCGAAAACGATTCTTGTTAAAAGGCATAGATTTAATTTTTAGAGCCTCAATTTCGCCTTTTCGTAACCATGCTGCAATTGCCCCAGGGTTTATCTTAAAAGAATTGAACTTTCGAAAGGATGCCTGAGGAGTTAACCATGTTACTTCCCAGGCTTCTGGGGAAACCACGCCAAAGAAAGATAGAACTTCCTGAAGTTGCTCCGAATCATCCTTACGTTTTTGAATCCACTTGTTCCTAATCATAGCACTAACTGGGAATTGCTTCAGCCATTCTATTTGATTCTCCAAGCGAATTCTTTCTTCCCGACGCGCTAAAGCTTCTCGGTAATTTCGCTCAAGGTTATTCCAAAAACTAGCTGGAACTCCTAATACACGCTCTAATTGTAAGGCTGTCTCTGGTGTGATAGCAGTCTTTCCTTTAATAATCTCATTAATAGTTTTGACTGGTCTACCAGTTCGATTTGCAAGCTCCGCTTGGTTCATGTCGAGGGACTCAATGACTTCTAAAAGGGTAACACCAGGTGGTATTGTATAATCGGGATGAAAATGGTCAAGTTCTTTTTCGTTCATGGTAATTAACCACCTCTAGAATCCGAATAGCCGTCACTTTATGTATGTCGACTCCGCCATCATTTTTAAGTGGTAGAGGATTATGGTAAGGTTCAAAAACCAACCGAAACGGGCCACGCAGAGTTACAGCAAATTGTCCTTTACGGTTTTCAGCTAGTTCATGACACCGGGCAGGGGGTAAAGTACTCATCATTGCTAAGCTATTAGCAGCCTTGAGTTCATACAACCTTTGATGGATCCTTGGTGCAAGTTCTCCCCAGCGTTTAAGCGATCTTTCGTAGGAGTTGCAGTCCCTTTCGAGAGTCTTACTTTTATAGTATATAAGCATTTTTACCCCTGGTCAACAATTTTATTCACGGGAAGGGTTAATAAAATTCTACCATAAAACCGGAAGGTTGGACAACGGTTTATTTCCAAAAAAAGACTTATGTTGACCCGTAGGTAAAAGAGCACCTAAGGGAGTTTCAGGATGACGGAACGACTGGTTCAATTGCTCTTGTTATTTCCGTGAGGGCGACATTTTTTTCCTCCTCGGGTGAGAGATATCTGTGGTTGACTAAAAGGATTATGTGTTTTAGTCCAAGAACCATCCTAGGAGGCCCTTTTAACGAGGTAATGCTTTGAACTTGAACTATATCGACCTCCGTACCGCCATCCTCCGCACCAAGGAGGAGATCGAGCAGCACAATCCAATTAAACTCCAGCTTAAGGAGGTCACCGACTCCCAGGAGCAGCGCCGGCTGAAGCGCCGGATCAAGGAGCTTCAGTATTTGCAGCTTTGGCAGTTGGATCAGCTTAAACGGGGATGAGGGATCACGCTGCCGGGAATGCTATCACTAAAGGATTAATATTCGGTTAAGAAGGACGCTCCGCTGTGGGTGCCTTTTTGGTGTTGACATCAAAGGGAAATACCTCTTAAATTGTGGGCTGGCCGATGTATTTCAGTAACATGCGGCCGAGCGGGGTAAGTTCGTGCCCCGATGCTTTAATCGTCCCGGTCTTGTCATCGAATTCGGGTAATTCACCTTTGCGTGGGCGGTTAAACCGTGGTCGCAGAAGACCCAACTCCACAAGATGCGCTTTGTAGCTGTCCTGAATCCAAGCTGCTTCTAGCTCGTCCTCCGAAGAGCCCATGGTGGCAACCTTGGGGCTAAGGATATCTTTATGCTGTTCCATAAATTCCCGGTCGCCTAACTCCCAACGACCGTACATGATTAGAAAAAGGACTTCGACATCATTCAGGCTACTGAGAATTGAAAGCATCTTCTTAAATCGGACGTACTCAGCCTCTTCCTGCGAGATTCCCTTTGCGACAAGATTAGCGATGTGATTTAGGCGTTCCTCAGTTAATGCTCTTGCAGCCTGGTAAAAACCGTCCTCTAACAAGTCTACGAACCCAGGGTTATGGAACTTCTTTTCAACCCTTTCTCGGTCGAGTTTGTTGACCCTTTCCTCCAGTTTTTCAAGAAACCGCTGGATACGGTCTAAACGCTGATTGGGGATTAGAGTTCCGATGACCTCTGCAGCCAATGGGCCTACACAGGGAATTAGTCCGAGGGCTCCTTTAGCGACTATTGCGGCAAGATCGGTCTTGTTTGTCTTAATCTCCATTCTTCTCACCCCGTAAAAGTTACTGGTTGGGACGTGGTGTTGATGGTTCCATGGAGGCCGTCGGTATCCACCAAAGCCTTATGTCGGCCTCCCGAGCCTCAGTCTGGTATACCCGGAAGTAATCAACATACTTCACATTCGGCGGTATCGTCATAAGCTTCGCGTACCCATCCAGTAGTAGCCGAGCGTTGAAACATCCGGGCCCGGATCGAATCATTGTTAATCGGCCCGGGTTGCTCAAGCTGGACGTAGGCCAAGAGCCTCCCGTACTTGCCTCGATGTTGAATGTCCGTTTTGAGGTAGATGTCTTTCCCGGAAAGTTGCTCCTTCGTGTAAATACTTGCTTCTCGGCCGAAGGGCTCCTCCCCGCGGGTAGGGTGAACCGTCTCGGGGGTATCCACGCCAATGAAGCGAACCGTTTCATCCTTACCGGCAATGTCCACGTGAATTGTGTCGCCGTCGACCACCCGGGTGGGGTGCATGTTATCATAGAAAGCTCTTGGGGCGGGAACGTAAAAGCTGGGTCAGCCGCTTGTTCATTTTAAGACTGTGCTTCAGGCTTGAGTTGATGCGCTCATTCCGTCTGACTAGAGTTAACTGCTGGTGCTCTCTTAGTGCAACCCGTGAACAGGAGGATGCTCGTAGTAAGAAAAACGACGAAAAAGAAACGAGATTTCATTTGCTCCTCAATTCTTTCAGACGAAGAACAACCAATTAGAATTTAGTGTGACAATGCTGCCCCAAACCCCTTACACGGCTGACAAATATTCTTGGAAATATATCCTTTAGTTCCATCCCATGTGATAGCCCAGTACCAGCCTTGTTTTTCGCAGTATACAAAAACCAAATCTCCTTTTTGAAGTGTTTTTCGCACTCGAGTTTTAGCTGAAGGTCCGTAAAACATGTAGCCGGTTTTAATCCCCACTTGGTATGTCCCTTTTATTCTTTTTGTTTTTAAATCTGCGAGGACTTGGGGCGCTGGCCCGGTTGTGGGTGGCGTAGATGCGGGTGGTACAGGAGTGGGTTGAATATAACTGTTAGGTGCCGGCAATGTAGGAACATAGTAATCATAAAGGCCGATGTATTCCGAATCCCAAATCCGAGCATCTTGGTCTCTGCTCGGGATTATTATCCTGGAACCAACACCGGCAAAGATCCCTGGAGAATAAATATAAACAATCCTGCCCTCGTAAAGCCATAGGGACGGTACGCCAACTCCGTATTCGATTAAGTACATCCCGTCATTGCTACGCACTATTATGGCTTTGTCGTCGTAATCCATTACTTTTAATAGATAAACGGCTTCAAACTCACTGGCTCCAATGGGTAACGGGCAACCAACTAGTAAAAACACTAAGCACGTTAACAGAATTACTATCTTCAAACGAATCCGGCTCAATTTTTTTACCCCTTTCCTAATAGAGCATATGAAACCCCAATCACTCAAGCCTTATTCCCCCAGTTCAATAAGGAGGACTACACACCTTACAAGGTATGTACCCCGCTGCCCCGGCTTCTTGGGTAGACGAGAACCATACTTCGTTCTCTGGCTTGATCCTCTTCGCCCATTGGCAGGACGGGTAATGATATTTGTCACTCTTAGCACTACCTACGAACTTATCTGTGGAAGGCTTCGGAGTAGGAACGGGTTCAGGAGTCACCTGCTGAGGTTGGGGTTGCACAGTTGGAGCCTCAGGTTGTGGTTGCGTAGTCTCCTGCGTTATCTCGGGCTGGGTAGTATCCTGGATTTCGTTGCTTAGCGGGGCGGTGGTCGGGGTATCTCCGCAAGCGGTAACGAACAGGGCGACCAGCGAAACAAGAACTAGAAGGGCGGTAACGGATCGGAATCGCCGTCCGATAATCTGAAGCACCTCCTTCCGAGGAAAGATATGGTAAGAATCTTCGCCAAACAAAGCCATATTCCTGCAAAGAATTCCAAATCTATCACGTTGGTAGTTTCAACGGAATGATCTTAACCTTATGCGGTCAAGCGGGGCTCGGTCGAGGTGGTGAGGGTCAGGAGTAAAGAGGAATAGAAGGTCGAAGTTAAGGTTGGGCCGAAGGGGGCTTAGTCGACAAATCGCCTTCTGTAGGATCATCGCTTATTCTCTCGGGTAAAAGGTTGATAAAGCTTACCAAGATAATCATAACCATTAAAAAGCTGATAAGGGCTTGTGAAAGCAAAAACACGGCTCCCCAAATCGTTTTTGGGGTTATTATTAAAGCGGTCCCAAAGGTTATTGTGTTTAAAAAACTTGAATAAAACAAACCTAATTGTGACCACCAATAACCCAAGTTTTCACATGTCCAATAATTGAGGAATGTTTGGTCAAACTGAAATGCACCGGGGATAAGTTTATATGCTGCGGCGAACCAAAAAACTATTTCAATATAACTGATAAATACCAAAAAGATTGCACGCTTAAAGCTTCTAATTGGAGGCCTTTTTGTAGGGTTTTTCAGTCTTTCTCTGTGTTCGTCAAAAAACAAAAAGTTAATTTGGTTAGTCCAAATTTCAAAAAAAGATCGATATAAACCCCACCATGCAATTGCAGGAAAAAAGAAAAAAGCTATTATGGACAATGGTAAATTTATTAATGATACATATACCTCTGCTATCCAGCCTCTCTGGCGTTTTTCCTTTAACCAATGGCGTTTTACACAGCGAATTATCCATGTGTAAGCGGATATATTTTCGAACACTAAAAATATGCACGAAAGGACTTCAACCAGCCAGGACCGGGTATGGGATTGGTTATTATCAGCCATGACACACCTCTTTCCCCCAGGGTTCAACAAATGAACAGTAATTCCTTTTTGTGGATTCACAAAACCCTTTTCCTGCACCAGCAAAATACTACGCTATTGACACGATAACGCTAGACCGGCAACTCGAGCTCTATATAGAAAAGGCGGGGTCAAAGTCCCCGCCCTTTGGATGGCGTTAAACTGCCTAGGTTATTTTTCTCCCAACAATCCGATAGTCTTTAAGCTGGTATGACCACCTTTGCCGATAATGACATGGTCCACCACCTCGATTCCAAGGATTTCGCCGGCGTCTCTTAAACGTTTGGTTATCAAAATATCCGTTTCGCTTGGATTTGTATCCCCGGATGGATGGTTGTGCACGAGAATAACCGAACTGGCGTTGGCTAAGATGGCAGGCTTAAATACCTCGGGGATGAACACAGGTGTTATTTAAATGCCTATACTGACGGTGTTTATGCCAGTGACCTGAAGCTTTACATTTAGTAGTAAGACAACGAAGTGTTCTCTGTCGGCTCCGGAAAGGTACTGCCTCATAATCTTTGATACGGCTCCGGGGCTGTCTGCATAGGGACCTTTAAACTTCCGCGAAGCTTCTTTAACAAGCTGAATACGGTACGGTATATACTAATCTCACAGGCCACACTCTTAACCTCCCTCAAATCGATTTACGGTTTTCCTACCGAATCTTCTCTTTTTGGAGGAGCAGACCTCCCCCACCAAAGGTTGTGCAGGCGGCGAAAATGGAGAAAAGAAGCTGGTCTGGCTCCGCCTTGACGAGCGGGTGGAAAAGGTGGAAATATTGATCGGGGAACCCCAGGAATCTCGCACGAAGTGATTCCCCTATGACAGAGGTTCTGGCGAAATTTGTCGACATGTATACACGAAAAGTGCCAGGATTTTCTCCTCGTACCATGTAACCTTTTGTTGGAAAGGGGCAAATCCTTTGTCATTTGTCGATGTAAATTTAGGAGATATAGTAACAATCATCTTCGATGATCCTGTTTGTCGCCGTTGGATTGTAGGAACAATAATATTCATAGCCATTTTTTTAGTGGGCTTCCATACCTGGTTAAGCTGGAAACATTGGAACCGCGGCGACGATGTTAGTTTTCTCGGGTTTAAACGCACCGTTAACCCTCGACGGGTTGAATTAGAAAAACAGTTACACGAAGCTGCAAAGCAGTTTGACCAGCTTAATATAATAACCGAACAAAAAAAAGCTGATATTAGGCATTATTGACGGAATTGTCCGTGGACTCAAGGATATTTTAAATCTTAATAACATTATCGAGTTTGAAGAAAAAAAACCAAAGCTTTATAATTTTATTCTGACCAGTATTTCAACTATCTTGACGAAATCCGCAGATAATTTTCATCGTGCGTGTGTTTTCCAACCAACTGTTGACCGAAAAGAATTATATATGGCCTATGGTCCCGGTTATTCACCTACAGCATTGAGCGAATGCACTTTTGAAGTTGAGGACTCCTTCGCGGGTTGGGTTTACAAAAGAGGCGAACCGAGAATATCTGGTGATATTAAAACCGACCCTTTGTTTAAGCAACACCCTAAAGCCACCAAGGACTATGATTCTTTAGCTTGTCTTCCTATCATTGCCAATGGACAGGTAATTAGCGTTCTAAGTATAGATGGAAAAGCCAAGAATTCATTTTCTGAAGATGACGAGCATTACATTAGATATTTTGCGAATATCTTGGGGTTACTGCATCAGATCCTTGAAGATAAGCATAAAATGTTAAATAAAAGGAGGGGAGACTAATGGATAGGACTTACAAGCTCCGCGAACAGGAGGTTTGTGATGGCCAAAAAATCTGCGATCCCGAAGTTGCCCGCCGGGATTACTATGCGGGGAAAATTAGCGCTGAAGAGTATATAAAGGTTCTTAAAGAAAGTCCAGAAGGAGATCATGCACGGCGAGAAATAGAGAAACAATTCCGGAAGCTTGTAGCTCCTGTTATTAAGAAGGCATAAATACGGTAAATCAGTGGGAGCTTTTTGTTAAAATATAAACCTTGCTTTTCTATTAAGGAGCAGGCCAAGCGCTTTTGCCGCGCCGGTCTGCTCCTTTGTTTTTTAGGCCCGTTTCCTGGCCAAAGTGGTAAAATATTGCGAAAAAGGAGAGTGGTACAGTGCGCAAGTTTCTGACCCTGTTTCTCGCGGCGGCAACCCTGCTGCTTTTCCCTGCCCTCGCCTTCGCCAAAGTTCCTGGCCCCGGCGATCCCGGCGTGCGGGTGGCGAAGTTCTGGATTGGCCAGAAGTTTTACGAGGCGAATGGCACTAAACAGACGATGGACGTTGCGCCGTACGTCAAGAACGGGCGGACGCTGCTGCCGATCAGGTATGCGGGCTATGCTTTAGGGTTGAGGGCAGAAGACGTGGACTGGAACTCAGCGAAGCGGGAAGCGGCCCTGATGCGCTGGTGGACCAACACGCCCGGTTACGATAAGAAGTACGACTACGTTGTCTTCACTCCAGGCCAAGCGAAGTTCAGCGTCAACGGCTGGCCCTACGGCAAGCTCGACCAGCCCGCCGAGGTGGTGGGCGGCAGGGTCTTCGTCCCGATGCGGGCGGTCTGCACCGCACTGGGGGCCTTGGCCTTCTGGGATTCCAAGGAGCGCAGCGTGACGGTAGTGACCTGGGAGAAGCCGCCGGAGCCGGTGCCTTTGACCGTGAAGGAGGTCGCGGTGCCCAGGGATAAGGCTGAGGCGACGGTGACTTACGTCGGCGGCAGGAAGGTGGAGGTGGCGACGGAGAAGCCTGCGGCAGTCAGCGTCCAGGGGTTCAAGCTCGACGCTGCTGAATATCTAAAACTGTGGGGTATCCCCGAAAGCGCGATGCTCTTCGACCCCGTGCGGGGCGGCTTCATCGTCAGGGGCGGCGCGGGGCACGCGGCGAGCTCCATCAAGTGCGAAGCGCCCTACGTGGCCTTCTACGCGGGAGAAAAGGGCTGGTGGGGGGCCTTCTTTGACCGGTGGCCGCCGGAGGACGATAAGGACATTGACCCAATGTTTATTAAGGACGGGATGTTCTGGAGCGGTAATGCGGTCGGTAAGGTTCCTGGGTATTTATGGGGTCTTGCGGAAGATGGTTCGGATTTAAATGGTGTTCTAACTTTGCGTTTAAAAACTTAAAAAGAGGTGATCCGCTATGAGTGAACAGAGCACGGATGAACGCAAGCGGAGGACCGTCAGGAGAGCGGTCCTCCTTGTTTTGCTGGCACTTCTTTTCATCGCGGGGATTGTTTTTGCGGAAACGTGGGATAGATACCCATCCCCCTTCTCCGGCCACGAATACACGCACCGCATCCCGATGCGGTTTTATTTAAACGACGGCATCCAGACGCACTACTTCGGCTGGATGCAGGTGCCTACCTTCGACATACCGGGGGAGCGCAACACCGGGCTTTCGGCGGCAGTAATCTCTGAAGTGCAGAGTGTGGCTCCGGACTTGGCGAGGGACTACTTCGAAGCGTTCCACTGGCCGACAGAAAAGGGTTACTACATGCTCTCCGCCCAGGGCGGGAGCTGGGGCGAAAAGGTCCTCTTCCTCAAGCCCGAGTTTACGAAGTATATCCAGGGCATCCGGCTGACCAGAAATGAGTACGCGGACGGCTATACCAAGTCCGTCGGGGCCTATAAGACCTCCGACGGCACGAAGCAAAACCCCGCCGTCTTTCCGGCGGACAACTCCGGCCCCAGGCCGAGTTTTCCTGCGGACGTCACCTGGGACGGCAAGTATTTCGCCTACGCCAAAGCGCGGTTGCCCCACGTGCCGGGCGCGGTGGGCAACGACACCATCGAGGCCGGCTGGACGGAGCTGACCAGGCCGGACGGGGCCAGGTCCGTCGCGTGGAGCACCGAGCAGCTGCTCGGCTACGGCCAGGTGATGGTCTCCTACCCGCACAATTTGGCTGTAACGGGCCTCACCCTGGAGCAGGCGGCCAAGAAAGCGGGAGACAAGGAGGTTTGGTCGGTCAACTGGATTAACCAGACACCTTGGGAGGTCCCCAAAGCGCAACTGCGCGCCTACGTTCAAGAGAAGGGCAAGCAACCGGTCCTGGTGGACCAGAAGGAAATTAAAATGGGCACACCTTGGGACGCTAACAGCCTGGGCTTCTGGAAGTTCTCCTGCCCGGCTTCGTCCCAAGGTTACGACATTATAGTAACGGTCAATATGCACTACCAGGGCGGTTCCTGGGTCGAGGAGCCGCTGGCGGTAAAGAACCCGAACACCGGGCAGTACGTGCTCTACGGAGCAGCCGGCCGTAAGGAAACCCTTTACACGGACAACATGGTAAGTAAGGGGGCCGCGGGAGCGCCGGTGCAGCCTCCACCCGTGCAGATAGGGGCAAACGACCTGTCCGTGACCGACATTAAGGTGCTTGACCAGGACAAGAACCCCGTCGGCGCCACCTTGGAGGAAGGCAAGTCCTATTACGTCCGGGCGACCTTCCAGAGCGGCTTCGACGTTTCAGGCTTTGCCACGATCAGGCTTTACCGTTACGACGCAAGCCAGAAGCGGCTCTACGACCAGGGCAGCGAGTACGCCTACTTCAGCCCAAAAGGGTCTGTGACAAAAGACTTCGGCTCCTTCGGCTGGGGCGCGGGTAGTTACACCCTGATCGCGACGGTCGATTACTACAACAACGGCAACGACCCCTCGACGGGCTGGAAGACCGAGAAGTTCGACGGGAAGTACGACGAAGTGACGTACGAAAACAACAGAAAAGACCTGATAATCGGCGTGAGCCAGGCGCCGCCGCGCGAGCCGCAGCCTACACAGGGGAGCGAATCCGTGTGGTTTCCGCCGCTGAAAGAAGAAAACGTGCCCGTATACCGGAAGGAGAAGCAATATGTGTGGGAGGACAAATGGGTCAAGGTGCCGGTTTATTTCGAAGAAGCGGACGGTAAGATCGTGGTGCGGCTGGCGCCGAACTCCCCGCCGTCGGCGCCGGGGGATTAGAGTAAACAAGAAGGTCAGGTGCAGCCTGGCCTCTCTTTTTTAGAGAGGGGGTAATCGCTTTGGCAGAGAGGTTTCGGATTTTCGCCGACAAGGGCGGGTACGGCCGGACCAGTCTGGCAGATATGCTTCGGGTGCTGGAGTCTCTTAAATCGCGGATCAACGGGGAAAAAGGGTATCTCGAAGTCTATTCCTTGTCGAATCCGCCAGGGGACAAGTTTTGCTGTACTTCAACCAGTGACAAAATTCGTGAAAGGCTTCACCGAGGCCGTCCTTGATAGAAAACGAGTTTTTAATAAGTTCAAGAGGAGTTGCTTCGTTGCCAGAAAGCAACATGCTCCATGTTGCAGAATCTGCTACAAGAAGCACATCTTTCATTTTAAGGAATCGCGGCAGCGCCCAAATATTATCAAAAGGGAAAGAAATTTCAAAAGATACCTCGGGTTTGGAGTCGGTTATGGTTATCTGAAGGGACAAAAACTCTTTCCGGATTTTCCCTTCGGTCGTCACAGAGAATCCAAAATTTAAAATGCGGTGGATAGTTTTCCCGCTAAGTAAAGTCTTTGATAGATCACACAAGAAAAGTTTTGCATCGGGAATAAAACATAATCCTAGAGAACCCCACAGAAAACTTATTTGTTTAACCTCGAAATTTTCCATAGCCTGATTAATTGGACACTTGTTAACCAATTCCTGCTTCAGCGCTGGCGCCTAACTCCCCGCCGTCAGCGCCGGGGGATTAAGTGATGAGAGAAGGCTGGACATTTCGTCCGGCCTTTTCTTTTTCAGGAGGTGATCGCTTTGGCGGAAACAATTCGAGTTTTCGCTGACAAAGGCGGACATGGCGTGAACAGGCCTGAAGACAGGGCGCGGCTGTTAAGGAGGCTCCAAGTGTTGATCAATGAAGGCAAATGGCGCTTTAAAGTCTGTTCCTTGTCGCCCTCGGCAGGGGGCACGTTTCGCTGTGCTTCAACTGCCGGCGAGGTTTGCGCCGAGCTTCGTCGTTATCAAAGACCACCGGATCGGGGCATTCCTCCGCCGATTGGAAGAGGGGCGCGGCGTTTCGGAGAGTGCCGGACAGAAAGGAGATTGATGGCAATTATGGCTGACGGAAGTGAAATCAAGAACGCCGAAATGCTTGCGGCATACTTTTTTCCTGCCGAACTGGATCTTTTAAAGGTAACCGTAGTTGACCCCCTCGGGGAATATTTTAGGCCCTCGAATGAGACAAAGGAGTGTGATGCCGGATGTTCAAGCGTGTAATTTCTATCTTCACGGCGGCGCTGTTCGCCATCTTTGTTGCTGCAGGTGTGCTTTCGCCTGCGGTTGCTTCCATCCATCCCCCATGCCAGTGGGTGCAGGTGGACGCGGATAACAATCCCGACACCCCGCCCATAAGCGTCTACGGCTACTGGACGGACGTGGGCGGGCACCAGGTCTTGATCGTTTGCGATCCGAGCACAGACGAGCCGGTGAAGGATGCGGACAGGAAGGGTATCGCGTACGTTAACCAGGGACAGTACGTGGAGACCGAAATCGAAATGCTGGACCGGTACGAATACAAAAAGATAATTGATTGGGACAACCCCAAAGAGGTCAAGCCGTTGCAGGTCGACCTTACGATGCCCAATATCGCGACGTCGACTACCTACGATTGGGCCCACTACAGGCAGACAGGAGAACTTAGGCGAAAGACGGACAACCGCTTCGGCTGGCCCATGAGTTATTCGTTTGCGCAACTGGCGCCCGGCTCGAACCCCGATTACTGGCTGATGATCGCGACCGTGAAGAACCCGAACCCGTTCGCGGTGAGCGGGTCGCTGAACGTAAATATATATCAATGGACAACCGGGTGGAACTCGAGCAGGATAAGCAAGCAAAACGTAACCGTTTCCCTTGGGCCCAACGAGACCAAGTTTGTTCTGGTCAACAGGGGCAAGCCGACAAACTATAATTGGTTAGCAAACGAAATGGGCTATTTCTGGAGTTCGGCATCTTGGCGCCAAGGGTACTCGACCGCATGGTACTACACGTCAATCGGAGGGATCACCGACCCTCGGTACCCCGCGGAACTCGGCGGCGGCTACTATAAGCCATACGTCAGGTGGGACGGCACAAACCCTACGGTATACCCGCTGATCCCGATGCGTTTGGCGTATACATTTTATTGCTGGTCGTATGATCCTTATAAGCAAAATTACTACTATGGCTATTACGGAGGACGCGAGTGGCCTCATGTCCAGGGGGATATCGAATATGACCCCAACACCGATAGTTGGACAGTTACCAATTTGCATTTTCTGTACATGGAAAAACCCTGGTACATGTCCGATGCGGACTGGCAAAAGGTGATGAATGCGGCCAGAAGCAATGCAATAACTACCCTTACGAGACTCTTTAAGGGATGGGGGTTTACCGAAGTACCCTTCTGGTCTGCGTGGAATGGAGATCAAATACACGTAAACGGGGAAACCGGTCAAAACTACGGAACAAGTTGGCCTCGAAACCCACCTTTTACAGTGACCTTTAAATGTCTCGAACCCGTTTCGCCCAGCAACGTTCCTCGTCCGCCGGGCTCCCAATACTGGTGGTCGAACAGCCGCTGGGGGGGTTGGTTGTATACCACCGCTGGACCCACAAGTTACGGCACAGAGTTACCGGCGCCGGTTTTGCTGGATTATTCGCAGGTAAGCCGGGAAGAGAATTGCACGGCTATTTCGTACAACGGTGACGTATATGTCCAGATAGGCAGGGGTACGTATATCTCGAATTATGGCACGGATCCCAGGTATTACGACCCCGACGATTGGATGCGCTACCTGCCGGTGTTTAAGGCGGAGCCGATGTTCGTCGAAAGGTACGCGTTTATTCCCACGCAGGGCGACTGCGGTGTGCTGAAAAAGGACGTTGTGCCCGGTTATTTGCTGCGCGTGAGCGTGCAACAGCGGCCCGTGGTAAACACGGCTACCCGTCCGGTGGAGATCAACGCCACGTGCTCTTATTACGATACGAATTACATCAAAACGTGGCATTGTATAAAAAAGTGGAAGTGGACACCCGGCAGCGGATGGGAATTGGTAAGCGACTATAAGAGCAATGAATGGAACACGGGTGGAGACAACTCGCCAAATTGGCCGGCGCAGTGGAACGTAACCGTCAATTACACCCATGCCATTACAGCCAGCAACCCGATGGAATGTCCGGTGGCTTGGTACAAGAATTACGGTGCGGTCGACGCCTATTGGCCTAACGCGCCGTCGCTTTCCGCACAGCTTGTCTCGTTGGCGGATACCAATAAAGTAAACACCATAAACGTTGATTCTATCTTTAACGTTTCCCAGAATGTTTTGAGCCTGAGTGCCGGTGAGACGAAGTTGAATGACGCCGATAATTCAGCGGCAATTAATTTCTGGCGGTCCCGGCGTTCTGGAGAGAGCACATGGAACACGGCGCTGCAGAACACACTTAACGAGATTGTCGCTAAGGTCGTGCCGCAGCTATGCTGGCAGGGCGAGATCGCTTTCGTAGGCAATAGTTGGGGCCCTTACTTTAGAATAAACAAATCGTTCGAGACCGGCCAAGGTGGAGTAGTCACGGGCGCGCAGCGGTACCTGATCCACCGTCGTTATGTATGGAAGAGTTCTTGGGATAGTTATGGTTGGGACAATTATCTCAACCGCGAAACCATAGGTTTCAAAACGAGATACGGATCGTATTCTCCCACCGACTGGGGTCTCTATTCGTATTTCGGTACAAGTTCTCCGACCGGAGGGATGATACTTACGGGGAACGATGAGTTGTTGGGGACGTTCCTCAACTCCGGTAATCAAGCAAGAACGATCTCTTTAACGCCTTGGGAAGCAGCAACCGGAGCAACTTATTGGCGGTATTACTACAACGGCAGCGTTTACCCGCCCAATTACCCTGAATAAAAAGAAAAAAACAAAGATGTTGGCCCACCGGGCGTTCTCTTCCAGGACGCCCGGGTTTTTTTTGAGGTGATTAAGTTGAGTGGAGTTCCGACTCGAAAGCTTCCTGTGCGGACGGTAAGCCTGGTGAAGCAGATTCAAGTCGCTGTGGCGGCGGCGGTCGTCACGGCTTCGGGTGTCGGCGCATTAGGTTCGGCGTTTCTTTCACCGTTCTTTGGTCCGGCGGCATGGGCAGGTTCCATCATACTGGCTTCTGCGTTAGCGATAGGCATAGCGTTCCTGTTAACGAAAAACCTCGGCGACCTCGGGAAAAAGCTGGCGGAGCGCCTGAAGCAAATCGGCGCGGAAAACGGGCTCGTGTCGGTCGATGCGGCGGAGATTCCTTTTCAGGAACTGCAATCTGTTATTGAAGCATTTAACAGACTGGTATCCCGCACGCAAGACGCTCAAGAGCGCGAAAAGAGCGCTCTCATACGGTTAGCGGTAACGGACAGCATGACGGGGCTTTTCAACCACCGGGAGTTCCACCGCCGCCTGGGTGAGATAGTCTCCCAGGGAGAAAAGGTGGCGGTAGCCTGCTTTGACCTGAACGACCTGAAACAGGTCAACGACCGGCACGGACACGCCGCCGGCGATGAGGTGCTCTTGCTTTTCTCTTCGGTGCTTACCAATGCAAGCGCCCACTATCCCGGGGCGGTTCCTGCGCGTTTGGGAGGGGACGAATTTGCCGCGCTTTTGCCCGGCGCCGATTATGACGCGGCGGAGCGTTTCGCCCGGGGCGTCGCAGGAGACCTCCGCCTGGAAAACGACGCCGCCGCCCGGTACTCCAGCGGGAGGGTAACGGTGGGATGGGGCGCTGCGGCCTACCCCCGTGACGTAAACGACGCCGGGCTGCTTCTGGCTCGGGCCGACGAAAGGATGTACGCAAATAAGTCAAACGGCAAGAGCTTCTCCGCGAAACTCACTTCGGTTCTGGTCAGGCTTGACGGGGAAACCACTTTGGATGAGGCTGAAGCTGTGTTCACGGCGCTTTTAGGCTTAATAGACGGCCTCGACCCCGGCCTGGCCTTTCATTCCAGGCGCGTAGCCGAGCTAGCCCGCGCGGTGGCTGTACAGACGGGACTTTCTTCCCGGGAGGTGCGGCTTGCCGAACTCGCGGGAAAGTTCCACGACATCGGGAAGCTGAGCGTTGGGCCGTCGGTGCTGCGAAAGAAGGGGCCGCTGACGGAAGAAGAGCGCGCGATGATCGAGCGGCACCCCGTTTTGGGCGCGGATATGCTGGCCGCCGTGGAGTCGATGCAAGAGGTCGCGCTTATCGTCAGGCACCACCACGAGCGGTGGGACGGCTCAGGGTATCCTGACGGCCTGAAGGGCGAGGCGATACCGCTCTTGGCGCGAGTCGTCGCGGCGTGCGAGGTCTTCGACGCCTTGACGAAGGCCGAGTTTCCACGGCGGGGGTACGCTCCGGGCGCGGCTCTGGAGGAGATGCGCGCCTCGGGCGGGACGCCTGCGAAGATGGTTGGCTCGACGAAATAGCCGGCGTTGAAGCCCGCGGGGCGCCCGCCGCCGCAGACGAGAGAGGCCTCCTGCTTGCCGGTCTCGATGTAGCTCATCACCTTGTCGTATTGCGGTCGGCTGACGAGCGGGCCGAGCTGGACGCCCTCGCTCATTCCGTTGCCGATCCTGATCTTCTTCGCCTCCTCCGACAGACGCTCGACGAGGAG
>QZIW01000069.1 GCA_003604985.1 Ammonifex sp.
CGCGAGCCGGAAATGGTCAAAGCATACCGCGACACGTGGACCCTCGGCGTTCACTCATACCTCTCCTATCTTCGCGACCGGCTCCTTCTGTGTAAGGAACTGCTGGCTGATACCGGGACTATTTTTGTGCAGATAAGCGATGAGAATTTGCACAGGGTTCGGTCGCTTCTCGATGAAATATTTGGTGTTGAAAACTTCATTAATGTAATCGTCGTTCTGAAGCGAAGTCCCCAACCTGACGATTTCTTATCGACCGTAACCGATTACCTGCTCTGGTATGGAAAAAATAGGCAGACAACAAAATTTCGAAATATATTCAAACCAAAAGAAGTAAATAATGACGAGAGCACAACAAGCGATTTAACATCTTCACACTATTACAGTTCTCCGCCCTTTATTTTTCAGGGGCGCACATTTGTCCCCAAACAACGTTATTGGTCGACCAGTATACAAGGTCTTTCAAGAATCGCAGGCTCTGATCGAATTGTGGTTTCAGGTAACAGTATCCGTTACAAGCGATATTTCAAAGACTTCCCCGTAAACCTCATAGGTAATAATTGGCCGGACGTCGCACTATCCAGTTTCGGAGACGAGAAGATATATACTGTTCAGACGGCTGTTAAAGTTATCGAACGCTGTATTTTAATGACCACCGATCCCGGCGACCTTGTACTTGATCCGACCTGCGGCAGCGGGACGACGGCGTATGTGGCCGAGCAGTGGGGGCGAAGGTGGATTACGATTGATGTGAGCCGCGTCGCGATTGCGATCGCCCGCCAGCGGTTGCTTACGGCGAAGTTCGATTACTACAGGCTCCGGCCCACGAGTGCCGAGGATGTCCAGCGCAATCCGGACGGCCCCTGGCTGACCGACCCGGAGGGCAAGATGCAGGGCACTTGCACCCTCGACTGCAAGACCGTGCCGCACATAACGCTGAAGAGCATCGCGCAGAATCAGGCGCTTGACCCGATTTTCGAAAGGTGGGAGCCGGTGCTTGCGTTAAAGCTGGCGGCTCTGAACGAGGCTTTGGCAAACACCGTCACGAGAGACCTCCGGCAAAAGCTCCTACTCAAGCTTCACCAAAAAATTCGCGCAGAGGGCAAAAGAGCCGTCACCGATGCCGACGAACGCCGCTGGAAGCTCCCGGAGAAGGAATGGAAGGATTGGGAGGTCCCGTTCGACACCGACCCCGACTGGCCGGAGGAGCTAAGGAAGGCGTTGACCGATTACCGGCAGGCCTGGCGGCAGAAGATGGACGAGGTGAATGCATGCATCAGCGCGCGGGCGGACCAGGAGGAGTTGGTGGACCAGCCCTTCATCGACCGTTCCAAAGTGCGGGTTTCGGGCCCGTTCACGGTCGAAGGAGTCATCCCCGCCGAGGAGAGCATTGACGACGAGGAGCCGGAGGAATCACCGATTGCCGGAGCGCCGGAAACGCTTCAGACGTTCAGCGAGGGTGGAAGCCCCGTCGAAACGGAATCACAAAACGCCGAAGCCTATCTTGACCGCATGATACGGCTATTGCGCGAGGACGGGGTGCGCTTCCCCGATAACAAGGTCATGAAATTCGGTACACTGGAAGCCTTGGCCGACGGCTCCATTCTCCACGCCAAAGGCGCCTGGGGCGAAGGTGAGGACGAGCGCCAGGTGGCGGTCATGTTCGGTCCGCAGTACGGCCCGCTGATTGCGCCGATGGTGGAGGACGGCATCCGTATCGCCGCTCGGCGGGGATTCGACGACCTGGTCTTTGCTGCGTTCAGCTTCGACGGCGCGGCACAGGCAGCCATTCAGGAGGACCCCGATCCAAAACTGCGGATTCACATGGCGCAGATTCGCCCGGACGTGAACATGGGGGATCTCTTGAAGACGACCGTTTCAAGCCAGCTTTTCACGGTTTCCGGTTCACCCCGAACACGCGTTGAAAAACAAGAAGACGGCCAGTTTATCGTACACATGGAGGGAGTGGACATTTACGACCCGGTAACAAACGCGGTGCGTTCAACCGGGGCGGAGAAGGTCGCGGCGTGGTTTCTCGACAGTGACTACGACGGGCGCTGTTTCTGCGTTTGTCAGGCGTTTTTCCCGGACAAGAGCGCCTGGGAGAAAATAGGCAAGGCGCTGGGCGGCACGCTGGACGCGGACGCCCTCGCAAAACTCTCCGGTACGGTCTCGCTGCCGTTTCCGCTCGGACCGCACAAGCGGATTGCGGTAAAGGTGATTGACCCGCGCGGGAACGAAGTCATGCGGGTGCACAGGCTGGGGGTGGCTTATGACTGAACCCGTGCTGATTCAACCGGTCGAAAGCCCGGTCATCTGCAAGCCGTATTACGAGCCGGACAGGTATTGGGAGTATGACCGCACCACGGGACGGGCGGGTAAGCAAACCGGCCGCCGGCCCGCTATGTACTGGTACAAGCTCCCCGACGCGGACACGCGGCGCGGGCAGTTGACCTTGGAGTTGGAAGAAGGCCGGCGGGAGCTGGTCCTGGTCAACAAACTCAGAAAGGATGTCAAGAGGTGGCGTCAATCCAACTGGGAAGGCGCAACGAACGTCACCAAAGACCTGCTGCGTCACTGGTGGCGCAAAGACCGCGCCCGGCGCTTTTTCTTCTGCCAGCTTGAGGCGGCGGAGACGATCATCTTTCTGAACGAGATTCGCGGCGTCCGCAAGGACGGCAGCCGGGGCAAGCCGCGTTGGACGCCGGAATTTACCGACGCGGATTTTGAAGCGCTGTTTGACCGGCCTTTTGATCCCGACTATTCGCCCCTGACGCGTATGTGCTGCAAGATGGCAACCGGCAGCGGCAAGACGGTTGTTATGGCGATGCTGATTACCTGGGCTTTCTGCAACCGTGCGCGCGTGCCCAGCGATGAGCGCTTTCCGAACGCCGCTTTAGTGTGCTGTCCGAATCTGACTATCAAAGAGCGCCTTCAGGTCCTGAGGACCGACAGCAGCAGGGGCGATGACTACTACAAGCAATTTGACCTGGTTCCACCGCAGTACCGCGACCTCTTGAGAACCGGCAAGGTGCTGGTTACGAACTGGCATTTCTTTGCTCCTGAATCCGAGCACAGCGAAGGCGGCAGGAGCTACAGGGTAGTCAACAAAGGCGAGGAAACGGACGAGGCGTTTGCGCGCAACCGCCTCGGAGAACTCTTTGAGCGCGGCCCGCTCATGGTGCTGAACGACGAGGGCCATCACGCGTACCGGCCGGCTCCGATTTCAGAGAAGGAAGCGAAGACGGTCGGCGCGGAGGAGAGGAAAGAGCGCGAGGAGGCGACGGTCTGGGTTCAGGGGCTGGACCGCATCAACAATGCTTGCGGGATCAAGTTCTGCGTGGACCTCTCGGCGACGCCGTTCTACATCAAGGGCAGCGGCTATCCCGAAGGGGAACCGTTCCCCTGGATCGTCAGCGATTTCGGCCTTGTGGACGCTATCGAGAGCGGCATCACCAAGATTCCGCGCCTGCCCGTCAGCGATACAACAGGCCAGCCTGACCCGAAGTATTTCCGTCTCTGGCGCAATATCACGAAGGACCTTGCGCCGGCGCAGCGGCTGTCAAGCGGGCGGCCAAAGCCGGAAGTGGTTTGGGAGCGAGCGCAGGATGCGCTCGTGCAACTGGCCGGCGAGTACAAGAAGAGCTTTGAAGCGGTTCAACAGGCCAGCGACACCGCTCTGAAGGCCCCGCCGGTCATGATCGTGGTCTGCGATAACACGGACATTGCCCAGGTCTTTTTCGAAAGCATTTCGGGACAATCCGAGGTTGAGGACATCCCGGACGATTTTAGCGCCAGCGGGGAAGAGACTGAATCACGCCGAAAGCGTTCAAAAATGCGCGTGTCATACGGAGCGAGTAAGACCTCTTTTCCCGAACTCTTTCAGAATGATAAGGGACAGCTTTACACAATCCGCATAGACACCAAGCGCCTCGAGAAGATCGAGAGCGATGACCCCGATGCAACACGCGACGAGGCGGCAAAGGAACTTCGTGAGATCGTGAACACGGTCGGCAAACCCGGCAAACCCGGTCAAGACGTGCGGTGCGTGGTATCTGTGTCGATGTTGACCGAAGGATGGGACGCCAACAACGTGACCCACATTCTCGGCGTCCGCGCTTTCGGCAGCCAACTGCTTTGCGAGCAGGTCGTCGGTCGTGGTCTCCGCCGGATGAACTACACGCCCGACCCGGAAACTGAACTCTTACCGGAAGAATACGTTGATGTTTACGGCATCCCGTTTTCTGTAATTCCTTACAAGGGCAAGCCCTCTCGGACCCCGGCAGATCGTCCCGTCAATCATGTGTATGCGCTGCCGGAACGGGCCGCTTACGAGATTCGCTTCCCGAACGTTGAAGGCTACGTTTACGCGCTGCGTAAACCCTCGATCAAAGCCGACTTCGCGCAACTTGAGCGCCTTGTAATTGAGCCGGAAAAGACGCCCACGGCGACGTTCGTTCGAATTATCACAGACCACCTTGAAGGCGGGGCGCGAGGCGGCGGAATCGGCGAATACGTCGAGCATAATCGCTCAGAATACTACGCGCGACACCACCTGCAAGAGATCGAGTTTGAAATCTCCCGGCAGATTGTCGCGACACTGGTCGGCGAGGGTTCCCAGGCGCCGGTCAAAGGCACGGCCCGGACGCGCGGCCTTGCGCGTCATCAGTTGTTTCCGCAAGTTCTAAAGATTGTACGCAAATACGTTAGCAACAAGGTGGACTTTCGCAGCGCGCACCCTTGCGAACTTGGTCTTGAGAAGTATGTCCGCCGCATCAAGGAAAGGCTTCTGGACGCAATTGTCCCGGACGAACAGGAAGGCGAGATGCCGATTCTGCCGATTCTCAACCGTTACAAGCCCATAGGCACGACGGCGGACGTTAACTTCACGACCAAGCGGAATGTGCACAGCACGCAGCGGTCGCACGTCAACGCTGTAGTGCTCGATAGTTCCTGGGAACAGACCGCCGCCTTTTATCTGGAGCAACAGACCGATCACGTGTTCTGCTACGTGAGAAACGACCGTCCTTTTCTGTTAATCCCCTACGAGTACGAAGGGGTTCAGCACCACTTTGAGCCGGATTACATTGTTCGTCTCGGGAGCGGAAAGACGCTGATTCTTGAAATTAAGGGTGAGGAGGACGATCAAGACAGGGCTAAGTATCAGGCCGCAAGGCGCTGGGTTACAGCGATCAACAACTGGGGTCGCCTTGGGGCGTGGGATTTCGCTGTCTGCCGTGATCCGGCCTTGATACCTCGGCAGATCGCGCAAATGTCCACAGTGTTTCAGGCCGGGATAGAACACAGTTAAATTGCGCCCAACACCCGCTGCAGCGAACGGCTAAAAGCGGCGGCTGAGCCCAACCGTTGGGCCTCTTGAGGTGTGTTAAATGGGATTGGAAGAGCCGACCGCGTTTCAGAAGCAGATTGCGGCTACTCTCGGGATCGACATCAGTCACGATACCCGTGGAGTTGCCGCTGCTCGGATCCACACCGTCGTTGGGCCAGCGATTCTGTCTAAGGCGGCAGCGTATCCTGCTTCCGAGCGGCAGATCGATTTCGCAAGAGCACTCGGGCTGAACGTGAGTAAGGATTCTTCTCTGGTAGCATCCGCCAAGATTGCTGATGAGTTGTTCGTGCGGAACCAAGCTGCACTAGAGAAGCTGCAACTCAAGCCCGGTGAGACAGTTAGAGTGCGTCACCGAATTGAGCTGGATGGAATGACGCGCGAGTGGACCGAGGAGTTCGTGATCTCGTCCATACAGCCAAACTGCCGCATCATGTTCAAGGGTGGCAATGGGCGCGGAGCTTGGCCGACTCAGGTTGAGAAGGTCACGGACTAGCCTGACATCTCGTTGCAGCCGCCGCGCTTTTAGAAACCGAAACCCCTTGCGTTAGCCTGTGTATCTCTGTAACATTAAGATAAAAGCAATGGAGGGCGTTTTATATGTTATCTAAACTAAAAGAAATAGAGGAAGAAGCTCTGCGGCTTGCGCCCAATGAACGAGCTCTGCTTGCGGAGCGCCTTATAAGCAGTTTAGACGATGAAGAAGACCCAGAAGCAGAAAGGTTATGGATTGAAGAGGCGGAGCGCCGTTATATAGCATACAAAGAAGGAAGAGTCAAAGCAAAACCTGCTGAATTGGTATTTAAAGAGGCGCGCTCAAAATTAAAATGAAATCTGTCGTTTTCCTCCCGGAAGCCGAACAAGAAATACTGGAAGCAGCGATATATTATTAGTCTCGAGCGTCAGGATTGAGGGTATTGGAGAGAAAGAATAAAGAGGCAATAGGTTCCTAACATATCATTCCAGTGGAGGGTTTTCGGCCGCCGCTGAATTTATCGTTATATACGCCAATAAGGATCAGGGAAGCCGACAATATGAGTCTCAGCTCCAACGCATTGATCAAGGAAATGAATGAGGCGTAATCGTGGTTCGGGGCCGGTGCTTCCATGCCGGCGCTAAAAGTGTTTTCAAAGCGAATGCCCCAGTTTTTCTCAGTTGTTTCTCAGCTTGCTCCTGATATAATGCTGAGCAAATGAGGGTCTTGGTTGTCGAAGACGAACACAAAATAGCCAACTCCATAAAAAAGGGCCTGGAACAAGAGGCATACGCGGTTGACGCCGCATATGACGGAGAGTCCGGGTTTGACCTCGCTTTAAACGAGGACTACGACGTCATCATTTTGGATCTGATGCTGCCGAAACTGGACGGGATCGAGGTTTGCAAACAGCTGCGGGCAAATCAGGTACACACGCCTATCCTTATGCTAACGGCGAAGGGCCAGTTGAACGATAAAGTCGAGGGGTTGAACGCCGGCGCGGACGATTATCTGGTTAAGCCCTTCGCTTTCGCCGAGTTGCTGGCCCGGGTCAAGGCGCTGACCAGAAGGCCCAGAAACAGCATCGGCTCTGTTTTAACCGTTGAGGATTTAAGCCTGGACACGTTGACCTTTGAGGTAAAACGGGCCAACAAACCTATCGAGCTGTCCAAAAAGGAATTCGCCCTCCTGGAATACCTGTTGCGAAACCAAGGCAGAACCCTTACCAAGGACCAGATTATCAATCACGTCTGGGACTATGACGCCGATGTCCTGCCGAATACGGTAGAGGTTTACATAGGGTACTTGAGAAACAAAATCGATCGGCCGTTCAAGGACAAGCCTCCCTTAATACATACCGTGCGCGGCTTCGGCTACAAAATAGGGAGGCGCAAGTAGATGTTTCGCGCCGCGCGGCTTAAGTTAACCGCCTGGTACCTGCTCATTATCACGGTCATCGGCGTTTTGTTCAGCCTGGTGGCTTACAGCGGCTTAACGTTTGAGGTTAGGAGAGGCCTCGGCCTTCAAGCATTACGCGCCGTCATAGAAAGGGAAAAAGCGCGGGCGCCGGGTGAAAATGCGCTTCCACCCTCTTTTATGGAAAGGCGTTCGGGCGCACGAGCGATACCCCCTCACACGCCGGTTTTTGATCCCCAAGTGTTCGCGGAGACAAAAAGGAGAATAGCGCTACAACTGGTTTTTATCAATCTCGGCTTGCTGACGCTTTCCGGGTTTGCCGGCTATTTCTTGGCCGGGAGAACCCTTAAGCCCATTGAGGAGATGTTAAACGAACAAAAAAGGTTCACGGCCGACGCTTCGCACGAGTTACGCACGCCCTTGACCGCTATGAAGACGGAAATCGAGGTGGCGCTCCGCGATCAAAGCTTCGACAAAGACCAGGCGAAAGACCTGCTGCAAAGCAACCTTGAAGAGATAGACAGACTGCAATTCCTGTCCGACCACCTCCTGGCACTCAGCCGGTACCAAAAAGACCGCGACAGCCGCGACTTTGAGGAAGTCAGCCTGGCGGAGGCCTTTGCCGAGGCCGCCGTTAAAATACAGCCGCTTGCCGAAGCAAAGAGCATTCAAATCCTGAGCGACGTGCAGGACATCTCACTCGAAGCCGATAAAGACGGATTGGTCAAGCTTTTTACCATATTTTTGGACAACGCCGTCAAGTACAGCCCGGAAAATTCAAAAGTCAATGTTGCGGCAGCCGTTAGGAAGAACAAGGTGGTTATTACCGTACAAGACTCCGGAATCGGCATCAGGGCCGGCGAACTACCCTATATCTTCAACAGGTTTTACCGGGCAGACGCTTCCAGGACGAAAAACCAGGTGCACGGGTACGGGTTGGGCCTTTCCATCGCGAAAAGCATTATCGATAAACATAACGGCAAGGTCGAGGTGAGTAGCACGCCGGAAAAAGGAACGACGTTCACTATTTTTCTGCCGCAGAAGCACCGCCAAATTTTCTCCTAAAAACTTCGCCTCTTAAGGCTTTTCTCAGGTTCACACGGAATAATAAGCTTAGCGCACCGTTTCAGGCGCAAAAAATAACCTTTGCTGCTTAAGCGTTTTCTCAGGTTGGCTTGAGATAATAATTCCGCAGTCCTCAGGCTCCGGGAAGGAGGTGATGAATAGTGAAGGGAAAAGTTACGGTGCTCGTGATCGTTGTCGCCTGCGTTTTGGTTATGCTGGGAGCGTACAGCTTAAGCGCTATAGCCGCGGAAGCCGAGGCGAACTATAACTTCCCGCCGGTAATCCAAAAGATCGTCGAGAAGTTCAACCTCGATCCGGCCAAGGTAGACGAAGTATTGCGCGAAGAGCGCAAGGAGGCAGATGCGAAAAGGGAATCGATGGTTGAGCAAAGGCTGGAACAAGAAGTGGAAAACGGCAAAATAACCGCGGCGCAAAAGGAAGCGATTCTGGCCAAGAGGAGTGAGATGCAGACCAAACTCGAAGCGCTGAGGAACCTTTCACCGCAGGAAAGATGCGAGGCCATGCAGCAATTAAGGGACGAGATGGAGAAGTGGGCAGAAGAAAACGGCATTGACGCGAAACGGTTCTTGATGGCCGGCCCAAGACACGGATTTATGCACGGAGCCATGGGAATGAAACGCGGCTTTGGCGGACCCTGCTTTGGCGGATGGGGGCCGCCGGCGGCCGAGCAATCCGAATAAGAGCAGGCCGCGCTTTAAGACTCCCGCCGTTTTGAGTAACAGCGGGAGTCCTTTTTTTCGGTTTACCCTTTAAGCTTTTTCTCAGCTTGCCGTGTCATTCTTTAACTTATCAATCATGATGGGAGTGCAGTGGTGTTTGACTAAAAAAATTGCGGCCATAGTCTTAATCGCTGGACTCGCGGCCGGTAGTTTTCTGACCTACCGTGCCTTGGGGCAAAAGGCCCTGCCTACCTATCAAACGGCGAAAGTCGAAAGAGGAATGATCGTTTCCACGGTGACGGCCTCGGGACAGATTTTGGACTCGAATATAGTAAACGTAACAACTCAAGCGACGGGTGTAGTAAAGGAACTTTTTGTTAAGGACGGCGACCAGGTTCAGGCGGGAGACAACTTACTCACGATAGAGCTGGACAGCAATGGACAGTTGGCAAGAGAAAAAGCCTGGGCCGCTTATTTAAGCGCTAAGATCGACCTCGATTCGGCTAAACAGAATGCTGTTTCCTTAAGCAAAGACGTAAAAGCGGCGGAGATTGAACTGGAGACCGCCAAACAATCGAAACTCGGGCTCGAAAGAGAGCTCAAACTCGCGGAAGCATCACTGGCAACAGCACAGAATGCATGGGACGCGATCCAAGCGGGTTCCGCCGCCGGCACAGCCGATCGCAAACAAAAAGAGCTGGCTCTCCAGGCGGCTCAGCATGCTTTAACCTTAGCCCAGAGTAAGTACGCCAATGCCGATAAGGCAATAGAAAGGGCAGAACTTGATCTTTCTTTGGCGCTGAAGAACACCGATATCAATACCCTGTCTTCAGATAGGGACGTAAAAGCAGCTGAGATTGAATTAGAGAACGCCAGACAATCAGAACTCGAACTTGAAAAGCAGCTCAGACTTGCAGAAACGGCTTTAACTGAAGCGTACCAAGCATGGGAAGCAAGTCTTAGTGACCCCGGCGCCAGTGAAGCCGACCGCCTGGAAAAGGAACTGGCTGTGTACGCGGCTCAAGACGCTTTAGACTTAGCTCAGCGCAAGTACGACAACGCTGAAGAGCTTGTAGAAAAAGCGGAGCTTAGTCTTTCTCTGGCGGAGAAAAGGGCTGAACAAAATACGCAATCTTCGGACAAAGACGTGAAAGCGGCGGAGAATGGATTGGAGACCGCAAAACAATCGAAACTCGCGCTCGAAAGAGAGCTCAAACTCGCGGAAGCGTCTTTGGCGGCGGCGCAGTATGCATGGGAGGCAATCCAAGAGGGTTCCGGCGCCGGCAACGCCGACCGCAAGCAGAAGGAACTGGCCCTACAGGCGGCTCAAGTAGCTTTGGCCCTGGCGCAGAATAAATACGACAGCGCTGATGACTCAATACAGAAAGCCGAGTTAAATCTTTCCCTGACCAAACATAGAGCTGAAAACAGTTCTGACGCGGTCAATAAAGCCACCGCGAATATGGCTGTCGCCCGGGCGGCTTATGAGGCCACACTGCCGGTAGTAACAGCTCCGGTCAGCGGGATAATCAGCGACTTAAACGTGGTTGTCGGTACGGCTGTTAACGGAAGTTCATCTTCGGCCGGGGGTTCATCCGGCACCGGGGGTTCAAATGAAGGAGCCTCGGCTTCGCAGGGCAGCGCTTCAGGGCAAAAGATCGCAGCTATGTTAGTCGGCAACCTGCCGCTTGCCAGCTTTAATGTGTCCGAGATAGACGTTGCCAGGGTGAGGGTCGGCCAAAAGGCGACCATCACCGTTGACGCTTTGCCGGGCAAAACTTTTACGGGAAAGGTTGTGGGAATCAATCGGACCGGCGTGGTAAACTCGGGCGTGTGCAGCTATCCTGTTACTTTGCAGTTTGATACTCCATCCGATGAAAGCCTGCCGAATATGGCCGCCAATGCGAGTATTATTACGGATTCCAAAGACAACGTGCTTCTTCTACCTGTAAACGCCGTTAAAACCGTCAGAGGAGAAACGGTGGTAACGGTTTTGCGGAACGGCGAGGAAAACCAGCTTCCGGTGGTTGTGGGCTTAAGCTCTGACACCCGTGTAGAGATCGTCTCCGGGCTTGAAGAGGGCGACGAAGTGGTGGTCGGTATCTTGTCCGGCGGGCAGCAGAGCGCTGGTTCACCTTTCGGCGGCGGGCTCAGCGGCGGCGCCCTGCGCCCGGGAGGTCTGAGCGGCGGCGGATTCACCGGCAGGCCTTCAAGGTAGACAAAAAGGTGCGTTATGATCGAATGTGACCGCGTGACCAAAATCTACCGCAACGATCAGGTCGAGACTGTAGCGCTCGCAGACGTTTCTTTTAAGATTGAAGGGGGTGAGTTTGTGGCCGTCATGGGTCCCTCCGGAAGCGGCAAATCAACACTGATGCACATCTTGGGGTGTCTCGACGCGCCTACCACGGGCACTTACGTCCTTGACGGCAAAGAGGTCGGCAAACTCAAAGACGATGAACAGGCTTGCATCAGAAACGGCAAGATCGGTTTTGTCTTCCAGTCGTATAACCTGCTCCCCCGTTTGACGGCGCACAAAAATGTAATGCTGCCGATGACCTATGGAGGAATTCCAAAGGACGAGCGCATCGACCGGGCCGCAAAACTCCTCAGTAAGGTGGGATTGGGGGACAGGCTTGAATATAAGCCAAGCCAGCTTTCGGGAGGGCAACAGCAAAGAGTGGCAATCGCAAGGGCGCTGGCGATGAACCCGTCACTGATCTTAGCCGATGAGCCGACGGGAAATCTGGCAACGGCCCAGGGTGAGCAGATAATGGCCATCTTCCGGGAGTTAAATGAACAGGGCCATACAATCATAATGATTACACACGAGCAAAACATCGCCGCATACGCCAAAAGAATCATTTACATTCGCGACGGCAAGGTCTCAGCAGACAATGGAAACCATGGTCGGCGAAAGGCCGGTAACGAAGAGGGTGGCAATCACGGACCTGTTTGAAACCGCCTCAACAGCCTTTGAGGCTTTAATGCTCAACAAAATGCGTACCGCACTGGCAAGCCTCGGCATTGTAATCGGTATCGGCGCGGTCATTGCCATGGTTTCGCTGGGTCAATCAAGTCAGAAAGCCGTTGAAATGCAAATTCAATCACTCGGGTCAAACCTCATAACGGTTATGCCGGGTTCCCAGATGACCGGAGGAGTGCGAGGGGCAGCCGGCGCCTCGACAAGCTTAACCTACGATGACGCGAAAGCCATAGAGGTCTCAAACGAAGTTACTTCCGTGGCCAGTGTCTCCCCTGAAATTTCCCGGCGCGCGCAGGTGATCGCAGGCAGAAACAACACCAACACCCAAATCCTGGGGGCTACCCCGGCCTACGCCGAAGTCCGGCAACTGTTCCTGACCTCTGGGAGGTTTATAACGCAACAAGATGTGGATAACATG
The DNA here is from genome assembly GCA_003604985.1 of Ammonifex sp. Lineage (GTDB taxonomy): Bacteria > Bacillota > Desulfotomaculia > Desulfotomaculales > Ammonificaceae > SURF-55. Next base: position 12,385 of record QZIW01000069.1, read on the forward strand.
GGCAAGGTCGCGGTCATAGGACCACAGGTCGTCTCCGTTCTTTTCGGCGAGGGATCGGACCCGGTTGGGCAAACGCTCCGGATTAACGGCATATCCTTAAAAATTGTCGGCATCACCGCTTCCAAAGGCGGAAGCGGATTCATGAACCAGGACGATGTTGTTTTTGTTCCTCTTACCACAGCTCAGAAACAGCTCTTTGGTATAGACTACGTAACTTCGATTTCTGTGGCTGCAAAAAGCGAAGCTGTTATGAACCAAGCGCGAAATGAAGTCGGTTATCTTCTGCTTCACCGGCATAAACTCACAGACCCGGCGCAGGCCGACTTTTCTATTATTTCTCAAGAAGATGTCCTCGGGGCCGCTTCGCAGATAGCCAACACGTTTACCACGCTACTTGCGGGTATTGCCATGATTTCTCTTCTGGTTGGCGGCATCGGCATTATGAATATCATGCTGGTTACTGTAGTTGAGCGTACGCGCGAAATAGGGCTCCGTAAATCCTTAGGTGCACGAAAAAAAGACATCATCGTTCAGTTTTTAATCGAGTCGAGTATTTTGACTTTTGTCGGTGGAATTTTGGGGGTTGCCGTGGGTATATCGATAGCAGTCGTTGCCGCTAAATTTATCAACCTTCCATTTTCGTTGTCCTTACCGGTAGTATTGTTGTCGATTGGCGTCTCCTGCGGCATAGGAATGATATTTGGACTGTATCCGGCCCGAAAGGCGGCCAATTTGTCGCCGATTGACGCATTGCGGTTTGAATAAATTCTAAGTGACGAGGAGGTAGGTTTCGATGATCCAGAAGATTAAAAAAATTGCACTTCCTCTCCTGGTGGTCTTAGTTGTCGGCACGGGGACTTTTTATCTCGGCATTTCATATCAAAAATCACGGGCTGTAAGCTTGATGGGGCCAAGGGGTCAATTCGGCAACGCACAAGGACTAGGCGGCGCGGACGGTCTAGCACGCAGGTTTAATCAAGAGCAGGGAAGGCCGTTTGCCGGTCAAATCATTGGAAAAGATGAAGCAAGCATCACCATAAAACTCCGGGACGGCAGCTCGAAAATAGTAATGTTGCCGGATAAGGCGACAATCAGGAAGTTTACGACTGGTTCCCAAGAGGATTTGAAGCAGGGCGAACAAGTGTTCGTTACGGGCGAAGAAAACTCCGACGGCAGCATTACCGCAAACGTCGTTCAAATCGGGACCTTTGGCATGCCATATTAAAAAAAGAAACGCTGGTCTCTTACGTCCAAAAATTAATTGGCCGGCATGTGCTGCGTTATACAGTGGATTCCGCCGCCCCACAGGTTTACATTTTCGGCGTTAATGCCGATTATATTGCGCCCGGGGAACACTCTCCGGAATATACTCTTGACCTGGTCTTCCGTAGTTTTCAGTGTATTTGAACGTCCCGGTTTCCAGTAAGTCTGCATCAGTACCGCACCGTTTGTGACGGCATAGTTCAAATAGCTGCGCACGGGTATTTCGCCTGTATTATTTGCCTCCTCGTAAAGCGTAGGCGGCATCGGGATCCTAATGATGCGGAACGGTTTTCCGTCCTGGTCAGTCGAGTTGAGCAGTATCCTGTAGTTCTCTTCAAGGCGCAGGTACGAATTCTGTGAAGTCCTGTTTGCATACCTGTCCCCCGGCAGGACCTGTGCCAGCAGTATCGTATTCGGATCTGCAAAACGTGCCATTTCATTGATGTGTCCGCTTGTGATCGGTTCATCTTCAGCAAGGCCTTTTTTAAGCCATATTACTTTCCTCACCCCGAGAACCCTTTTATATTCATTTTCAATCTGCTTTTTGGTCAGTCCCGGGTTACGTGTGAGTGCGACCGATTCGGTAACCATCATTGTTCCCCTGCCGTTTGACTCTATGGCCCCACCTTCACAGATCAGCTTCGTGTTGATGACCGGCAGCCCGAGCAGTTGAGCGGTAAGCTTGTCTACCTGGCCTTCGACGTTGATATAGTGCTGATCGCCGCCCCTGCCGTAGTTGTTGAAACCAAAGTTTACGACATTGAGCCTGTTCTGCCTGTCTTTGACGAAAATCGGCCCGACATCCCTGGCCCATATGGACAGGTGGTTGATGACGTAATAGTGGACGTTGGTACCGGTAAAGCCGTTTGTTTTGAGCAAATCTTTAATTTGCTTGATTTCTTCTGTGCTCTGTGATATTAGGTTGACCCTTATATATGGGGCAAGAGCCTTTATAATACTGATCATGACGTGGTTTACGGGTTGGCTGCCGGCGTTGTACACCCCCGACGGCCACTGCATCCAAATGGCCTGCTGTTTTTCGAATTCACCCGGGAATACATAGGAAGTCGGCCCCCTTCCGCCGTAGTACTCCAATTTTCTGTACGGCCCTCTGCAGGCGCTGGCGGCCAGCGTTATGAGCACGCAGGCAGAAGCAAGTATAATGATTGAACATCGTTTTTTCATGCTATCCTCTTTACATTTTTAAAGGTATCATTCCCGTCTTTCAATTTCATAAAAACACCGGCGGTCGGCGGGGCAGAACGAGCGCGGCTACCTCGTGCTTGAAGAGTCACCAGTATCTGGCAACACGCATATTTTACTAACAATGAATTAGAATAGAGGTGATCTTAGTGCACACCGATAAATTTATCAAAGACATCGCGCCCGCCGCTCAAGACTGTTGCAGAAGAACCGGGGTCTTCGCCAGTTGCATCATCGCCCAGGCGGCGCTGGAAAGCGGCTGGGGCAGGACCGTTCCGGTCGACGAAAAGACCGGGCGCTCCAGTAACAACCTGTTCGGCATCAAAGGTGAAGGGCCCTGCGGGTGTATAGAAATTCCCCACATGGAATACGAGAACGGGAAAAGAGTATGGCGCAAGGCAAAATTCCGCTGCTATCACGATTATGCGGAGTGCATCCGGGATTGGGAAGAAGTGATAATGCACGACCGCTACAAGCCGGTAAGGGAAGCCCGCACCCCCGATGAAGCCGCTCATCAACTGTATCGATGCGGCTACGCAACCGATCTGGAGTATCCCCAAAAACTAATGTCCATCATGAGGCAGTATAACCTTTACTCTTACGATAACGATTAGTGAAATGCCTCCGCCTTCAAAACCTCCTCATAAAGGGCCGGCATCAAGGCCCTTTTTTATATTCCGTCCTGGTAACCGAAAGGCGCCACAGCCTTGGACTGGAATCTACGAAACCTGGGTAACTACAGAGTACTTGCGGGGAATAACGTTTTCAAAAGCGAGGGTGTTTATACAACCAAGAGACCAGGTTATGTAGAATGGGTGCCGGCTAAGGGGTGTTTTTGGGCGATATCCTTGTTCTGCTCTTTTATTGACAAAAGGGAGTCAATACTTGATAAGATAAGACGAGGTGTTTGTACTTCGAATGTCGCTACGACCGTTACCATTATTGCCTGGCAGTTCTTTTAGAGCGCTTTATCTTCTTCCTTAATAGGCGAGGAAGTTCTGGTGACGTAATGACGGAATCCAGGGGCGGCAAAGAGGATATGCGGCTTAAAGATACATTTGCAAGGCTTTGGAAGCAGGGTACCGATTATGTTGATCCAGAACAGTTCCAAGAGGTGCTAACCAGTAAGCAACTTAAGGTCAAGTTAAAGGCAAACAATATTGCCGGGCTTCAGCTCACGGACCTTTTGGCCCATCCCAGCCGAAACGAGATTCTACAAGAGCAGGGATTTCTTCAAAGAGGTATCGCACCGTTTGCCCAAAAGGTGATCCAAATCCTCCAAACCAAGTACGATCAGCGCGATGGAAAAATATTTGGAAAGAAACTTCTGTAAAAACAAAAGGCCCTTTCGGGCCCGATGGCACAAGCCATCCACCTCCAGAATACCGGATTACTTAAAAGATACTTCAACTCTAGTTCACGTCAAGAGGGACCGTAACAAAAAACAAAGAATCTCCCCGCTGCGCTCAGCTCCGGCCGGACCAGCGGCTCAAGATCGTGAACCGCACCGGCGCCGCGGTGACTATTTCCTTTGCCGGCTCCCAGACCCCGCTTGCGCCCGACGGTGCATTTGTCACAGACAGTCCCCTCGGTTCGTTGCTTGCCCCCGGTGTGCACCACATCAAGTTCGTCGAAGGCAGCGGGAACACACCGGAACTGATGATGCTTTCAGAATAGGGCACTATCACACTCGTACCGGATCCTAATACTTCAAACCAAGGGGTGGACCAAGCAAGCGGGACAAGTGCGAAAAAGTAGCATGTCCCCATTTCTGTCCTGCAGTGCTTGGCACCCATGGCACCCACTGCGCAAGATGGGTGCTGCCTCGGGGCTGTTCAGCATGGTGCATAGCCTGGGCGGTCCTTTCGGTGTGGCCGTTTTCGCCAGCATCTTTGCGGCGCGGACGGCGACCCATGCCCGAGAGATTATCAGCCGGGGAGCGGCCCAACTGGGTATCGACCCGGCGCTCCTGCGCGGGCTTCCCCGGCTGCAAGAGCTGGCAAAACGGGAGACTTCAGGGCTAAGCCCCGAGCAACTGAAGTTACTCGCTCTGTTCCGGGAGATAGGCCCGGGCTCCAGGAGTTGCAGGACTATGCTCGTCTGCACGGGATGATGGCAGCGTTTGGCAAACCTTCCTGGCGGCTGCGGCCATTTGTACCGCAGGTGTCGTGATAGGCTCTTCGTAAAAGAAGCACGG
>QZIW01000026.1 GCA_003604985.1 Ammonifex sp.
GGGTTTGGTCACTTAAAACAATTCGCCACGGAGACCGGAATCCCTTGATTTATCTGTGTTTTCAAGGATCTTTATGGCTGAGTTTTTCAGCAAAATCTATTTAACTTGAAAAGTCACAGGAAGTAGTTCATAATTATGGTTGTCTGACCAGGGTCACTAAATGAACGTGGTCATGTTTGTAAGGGACAACGGAGGTGAAGCTGCTTTGTGTAGGGAAAGCCTTAGGGAAACCCGTAAAAAGGAACTTAAGGAAGAAATCTTCTTGCAGGCGCTGAGAATGTTTAAAGAGCGGGGATACGAAAACGTGACCGTGGAGGAGATCACCGCGGCTTGCGGCATCGCCAAGGGAACCTTTTACAACTACTTCCCCAGGAAAGAACACATCCTTCTTCACCTGGGACAGGTAAAAAGGGCACTGTTTGATGAAGCCATAGCACGATACTCAGGGGTGACGGACGTTCGACAACGTCTAAAACTAATATTTGGACACGTAATGTCCCAGTCGGATCTGGAGCCCGACCTGATGAAGGTGACCATTTTGGAAATATTGCGGTCGTGGCTTCTGGTCGAACAAGAATGGCAGTTGATGACCGAATTTGAACAGCAGTTAACGCCGTTGTTTGCTGAAGCCATCGCGATCGGACAGGTTTCACCACGGTCGAACCCCAGAGAGCTTGCATCCGTGCTTGTGGGAATTTACCTGCACGCCCTTTTCGCCTGGCTGACAAAGCCCGAACAAGGCGACAAAGTGGAGCTGTTCAATGCCCATCTCGACATGATGTGGGACGGGATGAAAAAGGAAGGGGGAGCATACGGTGCGTAAGAGAAGAATTATCGTTTCCATGGTAGTCGTACTGGTGGCGGCGCTATGTATCTACGCAGGCCTTTCGCGAAGCGCCGAGGAAAAGACTGCCGGTGATCCCGCCCAGCCTGCCACAAAACCGGTTGTTGTCAAGACAGCCGTTGCGACAGAGGGCGGTGTGACCCCTTCGTTAACCGTAACCGGAACGGTAGCCGGCGAAAAGGAAGTACAACTCGCGGCTAAGACCCGGGGGACAATAACGGATCTCCATGTACGCACCGGTGACCGCGTGCGTGCCGGACAGGTTGTGGCGATCCTCGAAAGCGAGAACCAGAGACTGACGGCACAAAAAGCAACGGAGCAGGTTACTGCGGCAAGATTAAATTTAGAAAAAGCTCAAATCGCGTTTGAAAGGGCGGACCAGCTATTTAACCAGGATGCCCTGTCGCAGGCCGAGTGGGAAAACGCAAGATTTATGCTGGAAGGCGCACAGGCAGCTTATAATGTAGCGCTTCACGACTCCCAGTTAGCTGATGAAATGTTAAAGGAGACTACGGTCGTCGCCCCGTTTTCGGGCAGTGTGGTCGCGTGCATTGTTGAGAAAGGCCAGATGGTCTTTCCCGGCGACGTATTGGTAACGGTAATCGATGACTCCAGCTTAAAAATTAAGTCAAACCTTAACGCGGAGCAGTTAAAACTCGTATCTGTCGGACAGCGAGGGGTTTTCACGGTCGATACACTACACGGAAAAGAATTTGCGTGCACCGTCAATTCCATAAGCACCAAAGCAAATCCGGCCAACCTCACCTATGCCGTCGAACTCTCTCTTCAGGGAACCGGCGGTCGGGACTTGAAACCCGGAATGTTCGGCTATGCGAAACTCCAAACCGTCGAAATAAAAGGGACCACCATTCCCCGGGAGGCGGTGATTACCCGGGACGAATCAGGAAAAGCAACGGTTTTTACCGTGAGCGGGGGCAAAGCCGTCACCGGGTACATTAAGATCGGTGAAAACGACGAAAAGAACATCATCGTCACCGACGGGTTGAAAGCCGGCGATAAAGTGGTGGTTTTCGGGCAGAACCTGTTGAAGGAAGGCACGGCGGTTACTGAAGGAGAGTAACATTGGAGACTGACTGGCAATTGCAAAGTTGTTTTGAATATTTGAAAAACGTTTGTTCTCCGGAGGCAATAGGATGAAGATTACCGAGTTATCCCTGAAACGCCCGTCACTTATGACCGTAATCTTTCTCTCATTATTCATTCTGGGGCTTTACAGCTACGGGCGGCTGCCCGCCGACTTGCTGCCCAGGATGGACTTTCCCTACGTCGCTGTTATGGTGCCGTACCCCGGTGCCGGACCGGAAGACGTCGAGCGCAAAGTGACCAAACCGCTGGAGGACGCCATGTCTTCCCTCAACAACCTCGACGACCTTTACTCTTTTTCCCAGGAAGGTTTGTCCGCGATATGGATCGGTTTCAAGATGGATACTGATACCGACGTAGCGGTAAACGAAGTGCAGCGCAAATACAACGCCGCGCTTTATGACCTTCCCCCGGACATCGAGCCTGGAACCATACAGCAGTTCAGCCTCAACGATATTCCTATCGTCCAGATGTCCGTTTCGGGCAATCTGCCCGAAGCCGAACTTTACGACCTGGTGAAAAACGAACTCCAGCCCCAGCTCCAACAGGTGAAAGGCGTAAGCCGGGTCATGCTGCTGGGCGGCAGGGAGCGGGAGATCCGCCTCGAGGTGCAGCCCGAGCGCTTGGAAGTGTACAAAATCTCGTTCCTGCAGTTGATGATGGCCGTTCAGGGTGACAATAAGAACGTTCCGGCAGGCAGGGTGGAGCAAAGCGGGAAGAACTTTATGGTGCGGATAAAATCACAGGTATCCGACCCGCGCGAACTCGAAGAGATTATCGTCGGCAACACCCCTACGGGACCCGTATACCTCCGCAACGTGGCACGGGTAAAGGACACCCTCAAGGACGCGGAAAGCATTGTCCGTTTGAACGGGCAAACCGGAATCGGGTTAATGGTGTTCAAAAGATCCGACGCGAATACCATTGAGACCAGCGAGAAGATCAGGAAAAGCCTGACTGGCATCGGGGAGAAGTTCGGTGTTAGTGTCGCCATGGCCTACGACTCTTCCGATTTTATTAAGGAGGCTCTGGAGGGAATTCAGGAGGACCTGCTGCTCGCGGTTTTGGTTGTCGCCTTCGTGATTTTTCTTTTCCTACGGAGTCTGCGGGGGTCGCTCGTTATTCTGTTGTCCATCCCCGTATCACTTGTGAGTACCCTCATCTTCGTCCAACTTTTCGGGTTTTCCGTCAACTTGATGACCCTGCTGGGCGCGGCGCTGGTGGTAGGAATCGTGGTTGACGACTCCATCGTCGTTTTAGAGAACATCTACCGGCACATGGAACAAGGCGAGGACCCGGTTACGGCAGCCATCCACAGCAGCCGGGAGATCGGGGTTGCGGTAGTGGGTATTTCCCTAACGCTTGTGGTCGTTTTTCTTCCTGTTGCACTGATATCCGGCATCACCGGGGAGATGTTCAAGGAGTTCGCACTGGTCGTAGTAAGCGCCACGCTGCTTTCGCTGATGGTAGCGATCACCCTCATCCCGATGTTGGCATCGAGGTGGACAAGCGCAAAAGAGCGAGAGGGTACCTCTTTTATTAACCGGGTGTTGGGCGGCTTTGAAAGGTTTTTAGGCAGGCTGAGCAAGGATTACGAAAAGAGCATCCGGTGGGCCTTGAACCATAAAAAAGCGGTGATCGCGATTGCCGTTCTTGCTTTTATGGCCTCGGGAGCGTTAATACCTCTACGCATGATAAAAACGGAGTTTATACCCAAGGTGGACAGGGGCGAATTTGTGTTAAAGCTGGTTGGGCCTCCGGGCACCAGCACAGGCAAAATGGATTCCATAGTTAAAGGCATGGAAGATGAAATCCGGGCGCTGCCGGAAATCAAGGACGTTTTCACTTCGGTAGGCTACGCCACCGGTCAGCATGACGCGAGTGCGTCCGGAAACGTTGCCGAAATTCACATAACGCTTAAAGAAAGCGGGGTAGGAAAAAGCGAGCCGGTAAAACAAAAGGCCGAAGCAATCGCCGACCGCCGGGCGGGAATCGAATCAAGCATTGTTTTGACGTCCATGTTCGGCGGCGCTGAAGATGCGCCTCTGCGACTCGAAGTAAGGGGTTACAACCTGAAGTCACTGCAAAAAGCAACCGAAGCGGTCAAGGATATTGTATCCGCCACGCCGGGGACCAGGGACATACGCACCTCTGTTGAAACAGGTCTGCCCGAATACAACATCAGGGTGGACCGGGATACCGCCGCGGCTCACGGTATTCTGGCCGGAGATGTTTTGGAAACCGTAGGTTTATATCTTACCGGGAAAGTCGTCGGCAAATACAGCGACGGGGAGGACCAGTACGATGTTCGCCTGATCGCCGACGAAGAATCCCGCAATGATACCAGCGACATCCCCGGTCTCCTGCTTGCAAATCGCGCGGGGGAGTACGTGCGTCTGGGGCAGGTGGCCAGGTTCAGCCAGGTATCCGGTCTTAAAAAGATCGAACGTGTTGACCGGCAGCGGGTTTTCGTAGTAAGCGCCAACCTGGAGGGGCGCGTCCTGGGAGACGTGGTCAACGACGTGAAGGAAAAACTTAAAAACGCACAAATACCCCCGGATATAAGCGTAGTCTTTAGCGGCGAGCAGCAGATGTTCGAGGAGTCGATGGGTGATCTTTCGGGGGCAATGCTGTTGAGCTTAATCTTCGTGTATCTTATCATGGTCGCCATCTTCGAATCATTCCTGCTGCCGCTGACAATCTGGCTGTCCGTACCCCTTGCCATGGTGGGCGCATTACTTTCTCTTGCCCTAACCGGGCACACCCTAAACATGGTCACTATGGTCGGTTTCATCATGCTGGTAGGCCTTGTGACCAAGAACGCCATCCTGCTGGTCGATTTCGCGAACAACTTGAGAAAGGGCGGTTTGAGCGTCAAAGAAGCTTTAGCTCAGGCAGGCTCAATCAGACTGCGGCCGATACTTATGACCACCACCGCCATGGTTATGGCAATGCTCCCTCTGGCCCTGGGCCTCTCCACCGGCTCGGAAATGCGGCAGGGTATGTCTATAGCGTTGATCGGCGGGTTGATATCCTCCACCTGTCTGACGTTGTTCGTTGTCCCGGTAATCTATGACGTGTTGGAATCACTGAAGGACAAGGTACGGCGTTATAAGAGTACAATACCGGCGCCTACGGAATAGTCGGCGGACGGTCATCCAGCACTGAAGGTGGGTCAGCTACCGCTTCGGCGCTCCATTGAACCTAAGTCGGTGGTACCCATCCGCCAGTGTTGGATATCTCGTGAGTGCCGGACCACCAGAGGAGTGTTGCAAAACAAGTTAACCGATAGAAAGAAACCCTTCGGTTTTCGGCAGTGAAACTTAAGAAAGGCCCCGGAGGCCGCGAAAAACAAGCATGGTGCGGAAGGCGAAGCCGGACGGCGCGGAGCGTACACGGTAGTACGTGAGCACCGAACGGCGAGCCTGACAAAGCCAGGCGTAGTTTTGCAGCGGTCTCCGGGAGGTATAAAACGTTGAATACAAAACCTGATTTCCTAACGTTGAACGGACCCCAAATCCCGTCCCTTGAGCTTGAACTGCGAACTATTTGGCTTCTTTCACCGCGTCGAGCAGCTCAGGTAAGATCCGGCCCGCGCTGCCGTGAAGGATCACCGCCGCCTGGCCGTCGTAAGGCGTGGGGTCGCAGTTTACGATGATAAACGCGTCCGCAAATCTCACCAGCGAAGCGGCGGGATAAACGGTGAGGCTTGACCCTACCACGAGCATCAGGTCGCAACCGCGCCTGAGGGCCGCCAAGGCACGCTCAAAGTCCGGCGCCATCGCCTCGCCGAAGAGCACCACATCCGGGCGCACCACGCCTCCACAATCACAGCGTGGGGGCAATGCGTCTTTCCGCATAGCATCTTCCGCAGCCTCAAACGGGGCGGGCGCCCCGCAGGAACCGCAGACAAGGTGCCGCAAGTGCCCGTGCACCTCCCAGACAACCTGCGAACCTGCTTTACGGTGCAAACCGTCGATGTTCTGAGTCACCACCCCGGACAGCCTGCCGAGAGCCTCCAACTCGGCAATTGCCTTATGTGCCGGATTGGGCTCGGCCCGTTGGTAGGCAAGCCACTGGGGCAGAAAAACGCTGTAAAAGCGCGCGGGTTGACGCTGTAAAACATCGCCGGTGGCCAGGGCGAGCAGTTCCGGGTTCGACCAGAGCCCCGTCCCCGGACTGCGAAAATCCGGAATGCCGCTTTCGGTGCTTACACCCGCACCGGTGAAGGCGTAAGCGCGGGAAGACCCACGCAATAGATCCGCGGCTTTAGAAAGTTTCTGGTCCATGCTCACCCCAACCAGTCAACGTCTTTCACCTGAACAATCGATTGTTTTTTTCGCAGTGCAACCGCAAGCTCGGACGCTGTAAAGCCGCCCGGGAGAGGCATGTCCGGTGCAAGTACAGCCAGCGGCGCCACCACAAACGCGCGCTCCGTCAGCCGGGGATGGGGGACCACAAGATCAGGCTCATTCAACACCAGATCGTCATACAGCAGAAGGTCAAGATCCACAACCCGCGGGCCCCAATGCCTTTCCCGGACGCGCCCGAGTTCGTCTTCAATTTGGAAAAGCCGCGCCGCCAACTGGTGGGGAGACAACCGGGTGGCAACCTCAGCCACCGTGTTCAGGAATTCAGGCTGGTCTATCTCCCCTAAAGGCGCGGTCCGGTAGAGGGGCGCCAAACGCTTCATCTTAATGGACCCGGGATCTTGCAGCAGCCTCACCGCGCAGCGCAGGTTTTCTTCCCGGTCCCCAAGGTTGCTGCCCAAGCCGATGTATGCGGTTACCCGGATGGACATTGCTCTCTGGTTCGCGTGATTTCCACGCCTACAGAGTCGAAACAGCCGGGAAGAGGCGCGCCCGGTTTTTTGACCCGGACGCCCACCTGGTTAACCGGAAAGGCCTCCATCACAGCCGCGGCCACAGCTTCCGCCAGGGTCTCGAGCAGCCTGTAAGACCGGCCGCATACCACTTTTTCCACCTCGCGGTAGACCGCCAGGTAATCCACTGCTTGTTCCAAGTCATCGGCATTCCCGGCCGGAGCAAGGTCCAGAAAAAGTACAACGTCCACCAGGAACTTTTGTCCAATCTCGCGTTCGGCGGGAAGTACCCCGTGCTTGGCAAAGAAACTCATGCCTTCGATAAAGACCTTGTCCATTCTCTCACCCGCTAAGTTCTAAGTTCCTGCCTCTTTTTGAACGGGTATGTGGTCTAGAATATAGAATGTAGAATACAGAATTTAGAATGATTGAAATCCCGAAACCTTCTGTATCCTGACTCCTGTATTTTAGCCTTCTATCTTCTACCTTCTGTCTTCCGCATCCCGACTTTCGACTCGGGACTTTGGACTCGGGACTTCTGTATTCTACCTTCTGAATTCTGACTTCTGGATTCTATATTCTATCTTCTATATTCTGTCTTCTAACAAGCGCATCGGTCATCCTGGCTACCCGGACCATCTCTTGGACGTCGTGCACGCGCACGATATCAGCCCCCTTCATTATTGCCACGGCGACCGAGGCAGCAGTACCCTCCAGGCGTTCCGTGACCGGCAGGTCAAGCGCATAACCAATGAACGACTTGCGGGAAGTGCCTACGAGCACGGGGAACCCAAGGGAGCCGAACTCTTCCAGATGCCGCATAACCTGAATGTTCTGTTCCGGGGTTTTGCCGAACCCGAAGCCCGGATCGATGATGATGCTTTCCACCGCTACCCCGGCCGCCAACGCATGGGCAATACGCTCCTGAAAGTAGCTGATCATGTCCTGGATAAGATCCGTGTATTCCGTACCTTTCTGATTGTACATCAATATGACCGGCGCCTTTTGCGACGTAACCAGCGGTGCCATCCCGGGATCAACAAGCGCCCACTGGTCGTTGACAATGTGGGCGCCGGCCGCCAGGGCCGCCTTCGCAACACCGGCCTTGGTGGTATCGATGGACACCGGCGTGGGTACGAGCGGAATGATTGCCTCCAGTACGGGAAGTACGCGCCGAAGTTCCTCCTCTTCACCCACCGGGGTATGACCCGGGCGGGTTGACTCCCCTCCCACGTCGATAATATCCGCACCCTGTGCCACCATTTCAAGCGCTCTTGCTTTCGCCGCTTCTACCGTTTCATAGCGTACGGTGTCTGAAAAAGAGTCGGGCGTGACATTCAAAACGCCCATCACCAGGGTACGTTCACCGATTGTCAGTTCACGACCCCGGCAGTTCAGACGATAAGCGCGGCGGCCTTCAACATTCTCCAGCACGCGACGAAGTTCCTCACCAAGCCGGGCCAGGCCGAAAGGCTGCATTCGGAGCTTGGCGGACAGTTCGTCATACTGTCGTAAGGTCCCCATGAGCAGCACGTCGGTTTCCCTTACCGAGTGATTGACCACCCCGCGCGATACCGCCGCGTCTCCCCCCTTGGCCAGCATTTCCTGCTTAATGATAGTGGCCTGAACCGGGTTCAGGCCGCAAATTTTTACGGTCCGAAAGACGGCTTTGGGCGCCATTATTCTACACCCTGAGTCGTCCGCCCCAACCGATTTCATCGCGCGCCACGCTTCCGCCCGGTTTGCCAGGTTTACTACCCTGATCTTGAAAGACTGCTTACTCCCCACCTTGACCTCCTGCTAAACAGACGTTCCCACCGTTCATAAAGCCGGATGCCTTCATTGTACACTACGATACCAACCCCTGAAACTGTCAAGTGAGCAGGTACACCACCGTTTTCAACTAAAAAAACCCGGCTCAATCCCCCGGGTCTTTTTACTTTATAAGGTTTCTTTATTTCAGTTCTTGGTTCTTGGGCCCAGCTTCTGGTCTATGAGCCGGGGCAAATGTTCAAGCCCGCTATGGTCGTACTCTTCAATTTTTCCCTGGTCGACGAGGCCGGCCAGTTTGGGGTCGAGAGGCAAGGTGCCCAGCAACTCTAACCCGGTTTCCTCCGCCACAGATTTCCCCCGCGGCTCGCCAAAAACAAAAATCCTTTCACTGCATTCCGGGCAGGTAACATAGGCCATGTTCTCGATAATGCCAAGGATCGGAACGTTCATGATGCCGGCCATTCTAATGGCCTTCCGGACAACCATGACCGCAAGTTCCTGCGGGCTTGAGACGATCACGATACCGTTCAGCGGCAGCGATTGCATGACCGTCAGCGGGACGTCCCCCGTCCCCGGTGGGAGATCAACCAGGAGGTAGTCAAGTTCGCCCCACGCCACATCGGTCCAGAACTGTCTGATGGCGCCGCTGATCACGGGGCCCCGCCAGATTACAGGCTCGTCCTCTTTTTCAAGAAGCAGGTTCATCGACATGACACGAATGCCGAAGTACCCGGTCCGCAGGGGCATCACGGCGGTCTCCGTTCCTTCCGGGTGACCTTTTAAACCATACATCTTGGGAATACTCGGCCCGGTCAGGTCGGCGTCAAGAATTCCGACACTGAAACCGTCCCTGCTGAAGATGTTCGCCATGAGAGACGTCACTGATGACTTGCCGACCCCTCCCTTGCCGCTCATGATGGCGACGACCCGCTTAACGTTTGAAAGCTCGTTTTGGGCAAGAAATCCGGGTTTCTCCGCTACATCGCAGGTTTGCTTCTCCGCGCAGGCAGAGCAGGCCTCACCCGCGGTGTCACATTCCTTTTTACCTTCGGCGTCCAACCTAATCACCCAACTCCTTTTTCAAGATCCGTTATTCACCTGACGGCACTTGTCACCGCGTCCTAACCCTATCATTTCTTTAATCTCCGTACCGGCGCACTTTGGGCATTCTCTTGTGCTTATGTTACCAATGGGTTCTTCCCATTCGTTTTCGCAACTTACGCACTGCAACCGCCGGGTCACCAACTGGAAGTTCCCGCCCTCCACCCTGATTGCTTTTCCCTGAACGAGCGCTTCCGTGACTTTCGCACGTGCCCCGGTGAGAATCCGCTGGAAAGTGGGGCGCGAAATCCCCATGCGGTCGGCGCAATCCTCCTGTTCCAGCCCCTCAAGATCCTTTAACCTCAGCGCCTCGACCTCTTCCACGCCGAGCCCTATCTCTTCAAGACTGCACAGAGGTATCCCCGCGGGTTTGAAAAAAGTGCAGTGAGGCATAAATTCGACCCTGCGGCATTTAGGCGGCCTACCCAACGTTCAACCTCCCGGCAAAAAAAAGAACCCACATTAGTATGTTATTATACCTTACCGTTCTTAAACGGTTCAAGCAAAAAGGCAAAATTAAAGGGAGGGGAGGCCGGCTCTCCCCCCTTATTTAACTTAAAACAATCCCACCGTACGCCCTTCTCCGTCAATATCCACCTTAAAAGCCGCCGGTTGGGAAGGCAGCCCGGGCATGGTCCGCATCGCCCCGGCGAGGGGGTAAAGGAATCCCGCGCCGACCGACGCGCGGATGTCACGAATCGGGAAAACGTATTCTCCGGGCACATTTTTGAGCGCGGGGTCGTGGGAAATGGAAAGGTGCGTCTTGGCCATGCAAATGGGAAGCGCCCCCCAGCCCTGAGCTTCGAACTGCTGTATTTTTCTCTCCGCCAAAGGCTCGTACCTGACGTCCGAAGCATTGTACACCTTGGTGGCCATAATCCTGATTTTTTCTTTAATGCTCAGGTCATCGGGGTAAAGGAACCGAAAGTCTTTCGGCTTCTCGCACGCATCGACCACTGCCCTGGCCAGATCGGTAGCCCCCGCACCCCCATCGGCCCAGACCGTAATCGGATACGCCCCTTCGGCCCCCGCTTCGAGTGCTTTCAGCCGTACCGTCTCTACCTCGGCATCGGTGTCGGCGACAAAACGGTTGACCGAAACCACCACCGGCACACCGTAGTACCTGGCAACCTTGATCATGTGGGCTAGGTTTTCGCACCCGCGCTCGACGGCGGGGACGTTCTCCTTGAGGAGTTCCTCCGGCATGGGCTTTCCGGCCACGACGTTGCCGACGCCGCCGTGCATTTTAAGCGCCCGGATGGTGCTGGTGATGACCACGCAGTCCGGAGTAAGGCCTGAATACCGGCACTTGATGTCCATGAACTTCTCCATGCCGAGGTCCGCGCCGAAGCCGCTTTCCGTGACCACATAGTCCGCAAGTTTTAGACCGATCATGTCCGCGAGCACTGAACTCTGGCCGTGAGCGATGTTGGCGAACGGGCCGGCGTGGAGAATACAGGCCTGTCCCTCCAGGGTCTGCATGAGGTTCGGTTTGATGGCCTCTTTCATGATTACGGCCATCGCGCCCGCGCCTTTGAGGTCTTCGGCGGTCACCGGCGTGCCGTCGTAACTGTAACCGATTACGATGCGGCCCAACCGCTCCCGCATATCCCTTAACCCGGTGGTAAGCGCGAGAATGGCCATCACCTCCGAAGCCACGGTGATGTCGAAACCCGTTTCCCTGGGATAACCGTTCTCCCTCCCGCCGAGCCCGATCACGATGTTCCTGAGCACCCTGTCATTGACGTCCACCACCCGCTGCCACATGACGGTCAGGGGGTCGATCTTCAGGGGATTCCGGTGGAGGATGGACGCGTCCATCATCGCCGCCAAAAGGTTGTGTGCCTGGCCCACGGCATGAATGTCGCCGGTAAAGTGAATATTGAGGTCTTCCATCGGGACTACCTGCGAGTACCCTCCCCCGGCTGCCCCGCCTTTAATGCCGAAAACCGGTCCCATTGACGGCTGGCGGAGGGTGCAGAGGACCTTCTTCCCAATTTTCCCAAGGCCCTGGGTAAGACCAACGGTGGTCACGGTTTTTCCTTCGCCGAGAGGTGTAGGAGTTATCGCAGTAACATCGACGTACTTTCCGTTAGGGCGGTCGCGAAATTTTTCCAGGACTTCGAGGTTGATCTTGGCTTTATAGCGGCCGTAGTAGTCGAAATCGTCCTCGTCCAGGCCGATTGACGCCGCGATTTCACGAATCGGCAGCATTTTGTGCGCCTGGGCGATTTCCAGGTCACTGGGAACAACACGCATCGGCTCCCCCATCCCTTCTAAATAATTTTTTGCCTCAACCCGGCTTCAATTTTTTTAGTATAGCACTTTCACGCGGCATTACCACATTTACCTTATTTAAAAAGCCGGAAATGCGAGGTTAACGACCTAATAAAGGTTCCAACCGGACGAATTGGAGGTGAGAAGTTGGAGGTTAGAGGTTGGACTTTGAAAAAATACAAGGAGCGGTTCTTGCCGCTCCTTTACACCCGACTGTTTGCGACCGTTTTATTCGTAAATCCAGGTGTCGATCGCCCGGTTGTAGCTCAATAGTTCAGCCTCTTCAAAGAAAATCCCGATTTCCCTCACGGCGCTTGCCTCCGAGTCCGAGCCGTGCGCCACATTGCGACCGATGTCGATGCCGTAAGTGCCGCGGATGGTTCCGGGCAAGGCCTTTTGAGGATCGGTGGCCCCTAACATCTCCCGCGCCGCGGCAACCACGTTTTTCCCTTCCCAGACCATGGCCGCTACCGGGCCGGAGGTGATGAAATCAACCAGCCCTTTGAAAAACGCTTTATTACGGTGTTCGCCGTAGTGGGTTTCGGCCAACGCAGTGGGCATGGTAAACAGCTTCAACCCGACAAGCTTGTAGCCGCGCCTCTCAAACCGCGCGATAATCTCGCCCACAAGGCCCCGCTGGACACCGTCCGGTTTGACCATGACAAAAGTTCGTTCCAAAACCCTCCTCCTCCTAAAAAAAGTTCACCACAGAGGCACAGAGTTTAGGGAGGACAGAAATATCAAGATTAAATAACAAGTACTAATTTAGGGGCAGAAACTTCTGAATTAAGACCCGAAATCCATGCTTAAATAATTATAACGAATATTCTGTCTTTTCCCCTCCGTGTGCTCTGTGTCTCTGTGGTTAGTTTTTCTTGCCACTTCTCATAGATTTTTCGCGTCAAAGGTCCTAATAAAAAAACCGGGCCCGCACGAAACGAGAAACGAGCCCGATTTGTTCTAAAGTTTCTTGAAAGTTATCACCGGTTCCGGTTTGGCCACCGGCAGCGGGCGCTTTACTTCTTTATTGAACGATACCGCCGGGGTGGGCGCCTCTTCGGTTTCTTTCTCCTGAGGAACCGACATCAACTTTGACAGCTCCGGCGCCTCTATCGTCTCCTGTTCAAAAAGCTGTTTCGCCACTCGTTCCAGCGAATCGTGATTCTCCGTTAATATGTCGCGTGCCCTGTCGTAGCACTCATCGATTACCCTACGGACCTCCCTGTCAATGGCATAGGCCACTTCCTCGCTGTAATTCCGGTCACGGGCGATATCCCGCCCGAGAAAAGGAGTGTCCTGCTTATGGCCAAAGGTAAGCGGCCCCAACTCGTCGCTCATGCCGTACTCCATGATCATCCGGCGTGCTATTTCCGTAGCCCGTTCCAGATCGTTCTGCGCCCCGGTACTTATTTCCTTTAACGCGAGGTCCTCCGCCACCCGGCCGCCCAGAAGCATTGTTATCTGGTCCAGGAGTTGCGAGCGCGTCATGTAGTAGCGGTCCTCTTTAGGCAGCAGGAGGGTGTACCCTCCCGTCCGGCCCCTGGGAATGATGGAGATCTTGTGTACCGGGTCGCAGTACGGGAGCAGATAACTAACGATGCCGTGGCCGGCCTCATGGTAAGAAACCAGCCACTTTTCCCGCTCGCTTATTACCCGCGATTTTTTCTCCGGCCCGGCAATCACCCGCTCAGCCGCGCGCTCCATATCGACCATTAGGACCTTTTTCCTGTCCTCCCGCGCCGCCAGAAGCGCCGCCTCGTTAACCAGGTTCGCAAGGTCCGCGCCGCTGAAGCCGGGGGTCCGCCGCGCCACCACGTCCAAGTCGACGTCTTCCGCCAAGGGTTTGCCGCGGGCGTGTACCTTTAATATCGCCTTACGGCCGTTGATATCCGGCATATCTACCACAACCTGCCTGTCGAACCGCCCCGGGCGCAAAAGTGCCGGGTCAAGGATGTCCGGTCGGTTGGTTGCCGCCACAACGATAATACCGTCGTTAGGGTTGAAACCGTCCATTTCCACCAGCAGCTGGTTGAGGGTCTGTTCCCGCTCGTCATGGCCGCCGCCCAGGCCGGCCCCCCGCTGCCGTCCCACGGCATCAATCTCGTCAATGAATACGATACAGGGCGCGTTTTTCTTCGCCTGTTCGAAGAGGTCGCGCACCCGGGCTGCGCCCACACCCACAAACATCTCCACAAAATCCGAGCCGCTGATGCTGAAAAAGGGAACCCCCGCCTCGCCGGCGACCGCCCGCGCGAGCAGCGTCTTCCCGGTACCCGGAGCGCCGAAAAGCAATACGCCTTTGGGAATCCGGGCCCCCAGTTCGCTGAACTTGCGAGGATTCTTCAGGAATTCGACGACCTCCTGGAGTTCCTCCTTGACCTCGTCGATACCGGCAACATCGGCGAAGGTGATCCGTTTTCGTTCGTCGGCGTGAAGCCGCGCGCGGCTTTTACCGAACGACATTACCCGGCTGCCGCCTCCCTGGGTCTGCTGAATCATGAAAAAGAACAGTCCCACCACCAGCAAGACCGGTAAAATGGCGGCAATAAGGTTGGTCCACCACGCAGGTTGCGGCGGTGGCTGCTGCTCCATTTGAACCCGCTTTTCCCTTAAAAGGGGAATGAGGCTGTCGTCCAGAACCGGTCCTTTGGTCTCAAACTTGGCGCCGTCGCGCAAAGTCCCGGTAATGGTATTTGTGCTGTTTTCCGTCCGAATGACGACCCTGGAAACCTCTCCCTGCTCTAAAGCCTGGCGGAACTGGTCATACCGTAGAGACTTAACGGTGGTATTGTTCGCCGGGGCGTACCTGATCAGCAGTACGATCACCAGGACGATAAGCAGGTAGATACCCAAGTTTTTAAAAAGGCGCTGCAAAAAACTCTCCTCCTGCTAAGCAACGCGAGTCCTTAGAATTTTAACCAATAGATTATATCACATTGCGGCCTGTTTTAAAAGTTGAACGATTCAATTCGATTCAATTAGTTTCTCGGCACAAATACGGTAAAATCGAGCGAAAAACCCTTAAAGAACCTGACAGGGAAGACTTCGTTGCCCGCGTGCCGTTTTCCTTCTTTAAAAAAAACGCTACATCCGTTATAGCGCTACTTTGCGCCGCTGGGTCATTGTCAGTAAGTGCGGTCTGCTTCTCCTTGCGGGCGGGCAACAAGCCGGAGGTGCAGATACCGCTTTGTATCCGGCGTTACCGCAGCCCGGGCGCTCACGCGCAAACCGGCTACCCAAATGATACCCAAAGCGTCTTCCACCAGGGCGAGTCTGTCCCGTCGGTGCCGGGGCACCTTCTGGCCGATAAGAAAGTCCTTTAGTTTTACCGGCGCGGGAAACCCCAACGGGTGAAAAACATCACCGGGCCGGCGCTTCCTTACCACAACGGGAGGCTTTACACGGTCAAAATCCAGAACAGCCTCTTCGGCGGACAGACCTGCGGGTTCGGTGTGCGGATCTCCGGTCCTGACGTCCAGTACCATGGCAAGTTCCGGTACGGGTGTCGAGCCGGGGATGCTGACCGGCCGCTGAAAGTCGGGGACCGGTTCCGCCCGGCGGGGAAAAAACAGGATCGCATCGTAAGACCGCACGGCTCTCACACCGCCGGGCAGGACCGCCTCCCGGCCGGCGCCCGGGGTAAGAAGGTGGAGGACCTTTTCCGTGTGCAGAAAGTCCAGCTCGCAAAGGCCGCCCGCCACCCTTTTAAAGGCGAGCCGTACCACCCGCCGCGCCAGCGCCGGGGGGAGACCCGTCAGCAAGTCGGCTTTCAGCCCGAGAACTGCTTCCGCCGAAACTATTATTTTACTCAGGGCTTTTGCTGTTTCACCCGCCATGAACTCGTCTTCCTCGCGGGTAATTTCCGCCAGCCGGCAAAGTGCCGGGACGATCTCCGGGTTGTACTCCCGCTGCAGAAATGGGACCAGTTCGTGGCGTATGCGGTTTCGCAAGTACACGGTTTGGAGGTTGGAGGCATCGAGGCAGGTTCTTAGCCCGCGGAAAGCGCAGTAGGCTTCAATGGCCGCTCGCCGCACCTCAATCAGCGGCCTCACGTAGGGCGTTCTAACCGGGGGAATCCCTTTTAACCCGGTTAACCCCGCACCGCGCACAAAGTTCAAAAGGACCGTTTCCGCCAGGTCGTCGGCCTGGTGCCCCAGTGCCACTCGTGTCGCACCGATCCTGCGCATTAACGTTTCAAAAAACCTGTAACGGGTTTCCCGGGCGGCGACTTCCGTGGATAGTTTTTGCGCGGCGGCATACGCCGGTACGTCGTGTTTTTCCACGGTTATCCCCAGGTCGTACACGGCGGCAAGCTCTTGAACGAATTCCGCCTCCCCGGCTGCCTCCTCTCTTAAGCAATGGTTGAGGTGCGCCACGTGGATTGAAACTTGCAAGTGTTCCCTCAACCGCCACATAAGGTCAAGGAGCGCCACCGAATCCGGCCCCCCTGAAACGCCGACGACAACCTTGTCCCCGCGCCGGAACATGTCAAAACGCTTAATTGTGTTCTGTACTTGCGGCAGGATGTCCAAAAGCTACCACC
>QZIW01000003.1 GCA_003604985.1 Ammonifex sp.
TCAGAATCCAGAAGTCAGAAGTCGGAATTAAGAGTTCGGAAGACAGGAGACGGAAGGTAATCGGATACCAAATATTCTACATTCTATATTCTGAATTCTATATTCTAATTTCTATTTTTAACCTTGAACCTTGAACGTTGAACCTTGAACGGACCCCAAAGGTCCATCACCCATAGCGTTAACGTAGAACTTAAAACTGCACTTCAGGACTTATAGGGGGGGTTCTCTGTGATCATCGACGCTCACGCACATGTTTCCGCTACCACGTACGGCAACGTCGGCGTCTACCTTGACCAGTTGAGGGAGGCCGGTATCGAGCGAGGGGTCATTGTTCCGGGGGGCACGGTAGACGTAAGGAGAATGTCGGATTATATCACCGGGAAGGCCAGACCGGAGAACCCCGTTCCGGATAACCGGTACGTTGGGGAGGCCTGCCGGGCTCACCGGGCAAAGCTTTGGGCCTTCGCCTGTGTCGACCCGCACGAGCCGGACGCTGCCGGTTCGCTGGAAAAAAGCTTTAAACATGGTTTCTGCGGCCTAAAGCTCTCGCCGCTAACGCACCAGTTTTCTTTCGCCGGCAAAGCGGTCGCGGCGCTTGCCGCGTGCTGCGGGCATTACGGCTATCCCGTTTACTCGCACGTGGTATACAGCCCCGGCGCTTCCACCGCCAGATTCATCGCCCTGGCAAGGCAGTTCCCCAAAACGAATTTCATCCTCGGGCACATGGGGTTCGGGCCTGCCGACCGGGAAGCGCTGGAGGCGACCGTAGAACTCGACAATCTATTTCTGGAAACTTCTACGGGAAGTTTCCTTCACATTCAGGAAGCGGGCAAAGCAGCCGGACCGGAAAAATTGATTTTCGGTTCGGAGTTTCCTCTCTCCCACCCCGCGGTTGAACTGGAAAAAGTCCTTCTGCTGAAGCTGTCGGACGGCGGGCGGGAGAAAATTCTCGGAGGAAACATCCGGGCACTCCTGCGGTTTTGAGTCAAGGTGTAACCACGGGTTATCGGTTTCACGGGGCGCAGCCTGTTCGCCTTAAAAAAGGGTGTTAAAAGCGGATTCTAATCGAACTCTCGGGCACAAGCCCCGGTTTTTAAAGGAGAGGGTGCAAGTTGACACCGGAGCAAAAGCTTGACGCATTAAACAGGTTATTGGAACACTGTAAAACTGCGCCTTTTTACAGGGGACGCATCCCCAACCGGCCATTGCGCTCCTTGAAGGAACTGAAGCGGATTCCTCTGACAACCAAGAACGACTTGAGGCGCTGTTCACCGTTTTGCCTTGTTTGCGTTCCCCGAGAGGAAATATATCAATACCACGAAACCTACGGTACCACCGGCGTTCCGGTGAGCACGTGGTTTACCAAGCGGGACCTCCGGGAGAATGCCAGGGAGATAACCCGTTGCGGGGTAAACCTCGACGCGGATGATACGGTGCTGGTGCGGTTCCCGTATGCAATTTCCGCCGTTGCCCACATGGTCCACGCCGCGGCCCAGGCGAAGGGCGCCTGCGTGATTCCTGCCAGCGCCCGCTCCACCGTGAGCCCGTTTCCGCGCGTGGTTAACCTCATGAAGAATATCCAGGTTACCGTGCTCACCTGTCTGCCGCTGCAAGTCCTCCTCATCGCGGAGACTGCGGAGTTGTTGGGATCTGAACCTCGCCAGGACTTCCCCCACCTGCGCGCCATCTGCACCGCCGGAGAACCCCTTTCGCCCGCGCGCCGGCGGTTGCTTCAGAGTATTTGGGGCGTGCCCATCTTCGACATTTACGGTATGGCCGAAATCGGTACGGCGGTAGTCGACTGTGAGTACGGCCAACCTCACACCCTCGAGGATTATTTCGTGTTTGAGTTGTTGGATAAAGACCTGAAGACGGACGTGAAGCCCGGGCAGGTGGGCCATCTGGTAGTTACCACGCTTAGAAAAAGGGCTACGCCGATGATCAGGTATCTGACGGGGGACAGGGCAAGGGTTGTGGCAAAAGACTGCGCCTGCGGGCGGGACTCATCCCTGCAGGTTCGCGGCCGCTGGGAAGACACGGTGACTGTTGGGCGCCGGGTTTTTGACCTTTGGGACCTGGACGAAATCGTCTCGAATTTTCCCTGCCAGCGTTTCTGGGTGGTTGGGCCCACCTCCGGGGGGCTGCATTTCGTGGTGGAGGAAGAGGAAAGGGACGGTGACGTCGGCCCGGAACTCCTCAGTTCGTTGACCGAAAAATATGAGGTCAAGCTGAAACTTGATGTAGTGCCGAAAGGAACACTGTACGACCGGGACGAGTTGCTTGACGTGGGCCCGGTGGGAAAGCCGCAGTATATCTATTCTGTAACGGAAATGGAAGCCAAAAAATACCTGAAATCGATGAAGATGTGAGATGATCCGAATTAACTCCAACCCTTTTCGCAAAGAATGGTTCGACGCAAGACAGCGGGCTTGAAGAAGGGATGTAATTCTTATGAATACGAGGCCGAGGGAAATCTGGTTTGACGGGCGGGTGGTCCCGCTCGAACGTCAGGATATCTGGGGATTGGTGAACAATTCACCCATTAAAAAAGTCGTCGTTACCATGGATCAGTGGTGGAATGGCCACTACCCCTATAAGACTGAGTTTGTTGTCGAGGTGCAAGACGAAAAGGACCTGAAGGAAGTAAAGAGCGGGGTTATCGTCATGTCATGCCGCCAGGAACTGTTGAGATCAGCGCGGAGGCAGGGACTGAAAGCCTGCCTGTTTGCCAGCATTGAGGGCGGTGAGTCACTTGAGCAGTCATGGAAAGACGCCGCTGAGTTTGACTATGCGGTGGTTGATTTTGATTTGCCTACCAACATACCACTGGAACTGATCATCGTCCGGCTCCAGGAGAGCACGACTGTTCTTTTGCGGCAAGTGACCACCTACCAAGACGCAGAAATAGCTTTCGGCGTCCTGGAACGCGGGAGCGACGGTGTGCTTTTTTCCGGGCAGAGCGTTGAAGACATAAGCAAGTTGGCAGGCTTATTGTCAAGAGGAGAAAGGGGCCGCTTCGAACTCCAACCGTTGACCGTTACTGAAGTGCGGCATGTCGGGATGGGTTCAAGGGCCTGCATCGACACCACGGATTTTATGAGTCAGGAAGAGGGCATGCTCGTCGGTTCGACTTCCAGCGGCGGGATATTCGTCTGCTCCGAAACCCATTTCCTGCCGTACATGAACCTGCGCCCTTTCCGGGTAAACGCCGGGGCGGTTCACTCTTATATCTGGATGCCCAACGACGCGGCCGAGTACATCTCGGACCTTGCCGCGGGCAGCAAGGTGCAGTGCGTAGACATCTGCGGCGGAGCGCGGGAACTGACCGTGGGCCGGGTAAAGATAGAAATGCGGCCGCTTTTGCTGATCAAAGGTGAAGCGGCGGGCAGCGATTTGAACGTTATCGTTCAGGATGACTGGCACATCCGGCTTATGGGGGTTGATGGGAAGCCCAGGAATGCTTCGACAATCCGGCCGGGCGACGAACTCCTGGCCCACGTCTGTGAACCCGGGCGCCACGTGGGCATTAAAGTCAGCGAAATGATCATCGAGAAATGAACCCGTAAGGGGGAGGACCAAGTGAGAGGAAAAGAAATACGGTTAAAACACCTGTTTAAACAGTCTAGAAGACTGCTTATCGTACCTATGGACCACGGGCTATCCGTTGGGCCCATGTCGGGAATCGAGGATATTCGCCAGGCGGTTAAATCGGTCGCCGACGGTGGTGCGGATGCCGTTATCGTTCATAAAGGCTTGGCAAAGCAGGTAACCCCGTATTTAATGCCGGGGGGCTGCGAACTTATCATCCACCTTTCGGCTTCCACCGTTCTGTCCCCGGAACCGAACAGAAAGGAATTAATATCCTCGCTTAAACACGCCATCCGGCTGGGGGCGACCGGTGTGTCCGCCCACGTCAACCTTGCCGGCAGCTTTGAGGTCCAGATGCTGAAGGATTTGAGCAGGCTTGCGGAACAGTGCGACCTCTGGGGGATGCCGCTGCTGGCCATGATGTACGTCCGGGACGGCACCAGGGAGAGCGAGTACGACCCGGTAAAAATCAGGCACGCGGCAAGGCTTGCCGAAGAGATTGGCGCGGACATTGTAAAAGTGAACTATACAGGTTCGCCCGAAACTTTTGCCGGGGTGACAGGTGCGGTCAGCATCCCCGTGGTCATTGCCGGCGGTCCCAAAATGGATTCCACCGCCAATCTTCTCGCGATGGTTGCCGATGCCGTCGAAGCAGGCGGGAGCGGCGTGGCAATAGGCAGAAACGTCTTTCAGGACCGTGACCCGACCCTTTTGACACGCGCAATACGGCTAATCCTCGATAGCAATACGCCAAAAGAGGTACTGAGGGACCTGCCCTTTTTTAAGTATTGAAAACTTTTGTGGGGATCCTGTCTGTCATGGTAGCAATTTCCATATGGAAAGCATATTCTAACATTATAATCCGGAAAGGGGGTAACCCAGTGCCGAAAACGGACTTCGCGAAGGAACCTAAGAAGGACTACAAAGCCGCCTTGGACGTTCTGAAAGGCAAAATTGACGAAGCGTTGAAAGGAGGCAATGTTGGGCCGGACATCAAGAAAGCCGTCTGGGAGATGCTTACGGAGCTTGGAATAGCGGTTCCTCCCCCCGACAAGCAAGCGGGATAAGGGTGGAGCGTAAAGGTGAATTGCGCAGAATGCGGCCTCGAGTTAGATGATCTTTGGATGTACGAAACATGTTCCAAGTGCTCCAAAACAATGTGCCTTTCTTGTATAACGGCTGGTCCGGATCTTAAATACTGTTGTCTGGAATGCGTAACAAACAGATGAAGCCCGAAAGGGCTTTTGTTTTTAAGGCTGCGTTATGCGACGTTGTACAGCGGTCTTAAATGTTCTTTGATCTCAAGGTTATTTACGGCGGGTAAATTATGGTTGACATAATCTGGGCGTCGGCGGCTGAACTGGCGCGGGCCATACGCACCAAGAAGATATCTTCAGAAGAGGTAGTCAATGCTTTCTTGCAACGGATTGAGAAGATCAACCCGGAGCTAAACGCGGTTGTACAAGTTGCAGCGGACGCGGCCCGGGCGGAGGCGCGTGAGGCGGACAAAACCTTAATGAGGGGAGAAATCAAGGGACCGCTGCATGGAGTTCCCGTCACGGTTAAGGATGCGTTTGAAACAGCGGGTTTGGTTTCCACAGGCGGCACCAGAGGGCGGGCGTCCCTTATCCCATCCATAGACGCGACGGCCGTGGCGCGGCTGCGTGCCGCGGGGGCGATTATAGTGGGAAAAACCAACGTCCCTGAACTCAGCCTGGCATATGAGACAGACAATCTGGTCTATGGGCGCACGAACAATCCCTACGACCTTTCGCGGACTCCCGGCGGAAGCAGCGGCGGCGAGGCGGCCGTCATCGCGGCGGGCGGGTCACCGCTTGGGCTTGGCAGCGACACCGCGGGGAGCATCCGTGTACCATCCCATTTTTGCGGTATCACCGGGATCAAGCCAACGACCGGGTTGGTGCCGACGACGGGACACTTCCCGTTAATTGTATGGGTTCTGGAGCACCTGGCGGCGATCGGACCGATGGCCAGGCGGGTGGAAGACTTGGTGCTTGCCCTTCCGATCCTCGCCGGACCGGACGGGCGTGATCCGGCGGTAGTGCCGGTACCTGTGGGCGATCCCGGCGCGGTAGACATAAAGCGCCTACGGGTGGCTTTCCATACCGATAACGGGATTTCCACCCCGCTGCCGGAAACGGTTCGAGTCGTAAGACAAACGGCAAAAGTGCTTTCGGAGGCAGGCATATTCGTGGATGAAGCCCGGCCTCCCGGTATCGACCAGACCTGCGATCTCATGGACGGTCTTCTTGCCGCGGACGGCGGCACCGGGGTGCGCTTGATACTCCGGATAGCCGGGACGAAAAAGGCGCACCCCTGGACGCAACAGGCTGTTAAAGCGATGCGCTCGAAGGCCGTGTCGATTACCGAGTTCAGCGGCTTAATGGTGAGGTGGCAGTTGTTTCGGAGTACGATGCTGTCTTTCCTGGGGAAGTTCGATCTGATATTATGTCCTGCTTGTTCTTACCCTGCTTTACCTCACGGCACTACGTTGAGCGATCAAAATACCTCCGCCTTCAGCTACGCTGCAACTTACAACCTTACCGGGTGGCCGAGTGTGGTCCTTCGTGGCGGAACTTCACCTGAGGGGCTACCCATAGGTGTCCAGGTGGTGGCTCGCCCCTGGCGCGAGGATGTTGCTTTAGCAGCTGCCCAGCACATCGAAACCGTTTTAAGCGGTTGGCAGCCTCCCTCGATGTAAGTCGAACGGTCTCGAAAAGGCGTATAGAGCCTGTCCGGTACGGAATCGTATAATACATTTACTTTGAATTTACCAATTTATTACAAAATATACAATAAAAAATATGTAGTTGAAAGTTGCGTTTTGTAACACTTTATCGGGCAGTCCATATAATGGTAATAAATCTTAAGGAGGGATTTAGTAAATGGCCATCAGGCGACTTTGTGTCAACGAAGTAACCACCTTAACGAGTACTTTTTCACAAACGGTTACCTGTACAACTCCGGCACACACTCCCGTTATAGGTGCTGGAGATGAATGTAGTGTAGCACTTTACAACGTCAGTATCAACCTTGGTGCCACCCCACCCACACTCTCGTTTTCCTACGATGCCCAGTTCGAGTATCAGTATTTACAATCGGGAGTAACCTTCCAGGACTATTGTACCGTCGCGGGCAACAGCGGTTCCATAACCCTTGCGACCGGCGTTACCCTCTGCTGCGGTGGTACTATGCCCACAGTGACATCGTCACCAAGCTGCAACGCCGGGGCTATAACCACGACGTCGACTTCCGTGTCAGGCCCCGTCACCCTGTCGTTTACAGTTACCGATCTCTGCTCCCAGACGGTCATTTGCGTTGACGACACCACTTGTCCGTAATCCGGGCGAAATACCGAAAACCAAGCCTGCATCTTTGCGATGGGGCTTATTTTTTTACATGTCGCACCACAAAAACTAACGCCGGCCCAAACCGGTGCGCCAGCCAACGCCTTATGGGACGAGAATTTGGTATGTTGCTACGGATGGCCGGCGCTGCTTTAAGTAATTACTGTAGGGGGGAATTGGATACTTTTTGCGGTACGGACCGGACGGTATTGTTCCGTTTATGTTGGAAGGGGTGGATACACCGTAAGAATTGTATGCCTTAACTCGGTAGAAGTGTCGGGTCCAGCGGAATACACGCGTATCCAAGAACTCTGTAACGGTGGGGCCTAACCGGGCGACCTCTTTGAATGAAGCGTCATATAGCACGCTTCGTTCAATAATGAAGCCCTCTGCGTTCACGGAGTTGTCGGTCCAGGCAACCTTGATCCCGTTTCCATATATCGCTTTAGCGCTAAGGTTTGACGGTGATACGGGAATCGTATTGATTGTTGCAGCCGCTTTCATCGCATATTTTAAAACACCTCTGGTTCTGTACCCACGGACCGGAGGGTCTTCTGTTTCGGGCTGGACCAGGAGACTATCCCTACCAATTGTTGTGTTTGTCGGCACAACACCGATTTTAACAAAGTCGGGCGGGCTTTCGTTCCGCTGTTTAACAGAGTAGCGCTCTTTTTTTACCGAGCCATCGTAAGAGGCGTTGATCTGCGAACTAGAAATGGTTTTGGCGGTTAAAGACGGCGAATTTTTCGGGAGAACCAACGTTGCCGGGGTTACAGTCGCTTCGTTCGAGCATCCTGACGATCCTGCCGCATTATAGGCCACCACACGGTAAGTATAACTGGTATCTCCTTGAACGCACCTGTCCTGGTAGGTGGTCGTGCCGCCTGTCAGAGTGGTTACGCGCAGGAACGGCCCTTCGACTCCTACCCTGCGCTCTACAACGAACCCTTCTTCGCTAATTGCGCAGCTTGCCCACGCAAGATCTACTCGCCCCGGCTGAACCGCTTTGGCAGTTAAATTGTTCGGGGCCGGCGGAACGCCGGCGGGAAAACTTTCCCGAACATCGATGAGCGTGACTATGCCATACGCCTGCTTATCGGTGTCGAACTGACGTGACGGTTCGCGGTCGTACAGATAGTGTTTTCCTTCCTGGAGTGTAAATATCAAGTCACAGGTCCGTCCCGCGACTAAAATAACGGCTTTTTCGTTGTAGCCCGAATCGGACACGGTCCGGCGCGGCCAGCCGTCTTCGGCGATGACCCTCATGGTCCCTTCCTTAATAGCTAAAGTGCGGGAAAGAAAACCGATATTAATTGCCCGCAGTAGTATTCGTTGGCCGACAAGAGAGGGGATGTAGGCAGTAAACGGTTGGGTGGACGTATCAGGAGGACCCAGGCTGTCCGGAAACGGACGCCCGTTTACTAGGCAAAACCGAGGTGTGTAACTTGTCGGGTGATATACGGCGTTACCGGCGATACTGTTATTTGCCGTTGGGTCCAGTTCACTAAGAAGGATAACCGCCTCGACGTCATAATCGCTGCCTGTGCCTTCACCGTAAGCAGTACGGCAATCTTTACGGTCGGGGTGGTCTTGACCCGGCGGCCTTATTATCAGGGCGCCGTACAATCCCATCTGCAACTGACGTTCAGGCCGGGTTCCAGCTTCATAGCGGAAGGTACCGGGACGGGTTGCCGGAAAAGTATAGACGACGTTCTCCCCCGGAAAAGCATACCTGGCAAGGGAAAGCATCAAGCCTTTGGGCGTTAAGACCGGATCAGGAATAAGCTTCTGCCCGGGAAAAGTAAGGGAAACCGGCTCGTTTAGGGTGTTGTGAAGCGTGATTTCCAGGATGTCGCCCATCGCGGCTTCAATCACCGGGCCCGGCAATTGCGGTTCGGCTGTAGGACCATCCGCCAGACCCCATATGGCAACAGGGATACCACCGGGAATCGAAACAACCCCTGGGCGCACCCAGAGTTCTTTTTTAACCAGCATCTATTCAGCTCCTTTCACAGTCGGACTGCAGGTCCAACTTTGACTTTTTAGAGTCCTGGCATTACTTGAGGTGACAGGGTCCCAGCAGGACGTGCCAGAACATATGTCACCATTCCTCCCGGACTGGTCCCGGCGTTTGTGTTCTTATGGTAGCCTCTGTTAAACAAAGGGTATACCGCCGGTTGTTGGGGCAGGATGACGGCATCGATTGTATGCCCCGCGGCGAGGTGGAGAACATCCCGCCAATAAGACAGGTCTTCTCCGTTGGGTCTTCGCATCAATTGGGCGTCGCGGCCGATAATTCTCATGGATAATCCGAGAATGGTCATCACGTGTTGTTCGAGCCCGAGATTAACAAAACGTAATAACACCCGTTCCCCGGCATTTGCTTCGACCGTACCTGAATAGATCTTTGCCGAATGAGTATGTGGTGTTGTGTTTATCGTGTCAGGGTATGAACGCTGGTTGAGTAAACGATAAGCCGGACTGTACTTTGATGGGTTAAATGGTTGGGTATCCGGACTTTGAACGTGAGGGATGAGATCAAGTTCGCTACAAAGAAGAAGGTATTCCCGGTCAAAGGTGGTGTCTGTACCCGTGCCGTATGCTGTTTTAAATGCGGAATCCGTGGCGTCGTAATCGGCAGGACGAGCGATTAGGGGGCCAACCATGCCCATCTGTATACGTTCGACCGGTTCGAAAGGGCAGTAATAAATGTAAGTTCCAGGTTCTTTAGGCTCATAACGGTAGACCAGATCACATCCAAACGGAACCGAGATAGACGTTTTGGGGATTTCACCCCTTAACAGCATCCGGTTTGGTGGTATGCGCCAATCAGGTTGGAGGGATTCATCAAGGTCGGGCCGCTTTGTCAATCCCAGGTTGGTGATGCTTAATTCAACCTTATCACCAACGGTAACGTCGAGGGCCGGCGCTAATAGTTGTGCCTTTCCCCGGTGTTTGAATATCTCGCTGTCGGGAACTCCGGTCAAATCAACAAAACCAAAGATATGGTGTTCTAAGCCGTCACCCGTCTTAACGACGCCGTCTGTTGCCCCGCAACGTATTTTTACAAAAGACATCTTAAGTGTTCCCTTCCCAGGTGTTTAGTGGTCACGTTAACGCAGAAGCCCACTACCCCTCGGGTCTCTGACGATTAGTTTCTCGCGGTGTTATTCGCCGTAGCGTTCCGGTACAGGTGTTAATGCCGGGTCGAGGAGGCTTCGTCGATGATAGTGTCGTCGGTTGTTTCGGGTGTGGCGCTTTCGATGGGCGAGGCGGGTTAAAGGGACGAGGACGTCCACGGCGATTCCCAGGGGGCTGCAGACGGCGTCGCTCATAAGTATTACTGGAAGAAAAGCGACCGGATGCAGGTTGCTTTGTGCCGGTACTATCCAAATTTGCACACCTCCAAGTACACACCAAAAATCTAATCCTTATACTATGGTATTAACCCGGCGCATGAATGGTGAGACTCTGCGAAAAAGCAAAAAGAAGGTATTCTTCACCTCAAAGGCGCGGTTTGTCAGTGGTTCGGTGGGACGTGTAAATAACGGGTTCTATCCGTGTAGGGGATGGATTCGTATCCTATTCAGAACATGCCGGTGCTGCAGCCGTACCAAAAGGTGGGTCTGGGGATCATCAACTAAGCATCGGAAGTCAACTTTTCTAAGACTCTGTGCGTAAAAAAGAAAACCCAAAGTTAACCCCGGGTTTTTATAAAAAAAACAGCTGTTTGTAGGCTCTTAACCTTTTTCCTGTAACACTGCCCAATCTGTTATCTGACGTCTGATATTCCACTCAACGTATACCTTTGGCGAAGAGAGGATTAAGTTGGCATAAACCTTTATCCAATCCGGCGTTATTGGTTTAAAGGCAAAGGTTCCGTCTACAATTACAATCCAGTAATACTTGCCGGTACGGCTGAAGGTGAAAACGCTAAGGCTTACCCACCCGCTGCCACTGCTGTCATGCCGTGTCAATTTCAACTGAGGTTTTAATTTGACCAAGATTTCTAAAACCTCATTCACCTGAGAGATTTCCGTTTCGCTCATACAAACATTCTCCTTTCCTTATTCATTATTCCCGATTACCGGTATTATTCCATTATATGCCACTCAAGGCTGTAGCGTTCTATTTTTAAACTAAATACCTAAGGGTTGTTGACACATTCACCCGTCATAAATCTGACAGGGGAGCTATTGTTTCGATGGCGCACTCACCTTTCCATCATTGCCCACATAAACTAAAGCAAAGGTTCCCTACATTGGCAATATCAGGAGGTTTGCAAAAGATGTCCAAAGTCGCTCAGGTTGTTGCAACGGTGACAGCATTCTTTGAAGAGGTTCTGGGAAAAGCCGCCGTAGTTCTCGCCGTTAGTGAGGATGAGCGGGGTATGTGGGTGGCAAAGGCCGAGGTCCCTGAAGAGGTTGAGTATATGCGGAAGCGCGCCCGCGACGACCTCATGGGGCTTTATCAGGTTACGCTGGATAACGGTTTTAATGTGGTAGGATACGAGCGCATCGCCATCCGCGAGCGGAACAACACCAGTTACGACGCCGATGAAGTTTAGGGGGTAGAACGCATGAGTAAAGATATTATTTTCAACTTATCAGATTGGACCGTAGATCTGGTTCGAACACCTTTCGTATGCTCCATACTTGAGCGGGCGGCAACCTACCTGAAAGCCGGGTATCCGGTGCATTTTTCGGGGCCATCCGGCGCCGGCAAAACAACACTTGCCATGGCCGCGGCCTCAATGCTCGCCCGGCCGGCCGTAATGATTTACGGTAACGACGAGTTTATCCCGTCAGACCTGATTGGTAGCCTTTCAGGATTCCGAAGAAGGCTCGTTTACGATAACTTTATTCACTCGGTTTACAAGAGTGAGGAGGACTTCCGGATCTACGGTATCGAGGGTAGACTTACCACCGCCTGCCGGGAGGGTTACACCCTAATCTATGATGAATTCAACCGCTCCCGCCCTGAAACCAACAACATCCTCCTGTCTATCCTGGAAGAGGGCATCCTGAACATACAAGGAGTGCATAAGGACGAACAGTACCTGCAGGTGAATAAGAACTTTCGCGCCATCCTCACTAGTAATCCTGAAGAGTATGCCGGCGTCCACCGTACGCAGGACGCTCTCCAGCAGCGCCTGATCACTCTTTATCTCAGTCCATACGACCGGGAAACCGAGATCGCCATCGGTGTGCTCAGGTCCGGACTTGAGGAAGAAAGCGTGGCCAGGGTGGTAGATTTCGTCGGGGCGCTGCGTCAATGGCTGGGCCGAGAGGTCCTGTCGGTGCGCAGCATCATTCGTATCTGTCGGCTGGCTGCGCACGCCAAGGCGCCGGTTAGCAGTGAGAACAGTACCTTCGTTCAGATATGCGAAGACGTCCTGCTTTCGGACCTTCTTCCGTCGGATGGCGGCGCAGGCGGCAGGGACCGGGTGCTTGCAGCAATTCACGGGGCGCTGAAAAAGTATTGTTAGGAGCCTGCTGCAAAACTTCGCCTAACAATTGGGAAGTGCGAAGTGTGAGGTTTGCTCACATCCCACCTCTCAATCTGTACTCAACGTTTATGCTCAACAGATGGCTCAACTCATTTCTGCGCAGTTTTAAGTTTTGCAATACTCTGTAAGAGGGTGCTGATGATGAGTGAGGACACCAGACGGCCGGGTATTTTCGGCGGGCTTTTCGAGCTGCTGGAGCTTGCGAGCAGGCTCAGTGACGAAAGGAAATCCGTCCACCGGGAGGGGGAGTTCAACAGGGGAGGGATTAAAGGACACTGGTCGGTTAACATGCGGTTGGGGACGCTTGCCGAAAGTGGTGGAAGCTCGGTCCCGGTCGAACCCCCGACTGTGAACGTTAAACCGGAGCAAGTGGCCGCAGCGCCATACTTGGAGATCCACGATGAGGGAAACTTTCTCCGGGTCATTGTAGATTTGCCCGGAGGCGCCGAAGCGGCAAAGAACGTCTCGGTCGAAGGCGATCTTTTGATTTACGATGACCCCGACAACGATGTCCATGCCGAGTGGCTGCTGCCATGTAAAGTGGAACAAAAACCGCTGAACCTGATATCCAGAAACGGTTTGCTTGTCATAGAACTCGGGAAAGCAGGCGACGCAGATGCCCAATAGCTTGTCCTTAAAAGTTCAAGAGATGTCAGGCGATGAGTCCAAGGGGTTCGTGCGGGTTGATCCGTCGGACATGGGCAAAATCGGGCTCTGGGTTGGTGATGTCGTGGCTGTTGAAGGCCAGCGGCGTACGTTGGCCCGCGCGATGCCACTGTTTGCTGAAGATCGCGGCAAAGGACTGGCGCAGCTTGACGCGGGCACCTGCGTAAACGCCCGGGTGTCGGCTGGCGACATGGTGACCGTCAGTGCCGCCCAGCCAAATGAAGCAAGAAAGATTGTACTCAAGGGCGCGGCAGGACCGGGCCAGGTAAGCACCGGCCTGCCTCTCCTGACCGGTGACGAAGTGGTTCTCCGCGACGGCAAAGGGCGCCTGGCGGAACGCCGCCTGGTGCTGCGAACGGTTCCTGACGGAGATGTTTTTGTCACTTCCGGTACGGTGTTTGAGTTCTGTAACGGTACGGTGAAGCAAAGCAGTGAAGGATACGATCAAATCGGGGGATTGACCCGTGAGTTAGCCCGAGTGCGTGAAGTGATCGAGCTGCCTCTTCGGTATCCGGAGGCTTTTCCCGCGCTGGGCATTGACCCTCCCAGAGGGGTGCTCCTCTACGGGCCTCCCGGCACGGGAAAGACCCTCATTGCCAGAGCTGTGGCAACCGAAACCAACGCCCGGTTCATTGCCATCAGCGGACCGGAAATCTTGAACAAGTATTATGGTGAAAGCGAGGCCCGGCTCCGGGAGATATTTGCAAAAGCCAGCAATAATCCCCCGGCCATCATCTTTATCGATGAAATCGACGCGATCGCTCCCAAAAGAGAGGACGTTTCGGGGGAGGTTGAAAAACGGGTGGTCGCCCAGCTTCTTGCCCTCCTCGACGGGCTTAAAGCCCGCAACGGGGTCGTTGTCGTCGGGGCGACAAACCTGCCCAACAACCTGGATCCCGCCCTGCGCCGGCCGGGCCGCTTCGACCGGGAAATATTTATCGGGGTGCCGGATACCGCCGGGCGCCACGAAATCCTTACCATCCATACACGCGAAATGCCGCTGGCTGACGACGTAGACCTCGCGCGGCTTGCGGATGTGACCTACGGGTTTGTGGGGGCGGATCTCAAGGCGTTGTGCCGGGAAGCCGCGATGCACTGTCTCCGGGAATTCTTTCAGAATAGGACCAGGCCCGCCCGTCTCCACTGGCATGACATTAAGGTTAACGCCGGTCACTTTGCCAAGGCCCTCAGGGACATTGAGCCGTCTTGTACCAGAGAGTTTCAGGCCGACTCTCCCCGTGCCTCCTGGGCGGACATCGGGGGATACACTCACCTCAAAGATGCCTTGACGGAAGCAGTGATCTGGCCTCAACAACACAAAGAGCTAATGAACCGGGCCGGCGTTCACGCCGCCAAGGGCATTCTCCTTTACGGCCCTCCAGGGACCGGAAAGACGTTGCTGGCCCGGGCTACGGCGGGAGAAGCGGGCATCAACTTCATCGCCGTTAATGCCCCGTCGCTGCTATCCAAATGGGTGGGTGAAGCCGAGAAGGCTATCCGGAACGTCTTTCGCAAGGCCCGCCAGGCAAGCCCCTGTCTCCTCTTCTTCGATGAGGTCGACGCCCTGGTTTCACCGGTAAGGGGAGGATCCACCGCGGACAGGTCGCTGAGCCAGTTCCTGACGGAGCTTGACGGCATGGTAGAGCTGCACGATGTTACGGTAATGGCAGCGACCAACCGCATCGACGCACTTGACCCGGCACTTCTACGCAGCGGAAGGCTGGAACTACACATGAAGGTCGATAAACCTGATACTGACGACCGCCGGGCAATCCTCGGCGTGCATACCCGGCAAATGCCGCTCGGGCGGGACGTTGACCTGGCTGAGCTTTCTGCGGTGACGGCAGGTTATTCCGGCGCAGACTTGCGCCTGATATGCCAGAAGGCCGGCATATGTGCGGTGCGGGATTACCTGGCGGTTGGGGTCTCGGACCCTGCACACCTGTGCGTATCCCGGGGCCACTTCCTCAAGGCCATCCAGGATATGGCGGACCCTGAAAGGGGGGGCTAACTTGGGTAGCAGTGCACTCTATCTGTACGCAATCGGTAATGAGGATACTGATTTTATGTTATCTGAGAAGGTTCCTCACGGTGTCTTTGCTGTAGCCAGCGACGCTCTCACGGCTTATGTTGCATTGGTTTCGGTTGAGGAGCAGGCGCCGAGCAGGGAGGCGATGACGGCTCACCAGAGAGTTGTAGGGGCGCTTTATTCTCTTACTGCGGTCGTACCGGTAAGTTTTGGCGCCATGTTTCGTGACCAGAGCGAGGTTGTCAAGCTTCTGGAGTTGAACAGCGACCAGCTTAAGGCAGCCCTGAAAAGGCTGGCGGGACGGATAGAAGTTGGGCTTAAAGTGTTCTGGAAAAAGGAAGTGTTTGCGGCCAAGTTCGGGCAACAGGATCCCTTTATGGCTGAGTTGGTGAAGAAAGTGCGGGAGACCGGCAAAGAATCCTCTTTGATGGTAGCGAAAGTAGGCGAACTTGTCGAAGCCAGGGTGCAACAGGCGAGAAACACCTTCGTGCGCGAGATTCATAAGGTCCTGGCTAAGTTCGCTGAAGATGCGGTTCTTAACGACGTCTTGGCCATCCAAATGGTATGCAATGCCGCTTATCTCGTGCGCAAAGAAGACGAGCGCGCCTTCGATCAGAAGGTTAACGAACTTCTCGAACCCCAGCTTGAGGAGCTTATTGTTCGCTACACGGGTCCCTGGCCGCCCTACAATTTCGCTAGGTTGCGGCTTAAACTGCCGTCTGAAAGAGGGTGAGCAAGGTGTTCATCATCGACAATATCTTGTTTGCACCTTTCAAAGGCTTATGGTGGCTTGCGCGGGAGATATACAACCGGGCCCAGCAAGAATTGTTCGACGAAGAAACCATCCAAAAGCAACTGGCTGCCCTACAAGTAGCGTACGAACTCGGTAACCTTCCCCGCGACGAATTCGAGCAGCAGGAGGCAATGTTGCTGGACCGGCTCCGTCAGGCGCGCGCCGCCCGGACGTTGCAAAGTCCGGGGGAAGAGGAGGATTAACAGCATGGCTTATTATCT
>QZIW01000071.1 GCA_003604985.1 Ammonifex sp.
GCTCTTCCGATCTCTAATCAGAACATCCCGGCTCACAAAACCATTCCAGGCGAAAGGAGGAAATGGGGCGGGCCGGGAAAGGCCCGCCCCTCAAACATGACGAAAGCGCCCTTAAAGTATCGCAAATGGTTCTGGGCGGGATGGTACGCACGCTGGGAGTGGCGCTACAAGTGCCACCTCTGCGGGCGGAGAGGCTTCACCCCGCCCGGCTTCTACAAACACCTGACGGAAAGGCACGGCTTCTCCCCCGCGCAGGCGGTCACTGTAAGGAACCAGGCCGTGTCGTGCAATGAGCTTGACAACAAGCGCATCACCATTAGCGGTATCCGCTTCGGTCTGGCCGACTATCTCAAGTGGGGGTGATCTCTGTGTCCGAAAAACTCCGCATTGCTGGTGTAACCCGCGAAAGCGTGGTGGACGGGCCAGGGTTGCGCTACGTCATCTTCGCCCAGGGTTGCCCGCACCGCTGCGTCGGGTGTCACAACCCGGAGACGTGGGATCCAGCGAGCGGCTACGACATCACGGCGGCGGAGTTGTTGGCCGACATCGGTCGCAACCCGTTTCTGAAAGGCGTCACTTTCTCCGGCGGGGACCCCTTTTTTCAGGCAGCCGCCTTTGCGGCTTTGGGGAAGGTGCTTCGGGAGAAGGGCTACGACATCGTGACTTACACCGGCTACACCTATGAGGAGCTTCAGGCAATGGCGGATCCAGCGGTCCAGGACCTCTTAGCGGTGACCGACATCCTGATTGACGGCCCCTTCATCCTGGGTGAGCAGGACCTCACGCTTCCCTTCCGCAGCTCGCGCAACCAAAAGGTGATTTATCTAAGCGCGAAAACTGCTTAATGATACCGCGGCCTGCTCGGACGCAATTCGAGCAGGCCGCAAAACCAAAGAAGGGAGAAAATGGAATCATGCGGGTTAAACTGCGGTCAGACTTTTGGGATTACTACGATCACTGGTTCGACGCCGTCGCTGACGTGACGTTTGAGCGGTTTAGTCGCGGCGGGGTGAACCGGCGGGAAATGTTCGAGTTTCTGGAGTCGATAGACCTGCGCGTGCCTCTTTACGGGAAACCGCGGGAAATATTTGACCGGCTTGGCGACTTTTTCCGGCGGCGTCCACAGCTCGTCGAGGTCGTCGTCTATCTCGACGAGAGGGCACACCAGGGCGAAGGAAAGATCAAAGTCTTGTTGCCCGAGGCGCTGGAAAAGTATCCGGACTACCTTGCGTTGCAGTATATTCCGGCGACGCCATCGGGCAACGGCGTGAGCCTGCGCTACCTTCAAGTTGGAGACAAGATATTCTGGCTCAAATACCGCAGCAGGAACAACTGGCGTTCCAATTGCGGGGACGTCGAAATTAGGGTGCTTGGCCAGGAAAAAGACGGCTACCATCCGAAAATTGAACACCCGCTGTTTGCTATTGACTTTGTGCCAACGGATGACACGCTCTACGCGGTGGATTTTAATATTGCGCCCCAAATCCGGGGCACCGGCGTAGAAAACCTCGTTCCGGCGAAAAAAGCTGCCGAAGCGATCAAAAAAGCACTATTTCGCGAAAGGAATGATGCTGAATGACGGCCATACTGCACGTCCACGCGCAGTTGGTGCCCCACGACGAAGCGTTCATTGTGGGCAACCGCGAAGGTCTTTTGGCCTTGCGAAAGGCCATCGACGCCGCCTTAGAAGGCGGGCGGGGCGAAGCGGAAGCCTTTGTTTCCGATGGCGAAGGCTTCAGTGCCTACGTCATCCTCCAGGAAGGCGATCTCTGGTCGTCTGAATGGATCAAGGCCGTCGTCCCTTATGTCAAAGACTGGGCGGCTGAAGATCGGAAGAATGTCGTGTGGCCGTGGTCCCGAATCAAAAACGAATAACACCATCAAAAAGGGGAGCGGGCCGAAACCCGCTTCCTAAAAACTAAAAAGGGGTTTTAAAATTGCAATTCACCATCAACAGTGACCTATGCTCAAAACACAACGTCATACTGGAAGTCACTTTTGGCTATCAAACGAAAGCCCGGCGGCTGGAGTTGGGGCTGCCCAAGGCCCAGGTTATCGACGCAATGGTGATAGCCGCCGGGGAGAGGGACTTTGGACTTCCTTCTGAGTACCTGGTCGAGCGCAGGATAAAGGCGCGCTTTCCGTATCATCGTTTTTCCAATGAGAACAAGAAGGGGAAGACCTGCGTGAAGACCCCGGCGGTGAGAGAAGTGTTTGGGTTCAAGTTCTGGGATAAGGTATCCTTCATTGACAAATCGGGTGAAAAAGTAACCGGCTACATCACCGGATTGCGGGAGAGGGGTTCTTTTGAGATATCAGATTTAGATGGGCACGTCCTGACTGACAAGGACTACAAGAAACTGACCTTTATGGTAGAGAAACAGGGCAATAGCTGGACGGAGGGGCGTTCGATTATAGACGCCGTGCTCCGGAATTTCAAACCCAGTCCTCTGCCGGAGCAGTTGATTAAAAGAACTGGCTCTCTTCCTTATGCCTGAAGCATTAAAGAAGAAAAACTTGCAGGCTGACGCCCGCGCCGCGTTTCCTCCCCGTGGCTGAAGCCAGGGGCACCCGCGCGGCAGGAAAGGGGTGGGCTGAAGGAAACCGTCGGTCTGGAGGCCGAAGGGGAGGACGTAGAGATCGCCTTCAACGCGGTTTATCTCCTTGAGGCCTTGCGGGCCGCCGGTGACAGTCCGGTGGAGGTATTGTTGAACGGGAAAATAGGCCCGGCTCTGATAAGAGCGACCAATTGCCCGGGCTACCTGGGTCTTGTTCTTCCATTGCGGTTGCTCTAAGCTAAAAAGTTGTTCAGGGGGAGTTTGCAAAGTGGATATCGAAGAATTGGCGGCGATACGTGCGCGTGCAGAGGCTACGCTGGATTTGCCGCTGGAAACGCAGTTTCCCGGTACGTTGGGGAATGTTAATGTGTTTCCCCACGGCAGGCAACATGAGCTTTTTATTACTGTCCGAAGGGGAGGCTGGAACGGCGTGCCTCCGGAAGGCAGGTTTTTCGCCAATGCACGGCAAGATGTTCTCGATTTATGTGCGGAGGTAGCGCGGTTAAGGGACGCTCTGGAGTCCTGCGTTAATGAGCTGGACGTTGCGGCAGGCTACATCCGTGCTGTCGCCAGATTTACGGCATCCAGTGGCGATGCTTTGACTGCGCAGGCGGCCTCTGCAGCCCTCAGCAAGGGCCGCCGCGCTCTACAAGGCAAGGAACCGGACGAAAATAACTAAACACACTAAGTTGCTAAGGGGGCGCACGCGCGTGCGTCCCCTTATTTTTTCGGCAGGAAATCCCTGTCCAGCGCCGAAAACTTTCCCATATCTGAGAAAGGACGGTGCTTCCCGCTTGCGGCTAAAAAATTTCATCCCGCTCCTGCTGGCGCTTTTCGCCTTAATCCTTCTTTCCGGCTGCGCTTCCAGGTCCGAAGCCGCCGGGAAGCCGAAGCTCCTCCAGGCGGTCGTCACCCAAGTTTCCGACGGCGACACCGTCCACGTCAGGCTAAATGGCAGGGACGAAAAAGTCCGCTTTACCGGCGTCAACTGCCCGGAGATTTCGCACCCCAGCTTGGGTATTAGGGAGCAGCCCTACGGCAAGCAAGCTGCGACGTACACCAAGAAGCGACTGTTAAAGAGAAAGGTCTGGCTGGAGTTCGACGTGGGGCAGCGGGACAAGTACAGCCGACTGCTGGCCTACGTGTGGTTGAACCCGCCGGCGGTGTTCACCGAAAAAGAAATCCGCGCGAAGATGTACAACGCCGAACTGCTCCTGAACGGATACGCCCAGGTGATGACGGCCCCGCCCAACGTGAAGTACGCAGATCTTTTCGTGAAGTTCCAGCGGGAGGCGCGGGAGAAGGGCAAGGGCCTGTGGGGCGTGGCCCCTGTGGTTACAAAACCCGGCAAGCCTGCAGGCAAGGCGGCCTACGTCGGCAACAGGCGGTCGAAGGTGTTTCACCGTTCGGACTGTAAGTGGGCGAAGGAGATAAGCCCAGCGAACCGAATGGAGTTTGGGAGCAGGGAAGAGGCGGTGAAGGCGGGGTACAGACCGTGCAGAGTGTGCAGGCCGTAAAAAAGCTTTTCAAATGCCTGATCTATGTGAAGGTATTGGAATTATAAGCCGGAGGTTGTTTAAATGCCGCAGCTTTCGATTGACGAAATTTTCAGGAATCAAGAGACCAAACATCACCTGACACTGTTTAAAGTCGAAAATATCCAATGGCTTGAATCGCATCTATTTGAGAAAAACAAAAAGCCATATCTCAAATGTCTCGCTAGTAGCAAAGACCGCCCTGCCAAACCCGAGGAAATTGTTCGGCAGCTCTACGTCAAGATGCTGATGGACGACTACGGCTACCCCGCCGAGCGCATCGCCATCGAAAAGCCCGTCCAGTTCGGTTCGGTCATCCACGAAAAAGCCGCCGACATCGTGGTGTGGGACAAGGATGACCCCGACACCGCCTATATCATTATCGAGTGCAAGAAGCCCAGGCGGGCCGACGGCTTGGAACAGCTCAAGAGCTACTGCCACGCCGAGGGCGCGCCGATCGGCGTATGGACCAACGGCGGCGAGATTATTATCCTGCACCGCCGCAACCCCAATTACTTCCAAAACCTCCCCGACATTCCCCGCGCTGGACAGACGCTGTCCGAACTGCTGGACGAGCGATGGACGCTGGACGATCTGGCCGAGCATAATGTCCTGGTTAAAGAGCAAACTACGCTGAAAAAGATCATCCTGGACATGGAAAACCTTGTCTTGGCCAATGCCGGTGTAGATGCCTTTGAAGAAGTCTTCAAGTTGATCTATGCCAAGTTGTACGATGAAGCTCAAGCTGCCCAAGGGAGCCGGCAGAAGCGATACCTGCAATTCCGCGTGGGCGGCGCGACACCGATTGAGTTCAAGCAGAAGATCAACGACCTGTTCAATAAGGCCAAGACCAAGTGGCCCGGCGTTTTTCTGGCTGGCGAACATATCGACTTGACGCCTGAGCACCTGGTTACCTGCGGGTCTTACCTGGAAAATGTCAAGCTGTTCAACAGCAACCTGCAAGTCCTTGACGAAGCTTTCGAATACCTGTCGGTCGAGGTCGGCAAGGGCAAAAAAGGGCAATATTTCACGCCCCGCCATGTGATCGACATGGCCGTAAGGATGCTCAACCCCGGGATCGACGAGTACCTGATCGACACCGCCGCAGGTTCTTGCGGCTTCACTGTACATAGCATTTTCCACGTTTGGGGAAATGAGTTCACCGCCGACGGTCCCGCCCCGTGGCAGGCCGAGTATGCCCGCGAGAAGGTCTACGCCATCGACTTCGATTCCCGTTCGATCAAGATCGCCAAGGCACTGAACCTCATCGCCGGTGACGGCAAAACCAACGTCTATCGTGCCAACACCCTGGATCCGCGCAGTTGGTCCGATGAAGTCAAAGTCGGCTTGCGCGACCGCCTGCGGCGCTTCCCCGATGATCCGCAGAAGGACCAATGGAATCAGGAACACTACCGCTACTTTGACTTCGACGTACTTTTGACCAACCCACCCTTCGCTGGTGACATCAAGGATTTACGCATTCTTCACCAATACGAACTCGCGGCGAAGTGGAAAGGGTTGGATCTAACCGACCCGGAAGTGCTTAAAGAGTACCAAGCGGACCCGTATCGCCATCGTTTTCAGAAATCAAACGCATGGCAGTACAAGCAAGCACGCGATGTGTTGTTCGTCGAGCGGAACCTGGAGTTTCTGAAGCCCGGCGGCCGCATGGCAATCGTCCTGCCCCAAGGCCGGTTGAACAACGTAAGCGATGGATACATTCGGCAATTCATCCGCCGATACGCCCGGTTGTTGGCGTCCGTCAGCCTGCACATCAATACCTTCAAGCCGCATACGAATACGAAGACCAGCATCTTGTTTGTGCAAAAATGGAACGACGACCCCGATGCCCCGCCGCATCTACGGTGTCCGAAGGTCGATGATTACCCCGTCTTTTTCGCGGTCAGTCAGTGCGGAGGGAAAGACAACACCGGCGAGTATGTCTACCTGACCGATGATAGGGGCCGCAGGCTGTACGACCTACACGGCCACCCGATGGTGGACCATGATCTGTTCAACCTGCGGGTCTGTCTGGCGGATCAGCTCGAGCAACGCCTGGCCGCGGCCGGCACTGATGCGCAAAAGCAGGCGATCCGCGACGCCTACGATGCCAAGCTGCCTTTTATCCCCGACCGGCCCGGCATCGCGGAAGCCTTTCGCGAATGGGGCCGCAAACAGGGCTTCGGTTTCTGCTTCGATGGGAGGGGCGAGTGATGGCGGTTTGGAGCACGGTATCTGTGACTTCTGTAACGGAAGCCGACCGCTTCGATGGTGATTACTACAAACCGGATGATTTGGAAGCAATCAAGTTGATCGGTCGCAACGGCGGGAAGCCGCTGGCTTCGATTGTTCCTTTGATTCTGACGGGGCGGACGCCGAATGATTATAATGAAGACGGCAGCTTGTCAGTAGTGCGATCCGGCGATCTTATCGCCCCTTTGATTTACCCGACATGCGGACGCTCTTTTCTCAAGGCGGACCCGTCGCCCGACCGGGTGCGGTTGCGCCGAGGCGACATACTTATTTCATCAATCGGGATGGGATCTATCGGCAAGATCAGCCTTGTAGTCGACCCGACCGACCTCATTACAGTTTCGGAAGTCACCATTCTGCGCGATGCGAAGATAGCCCCTGAGTTTCTGTTCGCATACCTATCAAGTTCGACCGGACAGGCCCAGATTGAGCGCGAAGCGACAGGGGCAACAGGGCAACAGCATTTATTGAAGTCCAAGTTGGGCCGGGTTCTTGTTCCCGCTGTACCGAGCGGGATTGAACCTACGCTTCGAGACATGTTGAAACGCGCTTACCGGCGGCAAGAAGCCGGAAGGGTGGCGTACACCGAAGCGGAGGCGTTGCTGGAATCAGCTTTGGGGCTGGACAAGCTGGATCTG
The DNA here is from genome assembly GCA_003604985.1 of Ammonifex sp. Classification (GTDB taxonomy): domain Bacteria; phylum Bacillota; class Desulfotomaculia; order Desulfotomaculales; family Ammonificaceae; genus SURF-55. The sequence continues at coordinate 6,985 of QZIW01000071.1, forward strand.
ACGCCGCGGCTGTTCTACGAACGGCCTTACGCTGACGTGCAGGCCGCCGAACGCTTCGACGCCGAATACTTCCAGCCCCGGATGCAAAACCTTATCGCGGCGCTGTCCCGCGACGGCCAGATCATCGCCGACGTGGCGAAGTTGGCAAAGCGCCGGTTTAAGGCTACCCCCGGCACCCAATTTCGATACATCGAAATCGCCGACGTAACCGGTAGCGGGACGGCCGACAGCAAACCTGTTGCCGGCAAGGAAGCGCCAAGCCGCGCTACATGGATCGTCAAGCCCGGCGACATTATCACGACTACCGTTCGCCCGATCCGCCGGCTGTCGGCAGTTATTACCGATGACCAGAACGGGTACGTCTGTTCATCTGGCTTCGCCGTCCTGACGCCCAAGGCAATCGCCCCCGAACTGTTGCTGGTATATCTGCGGTTGCCGTTGGTCTGCGAACTACTGGATTTATACACGACTGCCAGCATGTACCCGGCCATATCGACGGCGGACCTGTTGAAGATTCCGATTGCGCTGCCGAACGATGAGACGTGCCGAGAGATCGTCGCCAAGGTCCGCGAATCATTCGATGCCCGGCGCGAAGCCCGGCGACTACTGGACGAAGCGAAGTCGATTGTTGAGAAAGCCGTTTTATGCGAGAGGTAAATGCGTATGCCCAACACCTTCACGGATAATCGTGACCAATGGTTGCAGATGTCCGAGATTGACTACCAGGGATGAGTTTTTTGCCCGTTAAAATCCACGTCCAACTTTTTTTCGAGCGTACTTGTCAGAAGTGCCGCCAGCTTGTCCGGGTGATGGTTCACGATTACGGTGAACTCACGCCCGAAGAAGCCGACAGGGCGTTCGGTCTGCACGACTTCACCGTATACCCGCTGCGCTGCCCGGAGTGTGGTACGGAGGAGTTTCCTATGCACATCGTGGGCGTCGACGCATTAAAAAATGCAGAGATATTTCGTACCCGGATAGGAACGGCTGATCTCCCCGTGGTAGGCGGGGACACGCCCTACGCCGTGGTGCGTTCTCTGGAAGAGATGGCCGAGTACGAGCGCGGCCTGGCGAAGCTGGCCGATCTTTTTAAAGAAAAAGAAACTGAGTTTTGGAAATCTTTTACTTCCTGGGCCGCGGAAGACTGGCCCAACAGGCTGAAAGAGCTTTCGAAGATAGAACTCTCCCTGGGTTTGTCGGCTGTTGGGAAACCTGCGCCGCCCGAGATGAGTGCCGCCGCCCACCGGCAGCACGCGCTGAAACTGCGGGACGATGAAATATGTGTTTTTTGGCGGGCGGCCAACCGCCACTTGATAGAGAAGGAGTTCCTTTTCGACCCACCCGATTTTTGGAACACCGAAGCGTGGGCGCGGGAATACGGCCGGGAAAGGGTGCTGTGGGTGCTGCTTAATTTCCCGCTGCCGGAGAAACTGGAGCGGTGGCGCACGGAAAAGCTGGCTCCGCTGATTAAGAAAAAGTCCGGCGCTTTGTGGGAACGTGTCCGGCAGTTGGGCCAAGCGTTGGACAAACAGCGGCGCCGTGCGGAAGAATTGTCCCGGACGGTGTTCGATCTTCGGCAGGAAATAGCGTGCTTGCAAGAAAAGCTGTCCGCCGAACGGGAAGAGCGGCACAAATTGCTTGCCGAAGTGGGAAAATTGCGGCAGGCCGAAACTCCTGCGGAACGAGACCGGGCCAAGCTGGACCGGTACAAGGCGCTGGTTAAGGAACTGCAGGAGGAAACGAAGCGGCTCTACTCTCTCTTACCAGAAACTGTTTCGAAAGAGTCGGTCACGGAAGAACCGCAAACGGAAGCTGTCACGGAACTTCCGGACCCGCGGGAAACCTTGTCGGGCAAAATTGTGGCGGCGTTTGGATTCGCACGGGAGCCGTGGCGCGACAGCGATGCCCAGATACTCTGGCACCACGGCGACAAGTGGGACGCGGAAGCTGAACGATTGGCGAAAGAGGCGGACGTCCTGGTGGTGCTCACCCGCTTCTGTTCCCACGAAGCGATGTGGGCGGCGAAGGAATTTGCGGCGGACACCGGCAAGCCCGTGGGCTTCGCCCGCGGGGGCGGGGCGGAAAGCGTGCTCCTTGCGGCGCAAAACGCCTTCAGAACAGCGATTCCGCCCTGTCGAACAGGCCCAGTTCGTCCAGCCTGATCATCATCGCTTCCCAGGAGACTTCGAATCTTTCCGCCAGGCAGTCGATGTCTTTGAACTCCACCGCGCCGCCGGCAATGCTCCTGACCCAGGCGGTGGGCATCAGTAAGTCCCTGGCGAACACGTCCGCCTCCCGGTCGAGCGTTTTGCGTTCCTTCTCCGTAAGCTTGTCCTCCGCCAGGGTGTCGAGGTTGTATGTGTGGTAGTGTCCCAGCTCTATGTGTCCGAGTTCGTGCGCCAGCGACCACCTGTCCCTCCCGGGGTTGCAGACGTTCACGCTGACGTAGTGCCGTCCTTTATAGAAAAACGTTACGGCATAGTCGATCTCTTCGATCATGTGGTACTTCACCACTGCGCCCCTGGCTTTGAGGATAGCCTCAACGTCCACGGGCGGCGCCGTCAGGCCGAATTCCTTGATCAAGAGCCTGGCCTTCGCTTTGGCATACTGGTATCTTGCGAAGATCGGCTTCGTTTGCTGCTCCACCCAAAAACTCTCCTCTGAGTTCGCAAAATTTTTGTTATTTTTCAGACATATCGGTGCCGCACTCCTTTTCTTTAGCCTCCTGCTCGGTCTCCTTTATTATCGTCTCCGCCAGATGCTGCAGCAGCTTCTTTTCTCTGGGGGAGGCCGCCGTCCACGCCCGCCGGATGAGCTTCACGTCTTCGGCGAACTCCGGCGGCTCCGGCGCGATCTGGTTCATCTCGTCCGCCCTCCCCAATAAGAAGTCCACCGACACGTCGAGCACCTTTGCGATCTTTATAACGACCTCCAGGGACGGACTCATATGGCCCCTGACGTAAGAGTTGAGCGACTTATAGTTGATCTTCGCCTCCCTGGCGAGGTCGATCTGCCTCACCTTCCGCGCCCACAAGGCGTCGTCCAGGCGTTTCCTGAACACCTCCAGGTCGAACGCCTTTTCTTTTGCTTCTTCCTCCGGCGGCCTGTTCTCCGTCACGATTTTTTCCTCCTTCCCTAAAAACTTCTTGACAGTCTGCCCTGGGCCAGAGTATAATCTTTCTTAGGATGGATTATAATCTGTCGCTCTAAAGATTATACTAGAAAGCACCAGGAAACGGAATAGGGTTTCTCTGAAAAACCGAAAAAAATGTTCGTAAATATCCGGCCCGGCAAGAGGGCCGGTCTCTGTTTGGGAGGAGTAATAAAAATGTTCAGAAACTTCACACCGGCCGAAAGGCCGGTTTTCGTTTTTCAGGGAGGTGGTTTTTTTGTGAGCGCGACGGTCATCGGATTCCCTAAAAAGAGGCGGCTCAAAAACGCGAGCGCCATCGAGGCGGCCAGAAAACCCTACTGCGAGTATTCGGGCAGACCCGGGTACTCCCACACCCACCATGTCAGGCCCAAGTCCCTGGGCGGTGACGACATTCCGGAGAACCTCATCTCGCTCAACCCCGAAGTCCACCAGGCCGTCCACGACGGCAAGATCGACCGGCGGCAGCTCATCCTCATCGTGGCGCACCGGGAGAAGCTTTCCCCTGAAGAAGTCTGTGAAAGGATCGGAGAGCCCGTTCCCTCCGAGTGGCCCGATTACGCTCCGCCGGACCCGCCCTCCTGGGAAGAGATCCTCCAGCTCCTCCTTTCGCTGGAAGAGGCGCAGGACGACTGCAAATGGCACCAGGGAGAAATACTCGCCTCCCTGGTGGAGTGCGGCGTCTCCCAGAGGGCCGTCGCTTCAGAAATCGGGAAGTCAGCCTCTTACGTCCGAGAGAGGGTCAAGACCTGGCGGGCCTTCCCCGAAGAGGGTACGCGCGTGCGCGAGCTATCCTGGCAGCACCACCGGATAGCGGCGAAGACGGACGACCCTCAAGACTGGATCGCGAAGGCTTCGGACAACGGCTGGAGCACCAGGGATTTTGAGCGGGCGATCAAGGAAGCCAGGAACCCCAGCTCCGCTCTAACACAGGAAGAAAAGGAACTTAAGCAGGCGGAAGCCCTTTTTGCGAAACTTGAAGAGGCAGTCGCTAAGGGCGGCCCGGCGGGAAAGTGGCTGCTTGAGAAAATGGAAAATTTGCTCTACGAACTGGGAGTCTTAAAGAAAAGAGTGCAAGCCAGTGCGTAACTACAGATTCATCGAACTGCGGTGCAACCCGGACGGTTCCTATGCCGTAATCGCGAAGACCCCGGACAGGAGGCTTGTCGGGATCGAAGCCCCGCCGCCGCCCTGTTTGGACCCGGAGAGCCGAGCTGAGCTTTGCGATGGGCAAATTCCCATCTGCGAGCCATATCTTCCCCCATCGGAGATCCAAACGGAACAAGGCATCGTTGCCTACGGCTGTAAGAACTACGAAGAGTGCGTCAACGCCTGGGTTAAGGTCGAAACGCTTAGAGTACCCGCAAAAGCAAGTCAAGGAGGTAAGCGCCTTGGTTTTGGAACTCTCTAACATCGAGTCCTTCATAAAGGAAGCTAAAGAAGCGGACGCCGTTCGGGTTTATGGAACTTTTTTAAGATCTACCGCCGGAAATTCCTTCGATTTCCAATCGAGGGATGAAAGGCGGCTTTATTTAGCGGTTGTTGAAAAAAACAGCCGCTTTTTTATTTTTGGAGCGTTTCTCCGAGGGGGTGAAATCGAATGGAACAAACGCTCACGATCAAGCTGAAGCTGTACAATCCGACCCAAGCCAAGCGGGAAATGTACCAGACCATGGCCGACCGCACAACCAGCTTTGCTAACCGGTACCTGAGCTTAGATAAGAAAGAGCGGCCCAAAACTTCCAAAGACGCTACGAAAATTTCGGAGAAACTGCCTTCTTGCGTCTTGTGCCACGCCATCCGGGATATCAGGGCAAAGAAAAAAGTAAGGCGGTTCAAGCGCCTCTGGCCGTCGTTCAGCTACCAGAACTTCCGCGTGGAAAAAGAAACTTCTCAGAGCGGCGGAGCCGTCTGGAAAGCCTCTTTTCCTACGCTGGAGAAAAGGGTCGGCGTACCCATCGTGGTTCAGTCATACCAGGAAAAGTACCTGGAAATGCTCCTCTCCGGTCAGGCTAAACAGGGCAGCGCGAAGCTGGTCAAATCCGGTAAGGACTGGTACATCCTCCTTTCCCTGACTATTTCGGTAAAAGAAAAGCAGGGCGAAAAAATCATGGGTGTAGACCTGGGGCAGATCGACCTTCTGGTTGCTTCCGTAAGTGGCCAGGCCCTCTTCTTCTCCGGAAAGGAGTTGGCCTACACCCGGAGGCGTTGCGCTGAACTGCGGTATAGGCTTCAGAAAGCGGGGGCCTACCGTGCCCTGGCCAGGCTGGGCGACAAAGAACACCGCTGGGTAACGGATGCAAACCACAAAATCAGCAGAGCACTCATAGATTTTGCCGTCGCCCACGGGGTGACGAAAATCCGGTTGGAAGACCTGACCGGAACAAGGTGGACGAAGCAGCAGAGAAAAGAACGGCGAAGAGACCACGGCAGGTGCCTGCACTACTGGCCCTATTACCATCTCCGGCAGTTCATCGAGTACAAGGCGGCTCTGGCTGGTATCCGGGTAGAGTTAGCGAACCCCGACCTGACTACTCTGACCTGCTCCCGGTGCGGGGAAGTAATCAGGAGCAGACCGAAAGGCCGCTGGTTCAGGTGCCCGCGGTGCAAAAAGATAAAGCACATAGATGTAAACGGCGCGGACAACATCGCCCAGGCAATCAGTGGGTTTGCCGTGTAAAAATTGACCTTAGCGGTACGGAGTACGGTCTTCTGGCCGGAAAGTGCCGCTGCCCGGAAGGGTGGAGGGCAGGGGGTCCCTTGAACCTTCCGGGGCGGGCCGATTGGCACGGCCCAATGGGTGAGCTGATGACGCGGGGCAGAAATGTACCTGCCGAAGCAAATCCCGACCGTAACCGGGCGTGAACCCGCAAGGGCACGTAAGTCCCGGGGAACTCCGGGTGGATTCGGGGCGTTCCCCCCTGGGGAATCCTCCGAATTCATTCGGGGGAGGATGTCAACCGAGTTCCCAAAACCGAACGGAATATCTGCCTACCGCTTGACTTCCTCCCTACCCCTAAAGGGGTAGGGCCTTCCCGTGGCAGTTCTGTAAAATGTATGGCAGCGCGCAAGAAGGAGAGGGTCAACCCCTCTCTTCTTTTTTCAGGAGGTGATCATCTTGTCCCAGGCCGCGCAGGCCGAAGCGACTTTGACCGGCATCGTCAGGCGGTTCATCTACCGCTCTGGCGACTTCGGGATCTTCAGGCTGGACGACACCATCGCCCTGGGCGAGGTCCCCGGGGTGAACGAAGGCGACAAGCTCACCGTCACCGGGAAGTGGGAAAACCACCCGAAGTTCGGGAGGCAGCTCCGGGTGAAGTCCTGGGAGAAGCCCCTTCCTGCGACGAAAGAGGCCGCCGCAGAATTTCTCTCATCGGGGCTTATCAAGGGCGTCGGCCCGGCCACGGCCCGGAGCATCGTCGAAGCCCTCGGCCCGGACGCGGTGGAGAGGATCCTGGACAGCCCCGAGCTCCTCAGGACCGTGAAGGGCATAGGCCGTAAAAAAGCCCCCGAGATCGCCCGCCAGGTGCAGGAGACCTACCAGGTGCAGAAGGTGATGGCCGAGCTCATCAAGCTGGGCCTCTCCTGCAAGGTGGCCCTGAAAGCTTATAAGGAGTTCGGCTTTCCTGCAGCAGAGGTCGTCAGGAAGAACCCCTACTGCCTGACCAAGCTCGACCTCATCGGCTTTCACCGGGCCGACGCGATAGCCCAAAAGCTGGGGATCGCACCGTCTTCTCCCTTCAGGGCGGAGGCCGCCCTGCGCCACGCTTTGAACGAGGCCCTGTGGGCGGAGGGCCACACCTACCTCCCGAGGGAGATTTTGATCTCCAGGGTGCTTGAGCTCTTGAACAAAGAAGAGGACTGCGTGGCCCCGGACCAGGCCGGGATAGTCCTGAACAGGATGGAGGAGTTGACCAGGAACGGCGGGGTTTCTTTCTCCTGGGCGCGCCGGTTTGAAGAAGAAATAGCCCGGGACGTGAGGAGGCTGGCCGCCCGAGAGTACCCGGTTTCGGCAGTCCCTAAAGACCTTGTTCCAGGCATAACCCTTACCCCCGACCAGGAAAACGCGGTAAAGGTCGCCCTCTCCAACGGCATCTCGATTATGACAGGCGGCCCCGGGGTGGGGAAGACCCAGACCGTAAGGGCCGTGATCGAAGCCTTCAAATACGACAACCCGTTCGGGAGGATCATCCTGTGCGCCCCCACGGGAAGGGCTGCCAGGAGGCTTACGGAACTTACGGGCCACCCGGCGCACACGATACATAGGCTGATCGGGATGCGCGAGGATGGCGCGGCCCGCAACAGGGACAAGCCGTTGGACTGCGACTTGCTGGTAGCCGACGAAACCAGCATGATGGGTGTCATAATGGCGAAGCGCCTCCTTGAGGCGGTTCCGGATCGCTGCCGCGTCCTGTTGGTTGGCGACAGCGATCAGCTTCCGTCAATCGAGCCCGGCAACGTCCTGCGCGACCTCCTGGACAGAGTCCCGACCGTGCGTCTGACGAAAATTTTCCGCCAGGCCGCGGCGAGCCAGATAATCGCGAACGCTCACCGCATCAATAAAGGTGAGATGGTCAGGATAGACCGCTACCAGGACGACTTCGTGTTTTTAGAGAGGGAAGACCCGGAAGACATAGCCGAGTGCATAAAGACCTGGGCCGAGAAACTCCCTTACGGCCCGATGGACTTACAGGTGCTGTCCCCGATGAGAAAGGGACCCCTGGGAACGATAGAGCTCAACAGGCTCCTCCAGGGAGAAAAGCCCGGCCCCAAGGTGAAGTACGGCCAGTACACATTCCACGTGGGCGACAAGGTGATCCACACCAGGAACAACTACGTCAAGGGCGTGATGAACGGCGACCTGGGGATGGTCGAGGAGATTAAAGAGATAGACGGCGAGCCCGTGCTGTCCGTCCGTTATAACGGGGACGTTGTGGAGTATACACGGGACGGCCTGGACGAACTGGAACCCGCGTGGGTAGTCACGGTTCACAAGCTTCAAGGATCCGAGTTTAAGTGCGTCATTGTCCCCGTTACCACTTCTCATTTTATAATGCTTTACCGGAGCCTTCTCTACACGGCCGTCACCCGGGCCAGGGAGAAGCTGGTTCTGGTGGGAACAAAGAAGGCCCTGGCGCTGGCGATACGGAACAACAGGCCTGTACAAAGATATACAGTACTCGGGAATCTGTTGTAGCCAACAGCAGGACCAGGAAGCCCATCACCGACGCGGGAGAACCCCGCGTTTTTTGTTTGTGTAGACCGTTCTTTTTGTATCGTTGAGGAGGCTTTGTTATGGCAAAAAAACTGACAGTCGAGGTTGTTTTCATTAAAACCGAAAATCCTGTCCGGTTAGAGGCCGGCCTGCGCGCGTTCGCCAAGGCCGCCGTCCGTTTCAGCCAAAAGAGAGCCGATTCTGGTCAGGACTCTGACGGGGACTTTGTGCCTTCCGGCTTCCCACTCCTGAATTCTGAATCGGCTGACGCCGAGGAGACGCCCCAATTCCTTCTGAGTGAGACCCAGGCGGGCGCGGGCCGCCTTTAAAAACATAACGCGGGAATTCCCATCCCCTTTAGGGGATTGGGATGAGAGCGCCTACTTTCCCTGGCATTCTTCGATGTATCGCCGGATGACATCAG
>QZIW01000077.1 GCA_003604985.1 Ammonifex sp.
TTCTGGCTTCTGACTACTGTCTTCTATATTCTTCTGACTTCTGAATTCTAGCTTCATTCCCGCCGGGCAAAAAAAGTCTTGAGGACTTTGTATACATCTGTTTTGTCCCGGAGCGTCACCGCGACGAAACGAGGATGGTCAATTACCCTGTAAGCGTTTTTCAGGGTACTCGTATAGTAATAGGGCCCCTCTATCTCACCGTACCCAACCATGTTGGTCACCTGCAGCAACTTTTGGACGAGGTCGATGCACAACTCGTTATCCGAAGTCAGGTTGTCGCCATCAGAAAAATGAAACGCGTAGACGTTGTAATCACGCGGCAAGAAGCGTTTATTGATTACGTCCAGCGCCAGTCGGTAAACCGACGAACATCGCGTTCCGCCGCTTTCGCCTCTGCGAAAGAACTCTTCCTCCGTTGTCTCCCGCGCCTCGGTGTGGTGCGCCAAAAAAGCCGTTTCCACGTTTTGGTAGTTGGCCCTTAGAAAGCGGACCATCCAGAAGAAAAAGCTGCGCCCGACAAACTTTTCAAAAGGGCCCATAGAACCCGAGGTATCCATCATCGCAAGCACCGCCGCACCTGTCTCGGGGGCCCGCCGGACATTCCAGGTACGGAAGCGCAGGTCTTCGGGACGGATGCCGTGAAAACCGGGACTTCCTTTGAGCGCGTTGCGCCGGAGTACCGCGAGAAGAGTGCGCTTCCGGTCAACGTTTGACGAGATTCCCTTTTTGCGGATATCCGTGAAATCAGTGGACTCCGTCATAACACTTGCTTCGCGCTGGGGTTCGAGATGCGGCAAGCTGAGTTCCTCAAAAACAACCTCAGCGATCTCGTCTATGCTTACTTCCGCTTCGTGGTAATCCAGCCCCGGCTCTTCTCCAGCCCCTTTGCCTTTTCCCGGAAAGCGCTTGACGGTTACCAGATCACCTACGCCGAGCTTTCCATTTCCCTGACCAACGTGCTGCATCTTACCGGGGTCAAACCGGAAGCGGAATTCCTCCAGTGAACGAATTGGAACACGGAGAACCTTGTCCCCGTTGGAGAGGACAATACTTTCTTCGGTCACAATGTCGGAAATTCTACTGCGGACCGCCTCTTTTACCTTCTCACGGTGGCGTTTGGCGTCCGCATCTCCCTTCCGGTGCAGGGACCAATCTTCGCGGCATACAGTAAAGTCCGCCATCCCAACCCCCCCAACATACTCTTTAAGCGGGACGCCGGATAGGACCAAAAGGGATTCGGCTCAACAATCCTCTCCCTTTCTGTCTTTTATTTCCCCATCCTCCGACTTTTGATTTGGACCTCCCAACTGCTGACACGTCACTTCCCACTTCTCAATATCAATACTTCCATCATTGGCTCAGCAGGCTGCCCACGTAGCGCAGCAAGCCGCCGGCGCACACCGGACAGTAACCGAAGTCCAACATCAACCGTTCACTTACCGCGTCAATCGTTTTTAACTGTTCCAACCCCGGTGATCGGGTCGAAGTGGTTGTCTTAATCACATCCTTCAGGTCGGTAAAGAGTTTCTTTTCAATCGCCTCCCGGAGCCGCTCGTGCGCGGTGTAGTCAAAGTTTCTGCCCTTGCGTGCGTAGCTTGAAAGCCGGATGAGTATCTCCTCGCGGAAAGTCTTTCGGGTTATGTCGGTAATGCCTATATACTCCTCAATTGAGCGCATCAGCCGCTCGTCGGGGTCAAGCTCTTCATCGGTCACGGGGTCGCGTGCCTTAACCCCGCCGCAGTATGCTTCCACGTTGTCCAGATAGCTGTTGAAAACCGCCTGTGCTGATTCCTGAAACGAGCTTACGAATGCCTTTTGCACCTCCCGTTTCGCAATTTCGTCGTACTCGCGCCGGGCCCAGGTAATGAACCCCAGGAGGCGTTCCGTTTCCTCGGCGGTAATCGCCGGGTGCTGGTCAAGTCCGTTCTTCAGCGCTCTCAAAACGTCCAAGGCGTTGATACACCTGGTTTTAGCCCGGATCAGCGCCGAACAGAGGCGGTTGATCACGTAGCGAGGGTCCACGCCGCTCATTCCCTCGTCAGGGTACTCAGCCATGAGCTCGTTAACTTCATTTTGCTTCAAACCATCAGCGCAGCCGTCGTACAGCTTCATCTTCGCAACAACGTCCAAACCGTACCGTTTGGACTCGTGGAGCCGTGAAAGTACGGAAAAAAAAGCGGCCACCCTGAGCGCGTGTGGGGCAACGTGCACATCCTTCAAATCGCTCTGCCTGATTAGCTTTTCATATATTCTTACTTCCTCCGAGACCTTGAGGTTGTAAGGGATTCTAAGGACGATCATCCGGGAAAGAAGGGCCTCGTTTTTCTTGCTGCTGATAAAGGCCTTGTATTCGGCCTCGTTGGAGTGCGCGACTATGAGTTCGTCTGCAGAGATGAGGGCGAAGCGCCCCGCTTTGAAATTTCCCTCCTGGGAAAGGGACAGGAGGTTCCAGAGAAACCGCTCGTCGCATTTAAGCATCTCCTCAGATTCTTAGAGTCACACAACGTTCCTGGGTCTTCAAAGCGGTAGTATATGACCGCCCGCGAGTGCCGCTTGGCGTCCTTCTCTTCGGTGAACACCTCCACCCGGCTTACCAGGCCCTTGGCCAGTTCGAGCCTTTCTTCCTCTCCCAGCGTGGGCAGCCGGGTTGCCAGGCCCTCCATCAGCGCCTTGGCGTTCAGCGCCCCGGCTTCAATGGTGGCCGCCGCTTCCTGTTGCGCGAAAAGAAACTCGCGCCGCTCGGCCAGGGACTCGATTTCCTTGGCGATCGACGAAAGCTCTGTTTCCGCTTCGGCCTCCGTTACGACGCCCTTGGCGCAAAGGGAAAGCACCCTGGCCCTGGCCGCGTGTTTCTCGGCGACAGCGGTCTCGACCTGGGCCAGCTCCTCGCGGGCGGGCTCGGCGTTCCGCCTGTTGGCCTCCAACTGCTCTTGCATCAGTTCCAGGACCTGGTCCGGGTTGCGGACAAAGTATTCTATGTCCTGCCAGACGGCCTCCTCGATGTCCTTGGCCCTGATCATTTTCGCGTTGCACCGCTTGCCGGCCCCGGTATCCATGGCGCCCGTGCAGCGGTAGTACGTCCGGCCCTGCTTGCTGTGCCCGGAGCTGCCGACCATGGCGCGGCCGCAGTTCCCGCAGAAGATCAGCCCGCGCAGCAGGTACGACCGGCCCCTGGAGCCCCTGGCCGCGTCGGCGTTCGCCGTCAGCCGGGCCTGGGCGTCGGTAAACTCCTCGCGGGTGACGATCGCGGGGACCGGGACTGCGATGGTCTCCTTCTTCCGCTTCGACCGCTTCAAATAGTGATAAGTCCCGGCGTAGGCGGTCGCCCGCAGGATGATCGAGATATGCCCGGCGTGCCACTTGCCGGTCGAGTTGTTCTTGGTACGCTTTGAGACCGCCGGCGTGGGGATGTTTCTTGCGTTCAGGTAGGCGGCTAATTCTATGGTGCTTAGGCCGGGCTCCTGAAGATACAGCCGATAGATCAGCCTGACCACTTCGGCCTCGTTTTCGTGGATTTCCAGGCGGCCCTCGCTGATCCGGTAGCCGAACGGTGGGGGACCGGAAACCCATTTGCCCTCGCGCGCCCATCGCTCCTTGCCCAGCAGGGTCCGGTCCATGATGGTGTCCCGTTCCAGCGCGGCGATGCTGGCGAGCAGGGTCATAAAAAACTTGCCCGTCGGGGTGCTGGTGTCGAATGCCTCGGTCATGCTCTTGAGGGCGACGCCGTGGGCTTCGAGGAGTTCGTAGCTGTCCAGGACCACCTTGACGCTCCGGGCCAGCCTGTCCAGCCTGTAGACGTAAAGGGTCCGGTCTTTGTACTTCCCGGCCTTAACGTCGGCGATCAGCCTTGCGCCCGCCGGCCGGGACTCAATGGGAATCGTGCCGGAGACCCCTTCGTCCAGGTAAACAGCGGCTTCGATGCCGTACAACTCGAAATATCCCTTGGCGAACTGCAATTGGTTTTCGATATTGCCCTGCTCGGCCTGTTCATCGCTGCTGACGCGGGCGTAGAAGGCGTTTTTCATAGTCCACCACCCCAGAGCATATATATAGGCCAATTATACCATTTATGCCGCCTGGGAGGTCGACGAAATGGAGATTTTCCGGGTTTACTCCTCCGGCCGGGAGGGCCGGGGGGATATTGCGGCCACACTACTGAAGCTGGCACTGAGGCTAAAAAAAGGGCAGGACCCCCAGAACATCGCTCCTGGGGGTCCTGGTTTTGATGGACAAACCCGAACCGCTACGACACCCGAAGCGGCAGGAGGATCGAAGCCTCCTTGCGGCCGCGGACGATGATCGGGTTATTCGGGCCGATGAACCCCAAGTTGATAGTACCGCGATCGCGGAGCGATTCAAGCAGGTCTTTGAGGTAAACTCCCTGGACATGAATCTCCAGGCTGTCTGACTTCGGCGGATCCAACTTCGCCGGTATGCGGGCGCCGATGGTACACCGCTCTGTCTTGTAGTTCGCCTGGATGTGGTCGCCGTTGACGTTGAGCGCCACCGCAGTCTCCCTGGGCACGTTCTTTACCAGCCCCAGGAGGTCGCCGACGTCTATTACCGCATGCTTCTTGGGCGTGTCCCCGAGAACCACCTGGTACTGGGGGTAGCGCCCTTCCTCCTTGCGGGAATAAACGGTAAAGGTGTCGGTGCAGAACCTCACAGAAGACTCGTTGTGCCGCATTTCCAGGCCGTTAACGCCGTACATTTTGGCCAGGTAAATCACGGCCTTGGCCGCTTTGCCGGGAATCAAACACTCATGCAGGTCTTCTTGTATGTCCGGGTAGTAGACCATGAGCCGGTGAGTGTCTGTGGCGGCTATCTCCCTTCTCCCGCATTTCAGGCAGGTGAAAACCGGCCGCAACAGGCCCTTTGAGGCAAACGGTAGGCACTTGGCCAGGCCGGTGATAAAGTCCGGGCCGAGCTGCTGGCGCGTGGTCCAGCAGAACACTGCTCCCTTGCCTATGCCGGGGTATTCTTCGACCGGCGTCTGGTACCATTCCATGGTCTTGTTGCCGCAGATAAACTTGCCGCCTTCGTAAGTAACGGCGCTGGTGTCCTTAATGAAAGCAAGCACATCGCGGGGGTCAAGTAGAAACTCGCCGCAACCGACGACTCTTAAGCATCGCAGCCGCACTTGCACCGTGACGTCAAGGTCGGTGGCCGTTAGCTGTACGCCTGTGTTGTCGTACTCCAGCATGGCCTGGTGGAGTGTTAAAAGCGGGCTGGTAATGGAGGTCGCCAACTGGACGGCCCGGAGGGCCTTCTCGAAACTCTTGGTTTCTACTGCAAACACGGGTAACTCCTCCTTTTAGTAGTTATTCCTCTAACCCGTAACGCTTGAGAACTTCGTAGTCCCTGGGGGGCACCACCTGGTAGTCGTCGACTTCCAGGGCTTGCTCGCCGTTCGGACGGGCGTAGCACCTGGCGTATTCTTCGCAAACCGTGCCTTCGCCGTAGAAGTCAGAAAAGTATTTGTCGATTACGTCCTCCGGCTTGCGTTTGTAGGGAAACCGCAATAACGCGCGGCCGATGTCCTCAAACTCGCCGCTGCGGACGGTCCATTTCACCAAAAGGCCCCGTGGCACCGCCTGCACCTCCTTTCTGTTGGGGTGAAATAAAAGAACCCCCGGATCATGCCCGAGGGCTCTTGTTGAGTGGTTTTTATTTAAGGGCCTACATCCGGCCCTCCTTTTTGTGCCGTTGTATCACCGCTTCCGCTATCCACTTACTCCTGCTGGCGTCCGGGTCTTTTTCCTTTTCCGCCGCCACTGCTTCATCGGTGATCACAAGGACGTCCATGGGGACGTAGATTTGCACTCCTAAACGCGGGCCGCCCTTCGTCAACGGCCTGCCTGGTGTGCGCGGCCCTGGTTTCGCCATTTTCCATATCACCTCCAAAACGGTTATGACGACCATCCAAACGGTTCGTAAAAACTAAGTTTCTTCGAATCCCTGTAGTCTTTGAGGGTTCCTTCCGGGGCAGCCGGTAGTCTCCAGTCGCTGACGAGACCATCCAGGCCGGTGCTGGTTAATATCTGGTTGTGGTGGTCGGTGCTGCTCTTGCTGTGAAGGCTCCTTGGAACGCCGTCGCGGCCCTTGAAGTATATAGAGTAGTCGGACTTTCGGGGAGGTGATCCCAAAGGCATCGTCCGCAACCCCATCCAAAGATAAACGGTTCCTTCCGGGGTACACGCAGGGCCTAAACCTGTCACCTTGGAGCCGTCGAACGTCGAAGCGGCAACTATCACGGCCTCACAGTCAGGCCCCCCGCAGGAGATACCCGGCGGCACTTCCGATGACGGGTACAGCCGATAATGCCCTGGCTCAACGGCGCTCTGGAAGGCGTCGAATACTACCGGCTCAATCTTTCGGGGTTTCCATTTCCGCATGTCTCTAATTATAGCACGCATGCGGGTCTAAAACAAGGGCGGGAGCCGAAACCCCCGCCCTTCCCCTTGTTAAGCCACGGCCTCCAGGTCGAGCAGCTTCATGGCCTGTTTACGGGCCAGTTCCAGGTTAGCCGCCGCGCCGATAACCTCGACTTCGAGCATTTCCTGGTACTCCGCGATCATGGCCTTCAACTCCTGGACGCGGCCCAGGTAATTGTCGATCGTCGTACCCGTAACCTTTTTGCCCTGCTCGGCCTGGTGGATCAGGCCCGCCATTTCGTCGATCAGGGCCTTGGACGCGGCCTTAACCTGGTCTTCCAGGCTCTCATGGACCATAGCCCGTTGCTCCTCGGTATCCACAACCGGCATGCTGTGCATTGAGCTTTTCCAGGAAGTTGCACTGTAGCCTGACAACTCTTTGACCATGCGCTGCAGGCCGTCCACGGTCTCCGCGTGCTTTTGAGGCACGAAGTAGACGCCGCCGCTGGGCCTGACCGAAACCGGGTTGCAGCCGTGGAGGATGCGCTGCACTATCTCCCGGACGTGGCGGCCGTTGTAGTTCATCTTGTCGGCCTCGTACCGCCTTGCCAGCCGCTGGACCATTTCGTGCTCCAGCCGGGACAACTCGATCAGGTCGACCAACTCCTTGACCTCCAGGCTCTCGCCGTTAAGCTCCAGGCTGAAAATCGGCTTGTACTCCAGACGCACGTTCTTGCTGTCCACGATCTCCCGCACAAGCTGGCGAACGACCTGATCCGGGCTGCATTTCACTTCCCGGACCAGCAGGTTAAGGTAACGGCCGCCACCGGCCAGTTCCTCCCGGTTCAACTCCATCGTCTTTGTCGCCCGTCTAAAGGCGTCCCGGTGGCTAATCGGGAAGGGCAGCCATTTCTGGTCGATGCCCGCCCGCTCAAAAACGCCTTCAAGCTCCTCCCTGGTGATCCGGGTTTCTGTGATCGTGAACCAGAGCAGCCGTCCCAGAAGGCTTATATCGTACACTTGGCCGTCAATGCCCATCAGTTTCTCGATTACCATTTTTCCTTCCTCCTCGTTTTATTTTAGTTGACTATCCGCTCAAACACTTCGCCGGCCACGTCGTCCGTCAGGTGACTGACCGGCCAGACCGCGTCACTCCACTTCTTCAGCTCGCCGGAGGGGTCCCGGTCGCCGATCAGGACCGTCCAGCAGCGGGCGCCGTGGTGCTTCTTGCGTTCCAAGAAGCCTTTCAGCCACTCGTCGTCAACCCTGCAGAGCCCGTCGGTGATCATCACCACGTCGGCGCTCTTGTAAGCCTGCTGGTCCATGTTGTCGACCGCCCAGGAGAGGGCCGGGACGTAGTCGGTGCCGCCGGCGGTCCCGGTGGATGCCATGTCGATGTACTTCTGCGGGTCCCGCTCGCCGGGGGCAAACTCGATCACCTTCAATACCCTGGTATCGACGAAGACGACCGCCGTCTGCCGCTTCTGCCGGGCCGCCGTGTCCGCCAGGCCCAGGGCTACGGCGATCGCCCAGTTCAGCGGGTGGCCGCTCATGCTGCCGCTGATGTCCACCAGCGCGATCATTGGGCCTTTGCCCTGGGGCTCGTTGGCCTGCAGCTCGTACTGCAGCAACTGGCCTTCCAGAAAACGCCGCTGGAAGTCGCGCCGGCGGACCGGGTTCTTGAGCGCCGCCAGTTCCGCCGGGAGCACCCGGCCCAGGTCGTTGCCGATCGTTATGCTGTGTATCTCGTCGCGGTTCTTCTTCACCCGCTGGTCGTACTTGGCCTTGGCCAGGTTCCGCATGCGGCCCACCATGTCCGCCAGCTTCCGCACGTGGGGCATGCGGAGCTGTCTGACCAGGCTGATCCTGGCCTCCAGCGGAGCCTGCGCCAGATCGCCGGGTTCGAGCCCCCAGCCGCCCAGGGCGTTGACCGTCTGCCGGGCTTCCTCCTCCCCGGCCTTGGCAGCCTCTTTAACCGCCCGGCGTACCGAGCGGGCCGCCTGCTGGAGCGCCTGCCGGTTCTGCTGGGCCAGTGATCCGGCGTATTCCTGCGAGCCGTGGTCTTCCATGTTGTCGTACCCGGCTATCTCTCCCGCCTGGTGCATCGCTTCCTTTAACTCCGGGCGCTGTTCGATCTCCTGCATCAGCCTGCGCCCGGCGGCAACCGTGGCCAGGGCGCTTGAAAGTTCGTCAAGCGCCGTAATCACGCGGGCCTGGCCTGTTTCCGGGTCTTCCAGCAGTTTTTCCACGAACGGCCGGTTTGCCAGGTGGCCCTGCTCCACGTCGCTCTCCGGGGCCAACTCGGGGAGGCTCTTGTAAAAGCAGCCCCAGACGTCCTGCAGGAGCGCGGGCCAGGTGGCCATCTCCTTCTCGCCGGCCTGGTGTTGCAGGCCCCGCAGTTCGCCGCTGGCGTTCAGGACGTCCTTGTAGAGCCTCCCGTCGAGCCGGTCCATAATCAGGTTATTCTTGCGGGTAACGCGAGCAGCCGGGGTGTCGAGCGGAAGGTCCGCGGTCCCCGGCTGCCCCTGCAGTTCGTCGAGCGTCTGCATCAAATCCCCAGACATTTCTCCACTACCTCCTTATTCCAGGATGCCACCTGCTCCCGGGCCTCCTGGATGCGGCCGGTGTCCTTCCCCTTGGCCTGGGCGTCGTTGAGCAAGCCTTCGAGCTTGTGCAACACCATTTTGAACTTCTTGTTCGATTCCCGGCCGGCGTCCGTCGCCTTGTCTTCGGGCGCGGCCATGGCGTTCTGGTAAGTTTCGACCGCTTCGTCCATCAGGTCGTTGACCGCCTGGACGATCGGGTTAGCCAGAGCCATGATCGTCTGCTTCACCTGCACCCGCTGGTCCGGCGTCTGCCAGAGCGCGTGGGCCAGGATTTCCAGGTCTTCCTCGGTGGCCTCCGTGCGGCCCTGGAGCCAGGCGTGGGCCTTGACCAGGTCGAGCGATTGCTTCCAGCGGCGGTCGCTGACCGGGATGTGCAGCTTGTTCATTTCCTGCCGCAGGCCCGCCAGGTGGCGGACGATCTTGGCGATGTCCACCTGGGCGACTGCCGCCTGGGCGCTGTCCAGTTCGTCCATGCTGATGGTGGTTCTGGTGGATGCCGCCCCGCCGTTGCCGGTGAGCATGGCGGCGAAGTTGCGCGGGTCCCGGATGTACGCCACCATGTAGCGCAGCAGGAAGCGATCCCAGAGCGCCGAAAGCTCGTCGCCTTCGGGCAGCTCGTTGCTGGCGCCGACTGCCATTTGCAGTGGCAGCATTGTCGGCGTCCCGTCGTTAAAGAAAAGGCGCTCGTTTAGCGCCGAAAGGTTCATGTTCAGCACGGCGCTGTTCGACTTCCAGATTTCGTCCAGAAACCAGAGGTCGGCCTCCGGGGCCTTGCCCGTGGTGACGCGCCGGTAGCTGTCATTCTCCAGCGCGGCCAGGCTGACCGGCCCGTAAAGCTCCTCCGGCGTGGTCGTCTTGGACAGCAGCCAGCGGAAGTAGCGGCCGCCGATCCGGGTGCAAAGGTCTTCGACCATCGCCGACTTGGCCGTGCCGGGAGGGCCCAGCAGGAGCACATGCTGCCGGGCCAGCAGGCCGATCAGCAGGCCCCTTGTTTCGTCGCGGCGCTCCTTGAAGCTGCCGTTTAGCTCGTTTTCGATCGCGGAAAACTTGTTACGCATGAATTTCCCCTCCCGAATTTTTAATGCGCCTGTAGCGGCGCTGGTGTTTGGCGCGGTATAGCTGGAAGTTCTCGCCGATCACGCAAATCAAATAACCTTTGGGGAACATATCCGCCGGCGGTAGTTTGTCGTGGGAATCAACCGCGTGGATGCCGTAGTCCAGCGGGGGCTTGGCCCGGGACTTAACCCACTTGTATTCCCAGCGTTCTTCAACAACTTCGTCGTAATAAACACCGTTCACGACGGGCATTTTAGTTCCCTCCCGTGCCATTCCAGCTCCTCGCAGGCCGCGTGAGCCAGTTGGTTGACCGCCGTCATGTAAAACCGCGTGCCGTAGCCGATGGGCTTACCGCAGAGCCCGCAAGGGGTCTCGGCCATTTGTTTGGTCAGATTGCAGTCCCTGTGCTTACAGGGCTTCTCGCAGGGTCCGTATTCGGTGCCGGGTTTCGGTAGCGTTCCTGCTGCCAAGGGGTCCACCTCCTTAACAAATCTCCCAATCCGCATCATCGTAACCAGGCAGGGCGTTGATTGCTTTGCGTCTTAAGGCGTCTATGAATGTTTTGGCCTCTGATGTTGTCCAGCCTTCATGTTCGCAACTCTGGTATTCATAGCAGTTGCACGCCTTGATTACCTGCACGGGGTCAATGCTCATAGGCAGGTGGATATGCCGCTCATAACGGAAAGTCTCGTTCAACGGTCCAGGCATCCGATCCGGGTGACCTACGCAGTCTGGGTAGCGGGCGCAAATACTCTTGATGTTCTCGTCCCAAAGCATCTGGCCGACTTCGGCTGACCGCTCCGGCTCTAAGCATCGTAAGTTATGGCTTCCGCCGTTGTGATACCAGTAAAGCGAACGATCATGGCCGCCATTCGCGAGCCGTACACTGGTGGCTGCTTCCACGAGATAAGCGATATGTTTTCGGCTAACCACAAACGCACTCACCGCTATAACCTCCTTTAATCCTTATAACAGCCGCTCAGCCTTCAAGCTGATAAACGTGCCGTCACCGATAATGATGTGGTCGAGCACCTCAATGCCCAGGATTTCGCCGGCCTGGATAAGCCGCTTTGTCATGTCCACATCTTGCCTGGTCGGCGTCGGATCGCCGCTCGAGTGATTATGGCCGACGATCACAGCCGCCGCATTGCAAGCAACGGCGGGCTTGAACACCTCTCGCGGGTGAACCGGGGCACTGTCCAGCGTGCCGATCGAAACCGTGTTGATGCCGATGATCTTGAATTGGGTGTCCAGCATCACGACCACGAAGTGCTCGCGGTCAGCGCCGGCCAGGTAGCCTTGCAGAACCTTAGCCACTGCTTCGGGACTCTCTATTTTCTTTGGGTCCATGGTCACCGATGATTCCTTAACCAACTGAATACGGTAAACGGGGATTTCGTACATCGCCATACCTCCTTTTGACTTAGGAGGCCCTGGATGTTATCATTTTTCCAGGGCCTCCGGGTCCTACAGTGTGCGGCCGGTGTACCCTGCCCAGGGCCGGCCGTACTACTCAAAATAAGGATGCGGGTAGAGCTTAATCCTCACCTCCGTTATACGCTCTCCCCAGTCGGGAACGTCCTGGATGTCTGCCCAAACCTCGTAAACCCCATCGCCCAGGCCGGAAGTAAAGGCTACCGCCAATTTGCCGCCAAGGCTATCAATTACGGGGCCGCCTTGGTTATTGCCCTGAGTTGCCTCGCAACACTCCTGGTAACTGCCGCCGCCAAGACCGCCGTTGTTACCGTGCTTCCAGTGGCTGCCGATATAACAGGGGTCACAGATCATCAACTGGCCGGAATCGACAGCCGCCCTACCGAGTAAAACGGTCTTCAATGATAGACACCTCCTTTCTTGTTTCCTGCGCTCCACCGAGCCCGGCAGCCCCGGGCTCAAGCAGCGTAGCTAACCGCGCCTGCTCTGAACCACCGTGACCTGGAACTCGTTGCCGCTTGGGAAGCTGAGAACTAACCCTTTGTTTCCCGCTTCTTCAAAAGTTCTAATTTGAATTGACTCTTCGTCATATCCCATCGCGTAAAGCGACTCTATTAGCACGTTTACCATGCCTTGTTCGTCCACTTCGTCGACCTCCTTTGTTATCACCCGACCTGGGTGATTAGTTTTATAGCGTACCTCTTGAGCCAGCGCCGACACTGCCTTACTAACCCCTCGCCTTCGTCTTCGTCCTCGTTATACCAGCAGCCACCATCCTGGATCATGTCAATAACGTAACGGCACTCTGCAATAGCCTCTTCCAGTGTCGGTTCCTCGTTGCGATCGTCGAACCGCATCCAGATTTCTTCCGGTAGGTTTTTCAGCCAAGCCGGTTTCTTAGACCGCTTCATTTCATCGACTTCCTTTCTGCCCTCCCCTTCCGGTTCATCGGGCCTGTATTTAACCGACCATCTTGAATACCCGCTTCATCTTGGAGATCGCGTCAACCATTTCGCAGTGCTCGCGCCGCAAGTCCTCAAGCTCCTGGTAAAGCCGCT
Source organism: Ammonifex sp. (assembly GCA_003604985.1). Lineage (GTDB taxonomy): Bacteria > Bacillota > Desulfotomaculia > Desulfotomaculales > Ammonificaceae > SURF-55. Next base: position 12,529 of record QZIW01000077.1, read on the forward strand.
TGCAGTCCTGAACCTTCCGGTTGTAGTTATCCTGCACCCTGTCGACCTCGGCCCTGGCCTTTTCCAGTTCCCTCTTGGCGTCTTCGGCTTCCTGGTAATACTGGTGTTTCAGGTCTTCGTACTCTACTACCGGGATCGCGAAGTCCATCTGCAACTGGTTTTCGATGTAAGCGTCCATGCCTTTCAGAATCCCTTTCAAGTAGCTGTCCTGCGGGAGCTTGTCGTAAAACTTCTTAAAGGTGGCTATTTCGTCGGCCTTGGTCATTTCGCATACCCCTTTCTGTTTTCTTGCTCTCCACCCGGCCCCCGGCAGGGGGCCGTAGCAAAGCAAGTTCACCCTTGCTTTAGTTTTGGTTTCCCGCCGGCCTCTGACCTACTCGTCGTGCTCCCCGCCTGGCTCCCCTTAGTCTTTAGCCCCGGTCTCCCTGTCTTCTGGTCCCCGCCTTAGTTGTCAGGGTCTCTTGCCGTGCCCCTTGGGGCCTCGCGCGGATCGTGGCCTATAACCTTTCGGTGCGTACTACCGGCCTCGGTTTTCGTCTGTCAATGTTCAATCTTCCTATTATCATTATAGCACGCATGCTATAATTAATGCAATCGGTTACAACAAAGTTTTTTAGTTTTTCGCCGAAATATTTCTTAGATTTTCGCCGAAACCGGGGGGCTAATTAGGAGGGCTAAAGACGCGAAAAGCCCCCGGACCGAAGCCCAGGGGCTTATGTCGTGCGACCAGATAAATTAGCGGGGTATGTGGGGTGGGCCCGGGTAATCTAATGCAGTGTAATCAAGATTCGCTCCGCGCCAAACATTAAACTTATCCTTGAGGTCCGCCAGTAGCTTCAAGCCGTATGAGGTTACCGCTACCGCCAGAATTCCGGCTATCGCGCCTGTGGGGTCCAGGTACGCAATAAATGATAAGATCAGCAGACCGCCGATGTAGGGCAAAACCTCGGACGCCAAAAACTTGGGCAGCAGCCGGAAGTTAAGCCCGCCCTTTTTGTGGGCGATCAACAGGCCAGCTATGAAGTCGGCACAGATCAACAAGATGCAGAACCATACGGCCTTGAACACCGGCGACATGGCGAAATCAGTTAAAAAGGCTGAAATAAGCCCGTCCTCCTTTCCTCTGGTTTTTTAGTCCTTTCTGGGCGGGTCTTCTTCGCGCCCCCCATGGGAAAAGGCCGCGTAGTCAATTTTCTGGCCAGCCTCCTTCAACTTCTTAACGGTCTCCTTGTAAATACGGTCCGCATCGCCTGCGTGGTCCGGGTTGTGGTGCGGGCCGCGCCCGAAAATCGTTATAGCCCAAAAACCCATCTAATTAACACCTCCCTTCCTTAATGCTCGCTCTTGCCCGGATAGCCTACAAACCACGCCTTAAACGGCTCCTCGTTCGGATTCTTGGCATCCGCCACGCCGGCCATCCTGGCACCGATGTCCAGCAGTTTGAGCCCGGCATGGCAGACTTCGGCGATACCGCAGTTGTTCCGTTTAAGAACTTCGAGCACTTGCGCCATGATGTGCTCGTCGAACGACTGGTTGTATTCCTGCCATGCCGGATCACGTTCGGCTTCGGGCAGTTTTTCGGTCACTCCCAGATACGCCTGGATGCTGCCCTGAATCACCGCAAAGAGCTTGACGGTAAACGACTGCACCAGAGCCTTCATGTTATCCACCCGGATCAGCCCCTTTCGATGGTAACAGTACGCGCCTCCTTGTCCCACCGCACTTGCCCCAGGCCGCCCAGGGCCGTGAGTACGTCCTCCAAGCTGAGCCCGTCGCCGACGAGCCTAACCGTTTCGTCCAGGCGGGCGACGGCAACCGTGGCCAGCAGAGGCGTAAGATAGTCCTTGACCAGCGAAAGCCCGTATTCCGGCGAAGGAGCCCACCTACCGCCTAACGCTTCGACCGTCCGAGCGTTGCCCGCCAGGTACACGAAATGCCTGGGGTCCGGGGTCTGGCTCAGCGCCTTGGGATAACCGGGCAGCCCGGCGTACAAGGCCAGGTGGTCCAGGTGGGCATGGATGCCGGCCCGCCAGTTGGGAAACCGCTGGTGCGCGTCCGGGTCGGAGTTCGAGCCGCCGATCGTAGTCTTCAACCCGCATGGGTTGCAGTAGCTTTCGTTTATCACCCCGCCAAAACGGCCGAACGCGGTCTCCTTGCCAAATTGGGCATAAGCCACTTCCGGCCTGACTCCGACCGCCGGGGCGAGTTCCCAGTAAAGCTCGGCCAGTTCGACAAAGTGACTGGTGGCCCCCCGGCTCCGCGCCCACGTCTGGGCCTGCGCTACCGTCGCCTGCGGTTCGCCGCCGATTGGAGTACCAGCAGCCGCCGGAGTAGCAGCCGGCGCAGGCGCCGGTTCGCCGGAATGAAGGCGCACCCCGAGAAAGTCGGCTATGCCCTGCGCGATCGCGTAGGCGCAAACGCTCTGGAAGCCGGGGGTCCTGAGCAAGCGCTCCTCATTGGCGTTTGATATGAAGCCCAGTTCGACCAGTACCGCGGGCATCTTTGTTTTCATCAGTACGGTAAAGGGCTTCTCCTTGTCGGCGTCCCCGTCCGACCAGTCTGCCCGCAGGGCCAGCGTGGGTGAGATTTTCTGGAGCCTGTTGATTATGCACGTCGCGAGGGCGTCCGCCCTTGTAACGCCTGGGGTCGTGTAAACCTCAAACCCGTGCGCGGTCTTGGCCGTGGCCGCGTTGGCGTGGATGCTTACAAAGCAGTCCGCGCCGTACTTGTTGGCGATGTCCGCGCGGGCCCGGAGGTCATTGTCCCTGTCCGGGCCAAGGGCTACGTCGGTCGTTCGGGTCAGCTTTACTTCGACGGCTTCGGAAAGCAAAGTGGCCACCGCTTTCGCGACGGCCAGGTTGATGGTCTTCTCCTGGGTGCCGGCGGGG
>QZIW01000057.1 GCA_003604985.1 Ammonifex sp.
AGCTTGATGATTTTACGGGAAGCCAGGGAAAGGCGCTTGGTAAGTAGCCTTCACGAAAAAACCGGAGAGGTTATAAGTTAATAAGTCAAGTGCCTGGCACCGAGGGCATTTGATTGAAGAAGTTTTGCAAATCAGAAAAGGATTGTGTCATACCGCGGATGGCAAGTGGCTTCTTTAATGTGAAATCTCTTTACAGCCAAACCTGAGCCAGGCTGACCTATTAATCCCACACAAATATAAAATACACTTCACTTGGTGTTGTGACCGAAGCTGCGGCCGGGTGAGACCCGAAATAAATTCACAAAGTAAAGCCTGACCCCGAATGTCGAATGTCTTTTCTTTTTTAGAAGAACTCGTAACGTAGACTTGGCCGGCTTTTTCCCGATAATCTTCAATGTTGACTACAACGCAAGCAAGCCCGTTTTTTGTCTCGTCGGGACCTTCGAAGGTCTCTTTATACGCTCGTTCAATGCAGGTGTCATAATTAGTCGTTATAACTTCATCGATGAATTCCTCACGGGCTAAAAAGGCAATGTAGCGGTGAGCACTACGAGGCCTTAGGTTTGCAAATTCTTTTATCTTCAAGACTTCGTCGACCAGGGGATTGGGATTCCCCCGTTTGTGCCATATATAGGTTTCGCAGAGTTGATTAAGAGAAGCATTCGCCAATTCACATTTTTTACCCATCTCCCCGTCTCGGTTTGTACATTCATTGTTCTTGCAGCACCAGACCCTCCAACTCTCCTGCCCTTCCATTTCCTTATCAATACTATCCGCAATGCGTCTCATCATTTCTGTTGTGTCAGCAAGTCCGCGAAACTCGGGGTTTTGGTCATCATAGTGTGGGGAACCTTTAGAAACACCGGTGCCCAGAAAAGGTATGACCCTTTGTTCGAGAAGCCGTTTCACTATGCGATCGAGTTTAGCTTTAAATTGTTCTTTCGGATTCATTTTGTACGATAGCTCCTACGTTCCGACAGCCAGTATCCCATCCGAAACATCTTTCCGCCGCAATCTCATACTTTACTCTGCCAAAACTTCATGAATATTCGTCGCTTCTCCGAAGTTGACACCCAAGGCATCGAAATGCGCTCGGCCACAGTCTATCTTACGGTTTTCCGTTTCCCTCCGCCCGTGACGGTCATGGATGCTCTTATCTCGCGAACCAAATAGAGCTTCCGGTCATTCTTGGTAACAACCGCCCAGTCTGGGTTATAGTCACCCAACGGAGTGGGCACGACAAACCAGCGCGACAACTTACATGTCAGGGGCATGTCAGGAACAGCACTGCGCCCCGTAGCAAACATTTCTAAGAAACGCATTTTATATCTGGCAATGTATCACGATACTCACGGTCCATGACATGAAGTTGCTTTCGAATAATGCTACGCATAGATTTAGCTGGTTGCAAACAGTATTGGTCAAAATCCTCTATGGCTATCTCGTCACTGGATACTGCGTTGGGGAAAAACAGCTTTAAAAAACCGGTAGCCAACCTTTTAATCGCTTCAGTATCTCTGGTATCTGCGCCTCTTGGGACATCGAGGAGGTCGTCAACCAATGCGCGGTAACGGATTTCATTCCGTAAAGCATGCATAACTTCCGAGAAATACTCCACATTAAGAGCCCATCCCTCGGCTTTCATATTTTCACGCATGCGCGGAATATCCCACCCCTTGATAAAACCATGGAAACGGTCGATTAGGGCCGATTCCTGAAAAGCGTAAGGCAGCTCGGTGAACATGTTAGTGCTTTCATTCATCTTTTCATCGGAAATATTGCCCATCAGTACCAAACCGGCGTCCCCTACGCCCCGGTAGTCGCCCACGCGGTACTCGCCCGACTCCAGGTACCCTTTTAAAGCCCCCCTTATTTCATCAATATCAGGAAAGCTAATAGTCTGCACTTCGTCAAAAGTCACATAGTCGTGTCGGCTAACAAGGCCAGGGGTCTTACGGCTAATGTCGTAGAACAGTCGGGCACGGGTGATGCTGCCGCCGCTCACGAGCCAGCCATACTTAGATATCTGTGACATTAAATAGGACTTACCTGTTCCTTTAGGGGCCAACTCTATCAGATTTATACGTTTTTCTACAAAAGGCAATAGCCGGCTGAGCAGGGTGAGCTTCTGAGGGTTATCTAAAAACCCCGCAGGATTATAGTCCACCGCCAAGAGCAGCATGTCTACCCACTCATCGAGAGTAAATTCCTTCCGCGCATCCTGGAAATACTCCACATCAACCTCATAGGGTTGGAACGGTTTATAGTCGGTCATGTAGATGGCCCCGTCGCCTTCTTTTCCGCTTAGGCCGAACGGGCTCCATTCAAACTCGATAACCCCCCAGGTCTCAGTGTCGGACAAAATCTCCTTGCGATGTTGGCGCAGTACCCGGTTGCTTACAATCGCCTCATGCTTACGGTTGGGAAACCCCAGATCTGGCAAGCAAAACAGCCCTTCGCCGGTACGAACGTCAAGCTCCACCCGCAGTTTAGCCAAAAACCTAACTCGCTGGGCGTCATTAATCATGCTACTTTTGAGCAACTCCCAGTCCTTCTTGCGGGGAATGTTCTTTTTGACAAATTCGCTGATTTCACCAAGGTTAACCTTGCCGCTGTCGTCGGCAAAACGCATGATCATCCAGTCGCGCAAGTAGGGGGGTATACTTATAGACGCAAAAAACTTGTTCTGAGTAGGATTTTTATATACAGACATGTCTTGAAAACAGGCTCTGATTTTATCCTGGACGGCGCTATTAATACTCATCTCCCAACCACCTCATAGCCCGAGATCATCTTGGATAAGGCCCTTGATCACTTCAAAAGAAATATCGCCAACAAAACGATTAGCGCTATATAACTTGCCTGTATATTTACCCGCCTTCCAGCCTTGTAGGCTAAAAGACCAGGTGAATTTAGCACCACTTTGGCCTGTTAGTGCGTAACCGTCCACCCGCAACTGGACATTTTCCGCCTTACGGTTGCAGCGTATGGTCAGCACTCCTTCACCTTGGGTGTTTAATCTAATAATCTCAGTAATTACCTCGAAGCGCGGTGGGGCGCCTGCGCTTTTCTGAACAATAATTACCGGAACCAAATATTCCTCTGGCGTGGCACCACCGTGAACCTCGCCTCGACAATGGCCGCCGCCTTTAAATCGACTATGGTTAAGCAACACCGCATTACGTTTATCAATCACCCATGACTCGTTGTTTTCGCCGCCATAGCCATCTTCCGGTAGTATAGCGTACCGACCAGGAGCTTCAGCCATTGCCCCTTCCGGTGCGTTGACCTGGACATAAGTGGTTACGGCAAACCGACTAAGACCATGGTCAGATGTAATAACTACTGCTGAGTGTTGCGATAGTAAGGCCAATGCTTTATGAGCTACATCCTCCATAACCTCGATAGCCTTCAGGAAGGAGTGGGGAAACTGATAGGCATAATGATGAGCAATATCGTCCAAGCCTCGCTCAACGTTCTCGTCAGCTTCCCATTCCTTATTAGCCTCCGTTGTGGTAGGCAGGTAGCCTCTTGCAACACTAACCTTGCAGTCGACTTGGTTGTTTTGGGTCAGTAGCTGCGTCAATAAGCCTGTCCACTCGACTCCCATGGCATCAACCCATAGAACCTTTGCCCCTGCGGCACGCTGCGTAGCCAATATGTCACTTCTTGGAGGGTAATCCCATAACAGTTGCTGACTAGCCCACTTGCCTATCAATGTGACCAACTCTTCATCAGCCTGGTCTTTCAAACGAGAGCGATTGTAAACCGAGAAGTATTGATCGGTAAATGCATCACCGGTGACAGCAGGTTGCAAATACCATGTCAGCCCCGGAAAAGCCACCTCAAGATATTCCCACCAAAAGTTATAAGAATATTGGGTTAGTAATTCTCTTGCACCCAGCAAAAGATGTTCCCGTTCGGCTGCTGATAGGTCAGTCAAAACCGCCACACGGTCAAGAGGATCTGTAAGCTCACTGTAACGTTCCCAGAATTCGGCCGGCATAAGGTTTATACCAAGACGTTGTAAGAGATTCTTACGCTCCCGGCTTATGGAAACCGACCTCGGTAAATCGAATATGGCCATACTGGTGTCGCGGTTAAAGCCGTCTACGTGGTTATTATTTTTTAAAACATGATATAGGTAAGTGTCGGGCTTGCTTTGCTTCTTACTCCAGAGCCATACAATCCAGCGTTTATTATTATCCAAGCCACCCCACAGAGCAAAAAGCTGGTCCGCGTTATAATCGCCGAAGTTAAGCAAACGTCCAGCCAACCGGTCGAAGTCATCACCCTCTTGAACATGAACCGCGAGCCATTCCCATTGTTGAGGAGAACCCCAATCTTCTCGCAGTTCCTCCCAACCGACATTCTTACAAACATAATCAAAACTTGAGGGATAAAGGCGAACCCGGCACTCGCTCCGGGCCTGCCGCACCGGTAGCCAACGCGCCATATCCGTCACCAACCACACTTTGCGGACGCTACCTTGCTCCCATAAGGACAGGTATTCTTTTATGCCTTGCGCTACGTGTCGACCCGTAAACCCCCCAGAAAACGGCGCCACGATCACCTCGGAACTCCCTTCCCCTGTGAGAAACCATGGTTCAGGAAGCTCTCCCGCCCTATAACGAAAAATACGATTTATTTCTTGAAAGAAAAATTCTTCTGCCGCTAATAATGGGACATAGATTCGGCGTATCTTGTCCGCCGGCCACTCGGCTAAAGAACTTATAACATCGGCACTCTCAGGATCAAGCCTAATACACTCAGCCAAGGGCGTTAGCAGAATGCTACGGCAGCCCACTATCTCCTCCTTTAAGTGTGATGTCAGCCGCATCATATCAGGAAAAACATCGGTACCGCTACAAAATTCAGCTAAGCGAATAACCCGATCAACCTCGAAAATTAGCTTGGGAATTAAATCATCCCAGGCCTTACAACCCTGGACTAGAATAAACCGAGTTGCAAAACGCTCACCTTTAGAGATCTCAGCTCTCAAGTGAGAAATCAAGTCATCAGGACTTATAAAAGATATCATTTAATCTCCTCGCTTAGCCCTGCCTATTCTTCCCTTCGATGATAGATAGCAGGCGAGCCCCGATAAGGGCATCCTTCGCTAACAAATCCTTGATAAACCGTTTCACATCATCTGGCGATATGGCCTCGATAAGTTTAAGGATTTGAGGATAGACCGTAGCTTTGTAGTTTTCGGTTACCCACTGGCGGACCAGCCGGTTAACTTCGTTCAGTCGGACAGGCCATTGGTACACATTACCGTGTAAAGCGCGGTAAACATAGTCCTGAAGTGTCTCCGCGGCGCCGGCCTGGCGCACAAGGTTGGCGTAATCTCCGGCGGCTACTTGGACAAACCTGTTCAGAACATGCTGCTGGTCTTGGAGTACGTTCAACTCTGTCTCATGATTTTTCAGATAGACTGTCATCTCATCTATTTCAGCCTCGGACAACTGGTGCAGATTATTGTATCGATCGAAGAAAGTATAATGGGCCTGACCTTCGAGCATCCAGTGAATGGGAGTACGCATCTTTTCGCTCCAGCGCTCAGGCGATTCCGAACCTGTAATCGTCTGCCAGTGTTGCCGAAGGTCCGCCAATTTTTTCTGCTTGGCCTGCTGAGATAGTAAGTTAAGAATCGCCCGCTTGACATCGTCTTCTGCAGCGCCGGATAGGTCCGGCAACTGAGCGTATAGCTGGGCCGCTTCATGTTCGCTTAGCTCCTGGCCGGTGAACTTCTTAACTAAAGTACCTGTAAGGGACTCACTTCCGCCCAACAAAGCCGTCAATTGGCCGCTCAAGAGACGGATATCCTTCGCACGGTTGTCTCTTACACCCTGGTCCGGACGGTAAATGAGTTCGTAAAGATAAATAATTAGGTCCGCCATTTCTGAAGGTTGTCCTTCTTTATAACAAAGAAGGGGCAACTTGCTTTTAAACCAGCTAGTACGAAAATAGTTACGCAGGTTACCCAGATCATTTTTATTGACGCCACATAGACCGTTAAGCGCGTCTATCAGGTCGAAGTCGCGAACAACTTCGGGAAGTTTCTCTTTCACCCGATCCTCTTGCCACAAGTAGACATCCTCGTTAAAAAGCGCTCTCAACCGACCCATGACGTGTGGAACATCAAGGTTAAGCGAGGTCATAAGCAAAGTCAGTTGCGGAGCATAAACACTCCAAAACCGCTTCATACCTTCCTGCATCCGATCCTTGCTCAGCAGTCTGGGCAACTCGTGGCGCACGGGATGAACTGTATCCACAGCTTCCTTTAATTGCTCGTCGTCAAGTTCATCCCTATCGTAGACCAAAATACCGCCTAACACTTTGGTTGCTTGAGCAATACCCAAGACTATAGTCGAATCTGATATCGTTTCAGCGTAATAACGAAGCGTCCACAAGGGGTAACCCATTTCCATTATTGTTTTACGCATATTCTTCCGTGCTTCTTCGGGGTACGCTGTCTGCTCAGCAGTAAGGTGAAAAACATCGCGAGCCATATGGCAGAAAAGCTCCCCTTGAGCAGACATTTTTCTAATAGTATAGTTCTCTGATAGCCTGGCCTCCTTTAGAACCTGCTCGATAAGTTCTGCCAGCTTGTTCGGATTCAAAGGCAGCGAGTTAACCCCGTCTGAATAATAGTATCCCTGTGCATAGTCAAGCAATAAGAAGGCAAAAAGCAAGATACCGATAGGTGACGGCATAAGGCCGTAAGGAGGCTGCCCCAAAGCTTGCCACAACTGCTTCAGGCTGACATGATCTTGGGTGGCGAAGAAGCTATCCACCACATTTTTCATTTTGGTTACGGGATGATCGCTATAGCGGGGTGTTAACTCCTTTTCCCAGACGCCCTGATTTCTCAGTTCATCCACCACATCTTTATAAGGCCGCGGGACATTTCGGGCAACTTTGAGGCCTATTTCCGCACCTGCTTTTCCCCAAGGACTTGTGTAGAGAGTAGCGGTTTTGCTTAGTTTCTCCGGGCCGTAAGGATAAACAGACAGTACGATATTCTCAAGGTACGCGGCAATAGCCTCGCACCCCCCCAACTCCTCCTGTCTACCCCGGAAAAATGCCCGGATTCGGCCTGTACGCACCGAACCAAGCCATTCATCTACCATATTCTTACCCTTGGTATCATAATACTTCTTGCTATTACTATCCCGCATTTCTTCGTGATACCAGGACCGCGCCCGACAATCGAGCCACTCCTGCCACCTTCTTGTGCCAAAAGCAATTTGGCTGATAAGGATACAGTGATCGGTATGAGCTTTGCTGATTTCTGTTGCAAGATCTTCTGAATCGTTCAAATGCTCGTCATCCTGGGCGACAATTAGAATTACTCCCACTTCGTAGGGCTTTTCTATACCCTTGATCAGCCGTTCGCGCCGCAGTTTTAGCTCTCTGGCGGAAGCAATCTGGACAGGATGGCGCAACTTAGCTGCTCCTTGAAGAAAGAGCAACTCTATTAAACTGCTTGCGAACTCAGCATCAGCTTTTTCCACGTTGACCATTTTTTCTAAAGTTAAGCTGTTTTCGGCCCGCTGCTTATATTGCTGCAACTTGGTATGGTCAATGGTGGTGGTAGGTATGATGTACTCGCAGTCGTTGCCGGAAGGCACGGCAAGCATTATCCCTCGGGTGCACAGGTTGTCCGCCACTTCGTTCATCCGGTTGTACAGATCCGTACCGACAAACATGCGTTTAAGGACGGACAAGCTTGGTTTAAGTAACCCATGGGCACCTTGCGTTTGCCGCCATAAAGCGGTAAGGAGCAGCATGACGCGGAAAACCCGCAGTTCTTCCTCGCTGGTTAAGTTGCTGCAAGTAGAATGATAATGACTTAGAATATCACTGATCGTGTCAATGGTTTCGATTTTGACGTCCTCAAAAAAATACTGCCACAGATAATCAGGAGTCAACCAATACCAATCGTCTTGGGGATAACGGTGAATAAACCATTGAAAGGAACCCGGTTCATTCTTTTTCAAGAATTGGAAGAGGGTGCGCTGGCTTGAGCTATAAAGCGACGAAATTGTTGCCAGAAGATAAGCCGTGAAGGGATGGATGGGAGCCAGCATCTTAAGCTCATCTTTTGGGACCCGCTCCCCGAGGACATTAATGTGTAAGACAGCAACATCCACTTTGCTCCAGAATGTATCCCGCTTGGCTTCCCATTCGTTACGCTGGTCGGGATTGGGCTCAATAACGTTGCCGATGAGTTTATAAGCCGTTACCGGCGTCATTTCTAACTGACAAGTGTGGAACCGGTCAAGCAGCTTTTTCCGCGTTTCATCGTCGATTCGCGTAAATTGGTTTAAGGCCCGATGAGTGACCAAAAACAAGTAGAAGGGCATATCGGCTGCAGCATGAGCCAACTCTTGCAGAGGCGTCATCGCTACATTGTTAGCGAAGAACTCTGTAAACTCATCCCAGATGAAGACAATGCCTTGCAGATGGTTACGAGCGATAATCTCTTTTATCCAGGCTTTAACAGCCTCATGCGAATCCATGACCGACCAGCCCAGTTCTTCGAGAACAGCCGCTACTTGTTCACCTACCTTAATATCACCGGCGCGCAGGCGCTCAATGGCCTCTTCGGCGGAAGCTACAGTCCTGAAGCGGCCTCTATATTTGTTAAAAGCCCCTTCCCAGTTAAAAATACCTTCGGTGTCGGTCAACTTCTTAACCAGTTGATCCATAATGCTTTCGCCAAAAGTATTGGTGTATCCCTGAGCCTTCAACTGAGCTTTAATCGCCTGTTGCACTTCTATCATGAGGCGGCGGTTTGACGTTATATGCCCCGGCGCTGAACGGTAGACTACTAAGTACCGGTTGTTTTTCCGCAAGGCTTTAAACCGGGGCCAAAGGTCTGAAAGTATTTGGTATTTTTGAAAGTAATCTTCTATTTCATTAAAACCGTCTTCCAGTAAGTGTTTTATAACGAAAGAAGCGAAGGTCTTGCCAGTCCCGTAGGCCCCGGTAAGCCAGAGGGAACGTTTATCGCCGCCACGCGCCCGCTCAAGGGCAACAATGAGTTTCTCCAATATGTCCCTCATATGCTTATGAGGGATAAAGAACTTCCAATTTCCCTTATAATTCTTATCCACTTCTTCGGTAAACACCGGGATGAAATCTTCACTTACGGTAAGGTAATCATCATACCGCCACACAGCTACCACTCCTCGTCAACTATGCGTACTGTCACACCCCGCTCGTTAATATTAAAGTAATTTTGGTCTATAATCGTCAGCCGTTCCAGAATAAACTGCCGACTGCAGCCGAAAACCACCCAAGGCCAGACCAAATCGTCGTCCCAAGACAGATTAGTCCGACTCTGCTTGATAAACAGCCGACCCAGGGCATGGACAATGGCGGCATCACAAGGCTCTCCGCCACGACGGACAAGGCGGCGCGGTCTTCCCGCCGTCACCTGCCCCTGGCCCAACTCATTCCCAACTGGCGTCCGTTCTAAAAGACCTGCCAATTCCATAATCGCATTGGACGCCGTCCGCTCTGCCAAGCGAGGCACCGCTGTCCGGAGCAATGACTTCAGTTCGGTTGTAGCCCACTTGCCCTGCCCCAGATGCACGTACCAGCGTGCTGTAGGGAAGGTAAAAACCACATTAACCCAGAGCAATTCCCACAAGGAGCGGTCACCCGTTCCCTTAGCGACAAACTGTTCCCCCAGCGGGGTCAAACGACCACTGCTGTCCTCTATACCCGCCGTTTTTAGCCATGCTTCCAGTGAAGTGACCTGACGGTTGCCCAGGACTTGGCGGCTGTGCCATCCTCGGCGGTCCCCAAGGTAAAGGTCCAGCCACTCTCGCCGCAAACCAAAGATACTGTGGCGTGCCCAACCTGTATCACAACTCCAATCAAACAAGATCAAGCACCTCAATGGTTTTGCGGGTATTGTCAAGGAAAATGTTATCCAAATCCCGCACGATACTGGTGCGGATGAGTCCGTCACCCCGTGCGGACAGGCCCTTGAGAATCCCCTTTAGCGTATCTTGGCTGACGCCGAATAACGTATAAGGGCCTTCGTCAGCGCCTTCGTACAACTCGTGAACAGTCAGGTCGTAACGCCCGGTCTTTTCGGCATACCGGTAGAGGGAGTATAGGATAGCAACCGGTTCGGGCTTCTGCCAGCCCTTCTTGTACAGGGCACCGCCTGTCCGTTTTCCAGGCGCCGACTCTACGCCTAATCCCAGTTCGTTGCCCAACGGCGTCTTAGTCAACAAACCAAATAAAGCGGTCATGGCGTTTTTTCGCGTGCTTTCACTCTGTGGGTAGGATTCGCCTATTTTGGCCACCCACTCGGCTTTCGTCATTGTCGCGCCCCAGGGAACGGCAGTAACGTACCACTGGACAGGCGTTGAGTTACGGACCAAATTGGTCCATATGACAGCCCAGGTGATTACACTATCAATTCCCAACTGCGCAAGCTTTTTCCCTATATCAGTAATGACCACCGATTTCAGATTGCCCGTTGTTAACTCAGCATGTTTTAGCCACATCGCCATAGCGTCAAACTGGCGACTACCTAGGCTATTGCGGCTCACCCAGTCCTTGAGAGACAAGAAAAAATCTGTAAGCCATTCCTTTCTCATACCAAAGTGTTCATAGGCATGCAACGTTTTATTCTCACTATTACTCATTTTTAAGCCTCCCTCGCTTGTTACTAAGGACTTGGCCGTGAGACAGGCTTCTCCGCGCAGACTAAGGCACAAGCCGCAGGCCACGCAATTATCTCTAATTCGTACCCGTCCATGTGTATCCAACGCTCCAGTGGGGCACTCCACCTGGCAGGCCTGGCAGTGGGTGCAATAGGCGCTCTTGAGAGCCACGGCGTGAAAGGCGCTGCGGGCGTAGCGGTCGGCATAAGCCAGACCATCCACCTCGACGACGACACTGTTATTGAGACGTCGCATGACGTAAGGATACAGAGTGTCGCCCCTCTCAATATATCCTTGGTCCTCGCCGGTCCGCGCCAACCGCCCCAGGGTCTTAGCCCATTCCTGCCAGTCTTCAGTTGGCTGGCGCAGGGTAAAAACAACCTTGCCCACCTCCGTCTGCTCGATAACCCGAATACCGCCGCCGGGAAGATAGCGGCCGCCGGCACGACGTTTCCAGCTTCCTTCCTCCAAATAACGGTCTATTTCCTGGGGGCTGACACCAGCGCTGGCAGCATAAGCGCGCAATTCATCAACAAAAGCTTCCATATCTCGCTGATAGACCTTCCAACTAATTGTATCCCACCACCGGGCCGCCATCGGACATATCGCGCAACCTACGCGCATGACACCGTAACGATAAGCACGGTTTAACAACAGGCGGCGGCTAAAGAGGTACAAAAAGACTTCGCCGGCGTTCCAGGAAATGACGGGGCTGGCATTGGTCTGCGTCTTGTGTTTACCGCCTTGAGTAACCTCCGCATAGGTCGAGCGGCTGGCACTCTCTTCATGGCGTACGCCGTCGAAAATCAGGGCGTTCACGGACGCTTTTCCCGCTAACTGGCGCAGTAATAGCAGGGTGGGCGCCGATTTGTGCACAACGCAGCACCACCGGTGGATACGGCTGGGGGGGCCCATCTCCCGCCAGGTTGTCCGGGCGTCTTTCACGCTCTTAGCCGTGTGGAACGTTAAGTGGGTCCACCGGGCCTTGGCTGCTTCCACGGTCCGGTATGTATCACGGATTTCCATTCCTGTGTCGCCAAAGACGACAACAAATTGATCCGGCTCCAGAGCCCGCTGCACCAAGTCCAGGGTTACGATAGAATCCTTGCCGCCGGAAAAGGCAACTGCTACCACATCCACCTTTTTCCTGTGTCTGGCATAAGTTTGCCAGATAAATTTCAGTGATCGCTGCACCAGTCCTTGGAGTAGGGCGCTATTTTTGGCGACCACGGCCTCGATATCAACCGGATCCAACGTCAATCCCGGCTGATGAATTTTGAGCTCAGGCGGGGAAAACAAACCGCCCCCTTCGGCCTCCGCTACCAGCTCGCCCCGGTAATAATACTTCCGGCCGCCGATGGCCCATAACAGAGGTTCCTTTGCCTGGGGATAATGCCAATATCTTTGAAAGCCCAACAAGTCAAGTTCTTCAAAAAAGACGGGTCGGACTTCACTCCGAATTCCGTTTCCCTTGAAATCAACCAGCAAAATACCACCTGTATCTTTATCCCATTGAATTTCGTACATATCATGATCCTTCCCGTCTATTGGAAAAGTAGCTCACAAGTTTCTAAGGTCAGTTGCAGTCAGCGTTCCGGCGTTTAACCTGTTTAATAATTCTTTGAATATGCGGATCAGTTAAAAACCCTTTTTCTCCATTGTACCTGCTATCCTCTAAGATGTCGTTAATCTGCCAAGGTAAATAACCGTCGGGAAGGTCAACCCCTCTTGACCAGAGGTATTCAAGCAACTGATAAATCTCATGCTTACAAAGACCACACTCGTGTATTACGGTTAAGACGTCTTCACCGCGCAGCATTTCTGTTTCAGCTTGGAATAAAAGCTTGTCAACAGCCTTTTCGGGGCATAAGGTTGACCTGACCCAGCCAGGGTCTTCTTCGAAACTGTAATCGTCAAGTACTCCCTCGCAGTTTGTAAAACTATCTTGTGAAATATTTCGGAAAAATTGGTAGATATCAATTTCGGGAGGATTTACTCCTTTTTGTCTTATATATTCTAATAATTCCTCAGCTTCGAGCGCAGAAAGTTGGTAAGTTTTTATTATCTGCAACAGGTCCTCACTGTGAAGAGGTCTCTCTTCTTCTCGCGATAATAACTTATCAACAGCTTCCTCAGGGCTTAAAGTAGATTCGCGGATCGCCAAGTCTTCGTTGTGGGTGACTCTCTTGCTCAGGACTGTAGAAGTTTGCTGTCGGCGTCTAACTACCACTATTCGCTGTCGGTACCACCGAATAGTATCTTTTTTGCCCTTCCGCAGGATATCTTCGGCCCGACCATCAGACAATTGATCAACAAGCTTTATCCCTTCGGTATTTAAATATTGATAAACTCTATCAAGAGCTTCCATCGATATATCGACTCTCTTGTCGTTAAATATGTCAATAATAATTTGGTAGGTAATATAACCTCCATTCTTTTTGGCCTGCATTCTCAACTTACGGAAACATCGATCTAATGTCGGTTGGTTAGCAGACATGACTCTTCCTCAAGCATAGTGATCGTTAACAAAGCACACTTAAATACTCTAATAGCTATCTCTTCTGAAGGCCGACAAACCAGGACGTAAAATAAAGCCAGGTTTCATAAACCTTTCCATTGGTTATATTTTCCCACAGCTTTCGATACATTTCAACCTGCGGGGCGTATAACTGTATTGATTTCAAGTTCGGTTTCGTTTTTGACGGTGTCGTTCTTGGGAACAGGGGTTTTGAATCTTTGATTCACTGACAAATAATTCCGATTCCCATTGCCGGGCTAGCATTCGTCTCACAAGGAGAGCTCTGCCGGAGCTTTGGGAAGTGAGATGTCAGGAAAGTGGAATGTTAGATGCAAGCCGATATCGCGTCGGCACGGAGCACTGCTCTCCGGTGGGCACAACGCCAGCCTATTCGGCTTCTTATTTTTTAACGAAGTTTATCACCGCGCGCACCGGAGCACTGCTCTCCCGGGGGCACAACGCCGGCCTGTGAAGGTTTACAAACCTGAAGAAGTCTTTTCTCCCTGCTCCTTCTGCAACTTCAAGCAGTTCCCCACTCTCATCAGCACCGCGGATACCAAAAAGCCAATGTTGCAAACGCCGATCCATTTGAAGATGCCGGGAGTGCCGAGGAAATAGAAGCCTATCGGGAAAAAGGAAACGAAGAAGACTATCAAAATCCAGAAAGGCCTTGCTTTGACCGATGCAACTATTCCAAAAACAGCGGCAGCGACCATCAGTAAAACGGTGAGACTTGTGTCAGTCCCCGGCTCTGCCTTTACATAAGGGTTAAAGTATAAAAGCACCGCGAAAAGGCAAATGGCGCCTATGGCGGCGGCGATACCTATTACTTGCCCGCAAATTCTTATCGCCCTTGGGAAGTCAATAACAAACGCTTCCTCTCTCGTCACAATCTTGATGGTCTTGACAATATTTTTACAGAACGCCTGGGGGATTTCAATCCTCCGGTTCCAATCAAAAAAGCCAGGCCTCCTTTGCCCGGCTGTCGATAATCCTTTTCCCTTGATTCAAACGCTTTAGCTAAATCTCCACTATTCCCCGCTCCCCAAGTAACCCGAACATAACGTGCAACTGGGATTATTGGTAAGCGGCGGCATATCCTGCCTATTGTCGTGAGGACTGTTCTGCGCCAATAACTGAAATCATGAAGGACGCTGCGGTTTTTCCTTTAGGCGACCTTTCTGTGAAGAGCCGCTTACGTTGACACGGCGAAGGCTCGTCCATCACTCAGTGAATGATTGCATAGCCGTATTTAAAAACCTTAAAGAATTTCCATAAGCCTTTCACTACGTGCTATAATACGTATTATAATACTCTCAGGAGGTGAGGTAACTGAAGTCCTATTCATCAAAAGAAGTCATAAGTATCCTGAAAAGCAATGGATGGCAACTGATAAGGGTAGTCGGCAGTCACCACCAGTTCAGCCGTCCCGATAAACCGGGAACAGTAACAGTACCTCACCCCAGAAAGAATCTGCCGATAAAAACAGTCAGGAGCATCTTCAAGCAAGCGGGGGTCGAAGAATAACTTCGACCTCTCCAAAAGGAGGTTACGTAAATGTTTAAAGACAGGTATGTCTATCCAGCCATCTTCGACTATGCCGGCGACGGGATCTCTGTCGAGTTTCCTGATCTTCCCGGCTGCTTGACCTGCGGCGATACGACCGAGGAAGCGCTCAGCATGGCTAAGGAAGCAATGGCCTTGCACTTGTACGGGATGGAACAGGACGGCGATCCGATTCCCGATCCTACCGACGCCCGGCAAGTTAAAACAGAATCCAATCAGATTGTTGTTCTGATTGAAGCCTGGATGCCCTCGTTCCGGGATAGGGTTGAAAATAAAGCCGTCAAAAAGACTCTTACCCTACCTCGGTGGCTAAATGACCTGGCCGAACGCGAAAAAGTCAACTTCTCGCACATTCTACAAACTGCGCTTAAGCGTCACCTCGGAATCGAAGACTTTCCAGTAGAGAAGCGGTCCTAACCGGCCCCTTCTTCTCGGCTATGGCTGTCGTGGGTCGAGTAGGTTATGCCCTCGCGGGCATAACCCCTCTCAGAACCGTGCTTGCGCTATTTACGCACACGGCTCTTCATAACAGCATTCACTTTAAAT
>QZIW01000027.1 GCA_003604985.1 Ammonifex sp.
TGATTGCGATTGTTGACTACGAGATGGGAAATCTCCGCAGTGTGGAAAAAGGTTTTGCCAGGGTTGGATTCGAAGCGGTAGTCGTCCGGGACCCCGAAGCTGTGGCGGCGGCTGACGGTGTGGTATTACCCGGCGTGGGGGCTTTCGCCGACGCCATGACCAACCTTAAATCCCTGGGGCTTTTGGGGACGGTGAAGCAGGTGCTTGATAGCGGGAAACCTTTCCTTGGAATATGCCTCGGCCTCCAACTCCTCTTCGAAATGAGTGAAGAGTGGGGAGAAACGCCGGGCCTGGGCTACTTCCGAGGCCGTGTGCGCAGGCTGCCGGAAAGCGTTAAAGTACCTCATATGGGGTGGAACGAAGCGGAGTTCACCCGGCCCACGCCGATTTTTGACGGTATACCTGATCGGACGCGGTTTTATTTCGTGCATTCGTATTACGTAGATCCGGAAGAAGGGGAAATTGCAATTGCAAAAGCGAGCTACGGCACTCGTTTTACCGCCGCAGCAGCGAAAGGTATGGTTTTTGGTGTGCAATTTCACCCCGAGAAATCAAGTACCTGGGGGCTGAAAATTCTTGCGAATTTCGGGAGGTTAGTGGCTGAATGCTGATCATGCCGGCGATCGATCTTCGGGGCGGTAAGTGCGTCCGCCTGATGGAAGGACAAAAAGATAAAGAAACGGTCTATTCCGGCGACCCGGTAGCGGTTGCGCTCGAATGGCAGGCCGCGGGGGCCCGGTGGCTGCACGTGGTTGACCTTGACGGAGCCTTCACGGGCTACCCCGTTCACCTGTCGACGATTCGGGAAATCATAGCCGCGGTAGCGATCCCGGTCCAGGTCGGGGGAGGCGTCAGGGAAAGAAAAGCGGTGGAAGACATACTCGAATGCGGCGCCGCCCGGGCGATAATCGGCACGGTCGCCGTTCAAAACCAGCAGCTTATGCATGAGCTGCTAAGGGATTTCGGGTCCCGGATTTTAGTCAGCGTGGACTCCCGTGACAGCGTGGTAGCGGTCGCCGGTTGGGAAAGCTTGGCCGGGATAAGCGCGGTTGCTTTCGGCAAGCAGCTCACGAAATTCGGGGTCGAACGGGTGGTGTTCACGGATATCCGGCGCGACGGAACGTTGAGAGGCCCGAACATCCCGGCGGTTACCGCTTTTGCGCGGGAAACGGGGCTGAAGGTGATCGCTTCCGGGGGGGTTTCAAGGGTTGAGGATATCGAGGAGTTGCGGGGTTTGGAGGAATTAGGGGTGGAAGCGGTCATCATCGGTAAAGCGTTTTACGATGGGAGACTTACGCT
Organism: Ammonifex sp.; assembly: GCA_003604985.1. GTDB lineage: Bacteria > Bacillota > Desulfotomaculia > Desulfotomaculales > Ammonificaceae > SURF-55. Next base: position 1,300 of record QZIW01000027.1, read on the forward strand.
TTCGGAGGCGACAGCCGCGGCGGAGGGCAATGGTTTTGTTAGCTAAAAGGATAATCCCTTGTCTCGACGTCGACAGGGGGCGGGTGGTTAAAGGGGTTAACTTTGTAAATCTCCGCGACGCTGGCGACCCGGTGGAACTTGCAGCCTTTTACGATCGGGAAGGGGCCGACGAACTCGTTTTCTTAGATATAACGGCTTCAGCGGAGGAACGCGATATCATGCTTGAAATCGCCCGGCGGACGGCAGAGGAAGTTTTTATACCCTTTACCGTAGGCGGCGGGCTCCGGAGCTTGGAGGACATCCGCCAAATGCTTGCAGCGGGGGCAGACAAGGTTTCCCTTAACACTGCGGCGGTAAAAAATCCCGGCCTGGTTAAAGAAGCGGCTTCACGTTTCGGGAGCCAGTGCGTCGTTGTAGCGATTGACGCCCGCCGGGTCGGGGAAAACCGTTGGGAAGTCTATATCCACGGCGGCAGGACGCCCACGGGGATAGACGCCCTTTCCTGGGCGCGCGAAGTCGAGGCCCTGGGGGCGGGAGAAATCCTCCTGACCAGCATGGACCGCGACGGTACCAAGGACGGCTACGACATCCCGCTTACCCAAGCATTTACCAGCTTACTCCGGATCCCGGTTATCGCATCGGGCGGTGTGGGTACGCTTGAACACGTTGCCGAGGGGCTCGATTCCGGCGGCGCCGATGCGGCTCTGGCGGCCTCCATTTTTCACTTCGGGGAGTACTCGATCCGGGAAACCAAGGAATATCTGGCGGCACGCGGCATCCCGGTGCGGCTTTAACCGTTAAGCTCACCTGATAAAAGCCGATAAACACGTGTAACACGGTTCCACAGGGGGGAAAGATTTGCGCTTTAATCTTGAAAGGTTCAAGTTCAACAGTGATGGGCTGATGCCCGTGATCGTGCAGGAGAGCAGAACGAACGAGGTGCTCATGCTCGCCTACATGAACAAGGAAGCCATCTCCAAGACTTTCAGCAGCGGGCAGACCTGGTTTTTCAGCCGGAGCCGGGACAAGATGTGGCACAAAGGAGAGACTTCCGGTAACGTTCAGCAGGTGGACGAGGTGTACTTCGATTGCGATGCCGACACTCTGCTCGTCAAGGTCCGCCAGCAGGGCGCCGCGTGCCATGAAGGTTATAAAAGCTGCTTCCATTACCGGATTGAGCCGGAGGGCCGGGTGGCTCTTGTAGGAGACCTGGTTTTCAACCCGGCGGAGGTTTACGGCGGCGACCAGGCGCCGAGCAGACCGGTGCAGAAACCGAAGGAGCCGGCCCGTCCGGGTTGGGTTTGCGGCAGCACGATTCTGGAGGAAGTCTACGACGTAATCCTGGACAGGAAGCACAATCGTCTCCGCGGGGCGTACACCAGTTACCTGTTTGATAAAGGAATCGATACCATCCTTAAAAAAATCGGCGAGGAGACAACGGAAGTAATCGTCGCAGCTAAAAACAACAAGCGGGACGAGGTTATCAAGGAAGCAGCGGACGTCATTTACCACCTGATGGTGCTCATGGCGGCGGAAGGGGTCGACGTGCGCGAGGTCTTCGGCGAGCTTGCAAGCAGAAAAAAATAACAGCCGGAGGCGGCCGCGAGAGTATTAAAAAGGCTGTAAAGTAAGCCTTTTTTATTTTACCTCCGGATTTATTGACATATGCCCATAATAAAAATATAATAGTGGTGGAAAACCAATTTTCTTTCGGGGGGGCCAAGGTTGAAAATCGCCGTTTCGGCTTCAGGATGGCATCCCGCCGCCGCTGTGGTCCCGCAGTTCGGCCGTTGCGCGGGTTTCGTGGTATACGACACGGACGACAGAGCCTATTCAACCGTGATGACCGCGAGCAGGCGGCGTGTGGGCGCCGGACTCAGGGTCGCGCACGCGCTGGTAAACAACGGGGTTGAAGTGGTGATCACCGGTAATATAGGCCCCCACGCTTTTAATGTCCTGCGCACGGCGGGGGTCAGGTGCTACCTTACAATGAACGGTACGGTTAAAGATTGCCTCGCGGCGTACGAGACGGGGCAGTTGAAGGAAATAAACGCCGCTACCGTACCGCAGTACGCCGGTGTGGTCAAAGCCGGCCGGTGATAGGGCCACCGGGGGTATAGTTTCAGGACGGATTGTTGACGTGAAGTGCTTAGGAGTGTTCCCGCACTCCTTTTTCCGTTCGCCTACGCCAACATTATTGACATATGCCCATAATTGTTTTATGCTGAATAGGACTAATGCAGAACCGAACGTTAAGGGGCTGGATACATGAAGCTTGCTGTTTCCGCTTCCGGAACCGGCGCAGAGGCAGCGCTCGACCTTCACTTCGGTCGTTGCGCCCACTTTGTGATTTACGACGCCGAAACCGGTTCGTACACGGACATTCTGAACCCCGCCCGCGGGACGGGCAGCGGTGCGGGGATCCGGGCCGCGCAGGCGGTGGTCGGTGAAGGTGTGCGCGTCGTGATCACCGGCAGTGTCGGCCCCAACGCCTCCAGGGTATTGCGGGCGGCGGGGGTTAAGTGCTACGCGGGCACCAAGGGCAAGGTAAAGGACGCCGTAGAAGCATATAAAAACGGGTTGTTGACGTTTGTCGAGGCACCCGTACAAGGGCGTACGCAGGGGAGGGGCCGAGGCTTCGGTCGACAATAAGAATCTCAAAAAGGAGGACATGGTATCTTGAAAATTGCGGTAGCAACAGAAGGCAATTACGTGGCGGGGCACTTCGGTCATTGCCCCGAGTTCACGATTGCGGAAGTGGCGCACGGCCAAGTTAAGAGTCAGTTGACAATCCCGAACCCCGGACACCAGCCCGGGTTTCTCCCTGGATATCTCGGGAATTTGGGCGTAACGCACATCATTGCGGGGGGCATGGGAGCGCGGGCGCAGGAGTTGTTTGCCACGCGCGGGATCGTTCCCCTTGTCGGCGTTAAGGGACCGGTAGCCGAGGCGCTCAGCGCTTTCCTGACGGGGAAGCTGAAAACCGGTCCGTCGCTTTGCACCCACGGTACGGAGGGGCATGGTCACAGCCACAATTGCGGGAACCGGGGCTGCGGGACCAACAGCCGTTGATTTTAGCCGTCGCGAGCGGCAAGGGCGGAACAGGAAAGACCACGTTTGCCGCCAATCTCGCGCTTTCCCTTGAAAAGGATTTGTGCTTTCTGGACTGCGACGTCGAAGAGCCCAACGCGCACTTGCTTTTGCATCCGCAAATCACTTTCACGGAACCTGTTTTTCTGCCCGTGCCGGTATTTGATCCGGAAAGGTGCACCGGGTGTGGCACTTGCGTGGAGGTTTGCGCTTATAACGCACTGGCTCTGATCGCGGACGGCGTTATGACCTTCGCGGAGATGTGCCACGGCTGCGGCGGCTGTATATACTTCTGCCCGACCGGCGCGCTTACGGAAGGCCGGCGGGAGATCGGCGTCATAGAGGAAGGCCGCGTTGGGAAGCTGTCCTTTGCTCAAGGCAGGCTCAAGGTTGGAGAGGCTCTTGTTCCGCCGGTGATCAAGGCCCTGCGGCGGAAATCCCCTAAAGGAACGCCGACTATCGTTGACTGCCCGCCCGGCACCTCCTGCCCGGTCATCCAGGCGGTGCGCGGTGCGGGTTTTTGTGTCATTGTGACGGAACCGACCCCTTTCGGGCAGCATGACCTGGAGATTTCCATAGAGATGTTAAAAGTGCTTGGCATACCCTACGGCGTCCTTATCAACCGGGCCGATTTGGGAGACGCCGGTGTGAAAAACTATTGCCGCGAGAGGGGTATACCCGTTTTGGCCGAAATACCTTTTGACCGGGAGATCGCCAGGTGTTCTGCGGCCGGTGTCGCTTTTACCGAGCGCTTTCCCCGGTGGCGCGGTATTTTTCGTGAAGTCTGGGGCAAGATCCGGGGGTTGGCGGCCTATGCGTGAGATCGTGGTGCTCAGCGGCAAGGGCGGCACAGGTAAGACCACCATGGTGGGGGTGCTTGCGACGCTTGGGCAAGATGCCGTTCTGGCGGACACCGATGTGGATGCCGCAAACCTGCACCTGCTTTTAAGTCCCGTGGTTGTGGAAAAAGAGCCCTTTTTCGGTGCGAAGGTCCCGGTGGTTAATCGGCTGAAGTGTACGGACTGCGGTATTTGCACCGAATTGTGCCGTTTTGATGCCATCCGGGACGGCGAAGTTGACGAGGTTGCCTGCGAGGGGTGCGGCGTTTGCTTTCACGCCTGCACGGCAGGGGCCATTACGCTGAAGGACGTGCTGAGCGGACATGTGTACACCACCGAGACCCCTTACGGTCCTTTCGTTTATGCGGAACTCCTCGTCGCTCAGGAAAACTCCGGGAAACTGGTGATAAGGGTAAAAGAGAAGGCGAGGCAGACGGCGGAAAAACAAGGGAAAGCCTGGCTGGTGGTAGACGGTCCGCCGGGGATAGGTTGCCCGGTTATCGCGTCCGCATCGGGCGCGGACCTGCTCCTTGCGGTGACCGAGCCTAGTGCGGCGGGTTTGCACGATCTTGTGAGGGTTGTGGGACTGGCACGGCATTTCCGCACCAGGGCGGCGGTATGTGTGAATAAGGCGAGCCTTGACGAAGCGGCGGCCCTGATGATCGAAAAGTACTGCCATGAAGAGGGAGTGCCGTTTTTGGGCCGCATCCCTTTTGCGAAGGGCGTGGTGAAGGCCCAGTTGAAACGTAAGCCGGGAATGAAGAACGAAGCCGGACCAGCCGCAAAAATGATGCAGGAGGTATGGCAGCGGGCATTCGCCCTGCTGTAACAGCCGTCTCCGCCGGACGCAAAAAAAGTCCCCCGTCTCGTGTCGAGCGGGGGATAAAACATAACAGCGTAGGGTTGCCTCGTTGATTAACCGTTAGTTCTGAAACAGAACACCGGTAAGATCTATTCGCCCTCTTCCGCGGGCTTGTTCTTCTCATCCAGTAATTCATGCAGGCGCTTTTCGATGGCCTTCAGTTGCTGCCGTAAAAAAGCGGCCTCTTTCTTCAAAAAACCGATTTCTACAGAGGCACCGCCATTTGCACCCGCGACCGCAGCGCTATCATTACCGTGCAGCGACGCTCTCAAGCGGCGCGGCAGCGAGGGATGGAGACGGCACGTCGCCCTCCGGTTCCCCCGTTGGTTGTCGGCGTTCCTGCAGCGAAAACCCTGACCTTGACCCCACGGCATATTCTTCACCTCCCGATATATTGGTCATATGTCCATAACCATTGTAATCCTCCCTGGTTTCAGAGTCAACCCTTAATTGAAGTCGGGTTGAAACCTTTGTCAGGAATAGGAGATAATGCTTATGATTGGTCTGTGCTGGAGGACAAAGCCGCCGCGCGGCGAACTAATTATCGTCGGTAACGGAAAGGGATTTGCCTTTTGGATTTTTTGCAGGAGCTTAACAGCGAACAACGGCAGGCCGTGACGCATACCACCGGCCCGCTCCTGGTGCTTGCCGGCGCCGGCAGCGGTAAAACCCGGGTTTTAACTTACCGGGTCGCCCATTTAATTCGCGCGGCAGTCGTCCGGCCGGACAATATTCTGGCCATAACTTTTACCAACAAGGCCGCCCGGGAGATGCGCTCCCGGGTGGAGAGGGTTTTGCCCCACGAGGCGCGGGACCTCTGGATGATGACCTTTCACGCGGCGTGCCTCAGGATATTGCGGCGGGAGATCGGGCATCTCGGCAGGGACAGTGGGTTTGTGGTCTACGACGAAGACGACAGGCGCGCCCTGGTGAGGGAGTGCCTGAAGGAAACAGGGCTGGACGAAAAGCAATACCCTCCGGGCAGGATAATCGCCGGTATTTCCCGGGCCAAGAACTGGCTGGTCGGGCCGGGGGAATTTACCCGGCGGGCCGATACCCGCTACGAAGAGCTGGTGGCTAAGGTCTATTCAATGTATCAGGAGAAGCTGCACCGTTTCAACGCGCTTGATTTCGACGACCTGCTGGGGGAAGCCGTCCGGCTTTTTCAGGAGTGCCCGCCGGTGCTGGAACGCTACCGCCGCCGCTTCCGGTTCGTGCTGGTGGACGAGTACCAGGACACCAACCACACCCAGTACGTGTGGGTAAACCAGCTCGCCGCCGAACACCGCAACCTGATGGTAGTGGGAGACCCGGATCAATCGATCTTTGGCTGGCGGGGAGCGGACATCAGCAACATCCTCAATTTTGAACGGGATTACCCGGAGGCCAGGGTCATCAAATTGGAGCAAAACTACCGTTCAACCGCGAGCATTCTGTCGCTGGCGGACAGCGTCATAAAGCACAACCGGCTGCGCAAGGAGAAGGTCCTGCGTGCGGTAAAGGAAGAAGGCAGTCCGGCGGTGCTCTTCGTCGCGCCGGATGAGGTGGCGGAGGCCGGTTTCGTCGCCGAAAAAATCGCCGCGGCCCGGCGGGAGAGGGGCTGCCCTTACGGAAGTTGCGCGGTGCTCTACCGGACGCACGCTCAGTCCCGGGTGCTCGAAGAAGTTTTTCTCCTGTCGGGCATTCCTTACGTCATCTTCGGGGGCCTCCGGTTTTACGAGCGCAAGGAGATCAAAGACTGTCTGGCCTACCTCCGGCTTATCATCAACCCGGCCGACGCAGTGGGCCTCCGGCGGATTATCAACGTGCCGCCGCGCGGCATCGGGGACGCGTATTTCGGCCGGCTGCTCCAGTACGCGGCGGAGCACCGCCTCTCTCCCGCCGGGGCGCTTCTTGAAGCGGACAAAATCCCCGGATTGTCCAAAAAGGTCCGCGACGAGATGCGGCAGTTGGGCGAGCTTTTTTCCCGGTTGCGGCAGAGCGAAGACCCGGTGACCGGTATTCTGGCCGCGGTCCTTGCGGACACCGGCTACGAGCGCCACCTCCTGGCCGAGGGAACTCCGGAGGCTCAGGTGCGGGTGGAAAACATTAGGGAGCTTTTGACCGTAACCCGCGAGTTTGACCTCGAAGAGCGCGGCGGGCTGCCGGAGTTCCTGGCCGAAGTCGCGCTTTTTACCGACATCGACCGTTATGAACCCGGTGCGGATGTGGTGACTTTGATGACCGTTCACAGCGTCAAGGGACTCGAGTTCCCGGCGGTGTTCATCACCGGTATGGAGGAAGGGCTTTTTCCGCACGCGAGGAGCATGGACGACCCTTCCCAGATGGAGGAAGAACGGCGGCTCTGTTACGTGGGCATAACCCGCGCCAAGGAGCAGCTCTACCTGACCAGGTGCAGAACGCGCCACCTGTACGGCGGCACCTCCTGGAACCCTCCTTCCCGGTTCCTTGCGGAAATGCCCGCGGAGTTGTTGGCCGAAGAGTGGGGCGTCGGGGGGGCAGGTCCCCTTTTCGAGGAAAACGCGACGGAGTTTGAACCCGGCGACCGGGTGAGGCACAAGAAGTGGGGCACGGGAACGGTCCTGGGGGTCGACGGCTTCGGTGAAGACGCGCGGGTGGTTGTTTCCTTCCCCGGGGCCGGGGTCAAAACCCTCCTTGTCAGCTACGCTCCTTTAGAAAGGCTGGCGGTCGAGTGACCAATCACCTTTTGGCGGTTATCGGTCTTACGGTGCTCGTTCACCTGATTAACACCCTTATATACAGCGTACGGCTCTCAGGGGTTCGCACCGGGAGGCTTGCCACCGCTTATTCCCTTTTCAACCTCATATTTCTCATCGCCAGTTCAGCGAACATGATTCAAGCGCCGCTGCTGTCTTCACTGGTGGAAAGGGCGATAAACCGCGGGATGGCGGCCCTGCCGGCCCATGCGCCGGTGGAAGTGCTGCTGGCGTCACCTGTGTACCAACAGGAACTGGCGTCGCTGGATCAGAGTATAAGACTGGTAATCCTGGCGGCGACCTTCGGGACGATCCTCGGCGGGCTCCTGATCCCGGCTTTTGTCCGTGTATTCTCGCAGGCGATCCTGCTCTTCGAGGATGTCGGGTCTGTTCCGCGGCTCATCCTGTTTTCCCTCTCCCCGCGGCGCCTTTCCAAGGCCCTAAAAGGCCTGCGGCCCGCGGCGCCGGAGACCTTGCGACAGGTTATCCGCCAGCGTGCCGGTATACCTAAGGGCTTTTTGGTCCTTAATATAATCGTGACCGGTATTTATACTACAGGTGTGCTTTCCGCGCTTTACGCCGGCGCCCTCTTCCCCCACTACAGGGCAACCGCGACGCTCCTTTCCGGGATCGTCAACGGCATCGCGGCGGTGCTTCTGGCTACGGCGGTCGATCCCACCGCGGCGATGATCACCGACCAGGCCCTCCGGGGCAAGCGGGATGAGCGCGACGTGCGGTATATGTCAATGTACCTGGCGGTTACGCGTTTACTCGGAACGCTTCTCGCGCAGGTGTTCTTTCTGCCGGCCGCGGTCTTAATCCGCACCGTGGCCGCGCTGCTGGTTTAGAGGCGGGGTGGGAATGTGACGGAGCTTACGCGAAACGAGGCGGCACGCCGGGCCGAGGAACTCCGGCGCGAGATCGAACACCACAATTACCGGTACTACGTTTTGGACGACCCGGTTCTCTCGGACGCCGAGTTCGATCGGTTGGTGGCTGAACTGGCGGCTTTGGAAAAAGCTTACCCCGACCTGGTGACGCCGAACTCGCCGACGCAGCGGGTGGGCGGCGCGCCGCGCGAGGGTTTTACGAGCGTGAGGCATCTTGCGCCGATGCTCAGCCTGGCCAACGCTTTCAGCGCCCACGAGTTGCGCGATTTCGACCGGCGGGTGCGCGGAGCGCTGCCCGGCGAAAATACGGCCTACGTGGTCGAACCTAAAATAGACGGCCTCGCGGTGTCGCTCACCTACCAGAACGGCGAGTTCGTAAGGGGTGCTACCCGCGGCGACGGGGAAACCGGCGAGGACATCACCCCCAACCTCCGGACCGTGCGCAGCCTGCCGCTGCGCCTGCTGCAAGACGCCCCTCCCTTGGTGGAAGTCCGGGGCGAGGCGTACATGTCCAAAGATGCCTTTAGCAAGCTCAACGCACGTCGCGAAGAGGCCGGCGAGACACCCTTCGCGAACCCCCGCAACGCGGCCGCCGGCAGCCTGCGCCAGCTCGACCCCGGCGTCACCGCCAACCGCAAGCTCGACCTCTTCGTCTACGGCATCGGGCACGCTGAAGGGGTAGCGGCCGGGAGTCACCACGAAACGCTTGCCTGGCTGGCCGCGCAGGGTTTCAGGGTCAACGAACAATACCGCCTTTTCGAAGACATCGGCGAAGCGGTTGACTTTTGCCTGGCGTGGCAGAAAAAGCGGTTCGAACTCCCCTACACCATCGACGGAATGGTGGTAAAACTGGATTCCCTCGAACAGCAGCAGCGTCTTGGGGCCACGTTGAAGAGCCCCCGCTGGGCCATTGCGTACAAGTTTCCGCCGGAAGAGGCCGTGACCACCCTGAAGGACATCCTGGTGAGTGTCGGGCGGACCGGCGTTTTGACGCCGACCGCCGTCTTCAAGCCGGTGCACCTGGCCGGGACGACCGTAATCCGGGCGACGCTTCATAACGAGGACCTGATCCGCGAGAAAGACATCCTCATCGGGGACCGGATCGTGGTACACAAGGCGGGCGACGTCATTCCCGAAGTGGTCCGTTCCCTGCCGGAACTGCGGACGGGGCGGGAAAAGGTGTTCAACATGCCGCCGCACTGCCCGGTCTGCGGCGCCAGGACCATCCGGGAAGAAGGGGAGGTGGCGCTCCGCTGCCCGAACATTTCGTGCCCGGCGCGGCTGAAAGAAAGCCTGCTTCATTTCGCTTCGCGGAGCGCGATGGACATCCGTGGCCTGGGGCGGGCGCTGGTCGAGCAGCTTGTTGAAAAAGATATGGTCGAAAGCGTCGCGGATATCTATACGCTCAAACACGACGTTCTGGCGCGGCTCGAAAGGATGGGCTCAAAATCAACGGCCAACGTCCTGGGCGAGATCGAAGCGAGTAAGAAAAGGGACCTCAGCCGGCTCATCTTCGCGCTCGGCATCCGGCATGTCGGTGAACGGGCCGGGAAAGTGCTGGCGGGACGCTTCGGCACCCTGGAGCGGCTAATGTCGGCCACCGAAGAGGAACTTACCGCCGTGCCTGAAATCGGGCCAAAAATAGCGGCCAGCATGCGAGCCTTTTTCGCGGAGCCTCAGAACCGGGCGGTTATCGCCAGGCTCGTCGACGCCGGGGTAAACATTGAAAGTACCGCCGCCGCAGCGGCCGCCAGACCGCTGGCGGGCAAAGTATTTGTGTTGACGGGCGCGCTTGCTGGCCTGACACGGGACGAGGCCGCGGCCCGGATCGAGCTTTTGGGGGGAAGGGTTGCCTCGAGCGTCAGCCGCCGTACAGATTACGTGGTTGCCGGAGAAAACCCGGGCTCCAAATTGGATAAGGCCCGCGAACTGGGGGTCTCCATTATCAACGAAGACGAATTCAACACCCTTCTCGGCGCCCGTTCTCAGCAACCATGAATTCTTATTCCTTGTTCCAAATTAAGTATTCTCTATTCCGAATTCTGACTTCTGTATTCTGAATTCTTTGCCTTAGGTCTTGTTACTGAAGGCACAAATTTGATATAATTCACATTGGTTTTTAGGGGGAATGCTTTATGATTACCAGGAAAGACGTCGAGCACGTCGCGCTTCTGGGACGTTTGGAATTGTCCGAGGAGGAGAAGCAGGTTTACACCGAGCAACTCGCCAATATCCTGGAGCATGCGTCGGTTTTAAACGAGCTTGACACGAAGGATGTTCCACCGCTTACGCACGTTTTACCCCTCCAAAATGTTTTCCGTGAAGACATAGTAGGGGAGCATCTCGAGCCGGAAACCGTCCTGGCGCGGGCTCCCGAAAGAGAAGCAAGATACTTCCGCGTGCCGCGTCTGGTGTAACGAATCCCCGTGATGCCATTTTAAAAACGACTCCGACTTGGCATTCTGACTGCTGGGGCGCAGGCAATTTTCCTTAAGTCTGACCACCGACCACTGACGACCGACAACTGGAATGGGAGGAACCCGCTTTGGACCTCTGTTATACGCCGGCGCACGAACTCAGCCGGCTTTTGCGGGAAAAAACGATTTCGGCGGCTGAACTGGCCGAGGCCGTTTTCGGCAGGATTGACGCCGTGGACGAAAAGGTCAGGGCCTACCTCCTCCTGATGCGGGAAGAGGCGACGGCCCAGGCGCGGGCGGTCGACCGCGCCCTTGCCGCGGGCGAGGAACTGCCGCCGCTTGCGGGAATCCCCGTCGGGATAAAAGACAACCTGTGCATCAACGGTTTTGAGACTACTTGCGCTTCCAAGATCTTAAAGGGGTTCGTCCCTCCTTACGACGCCACGGTCATCGAAAGCCTGAAACAACAGCGCGCGGTGTTTACGGGAAAGACCAACATGGACGAGTTTGCCATGGGCTCCTCCACGGAAAACTCGGGGTTTTTTCCCACCGCCAACCCCTGGGACCTCGAGCGGGTTCCCGGCGGTTCGAGCGGCGGTTCGGCAGCGGCGGTGGCTGCGGGCGAGGCGGTCATGGCCCTCGGCTCCGATACCGGCGGCTCCATCCGCCAGCCCGCGGCGTTCTGCGGCGTGGTTGGGCTCAAACCCACTTACGGCCGGGTTTCACGTTACGGCCTTGTCGCCTTTGCTTCGTCACTCGACCAGATCGGGCCCATCACCCGTGACGTCCGGGACTGTGCCCTTTTAATGGGTGTCATAGCCGGGCACGACCCGAAGGACTCCACTTCGGTGCCGCAGGGCGTGCCCGATTACACCAGCGCCCTCGTGGCGGACATCAAAGGTTTCCGGATCGGTGTGCCGCGGGAGTATACCGGGGAGGGTATCGCACCGGAAGTCCGCGCCGTTTTCGACCAAGCGATCGAAGTTCTTACCGGCCTCGGGGCAACGGTGGAGGAGACCTCCCTCCCGCATACCAAGTACGCGCTGCCGGCGTACTACCTGATCGCCCCGGCCGAAGCTTCCTCCAACCTGGCACGCTACGACGGGGTGGAGTACGGCCTCCGGGAACCGGCTGAAGACGTGGTGGCTTCGTACAAAAAGACCAGGAGCCGGGGTTTCGGCCCGGAGGTCAAGAGGCGCATTATGCTTGGTACCTACGCCCTTTCGGCGGGGTACTACGAAGCTTACTACCTGAAAGCGCTTAAAATCCGCACGCTGATCAAGCGTGATTTCGATGCCGCTTTCGAGCGGTTTGACCTGTTGTTGTCGCCCACGGCGCCGACGCCGGCCTTTAAAATCGGCGAAAAGGTCGCCGATCCTCTGGCGATGTACCTTTCGGACATCTGCACACTGGCGGTGAACCTGGCGAGTCTGCCGGCGCTGTCCGTTCCGGGAGGGTTTGCCGGCCACCTGCCGGTGGGCATCCAGTTCATCGGCCCGCCTTTTGCCGAAGAGCGGCTTTTGCGGGCGGCCTACGCTTTCGAGCAAGAAACCGGCTGGGTCTCAAAGCGGCCTGCGCTTTAGAAACCAACCGGTGCGTACGATATTCGCTTCCTCCAGGAGGGCAAACGGCCAGTGAGGAATTACGAAACGGTTATCGGGCTGGAAATCCACGTCGAACTCAAGACCCAGAGCAAGATATTTTGTTCCTCCAGCGCGGCTTTCGGCGGCGAGCCCAACGCCCACATCTGCCCGGTCTGTCTGGGGCTCCCCGGCGTGCTGCCGGTTTTCAACCGCAAGGTGCTGGAGTACGCCATCCGGGCGGCCCTGGCCCTGAACTGTGAAATAGCGCGGTTCTGCAAGTTCGACCGCAAGAATTACTATTACCCCGACCTGCCGAAGAACTACCAGATATCCCAGTACGACCTGCCTCTGGCGCGCGAAGGTCACGTGATTATCGATACCGAAAACGGTCCCAAGCGGGTCGGCATTACCCGCATCCACATGGAGGAGGACGCCGGCAAGCTGGTGCACCAGGGGACGGTGACCACCACCGCCTACTCGCTGGTGGACTACAACCGCACCGGCGTGCCGCTGTTGGAGATCGTTTCCGAACCGGACATGCGTTCGCCGGAGGAGGCCAGGAGCTACGCGGAGAAGCTCCGCAGCATCATCCAGTATACCGGTATTTCGGACTGCAAAATGGAAGAAGGGTCGCTCCGGGTGGACGCCAACGTTTCGGTGCGCCCCCTGGGGAGCGCCGAATTCGGGACCAGGACGGAGATCAAGAACGTAAACTCTTTCCGCTCCCTGCACCGGGCCCTGGCTTACGAGGTTGAGCGCCAGATAGAGGTGCTGGAGGAAGGCGGGCGGGTCGTCCAGGAAACGCGCACCTGGGATGAGGTAAAGGGAGTTACCATCTCGCTGCGGAGTAAGGAGGAGGCGCACGACTACAGGTACTTCCCGGAGCCGGACCTCCCGCCGCTGGTGATTACCCGGGAATGGGTCGAGGAGGTCCTCCGGAGTCTGCCGGAACTGCCCGACGCGCGGCGGGAGCGGTACATGAGCGAGTACGGCCTGCCCGTCTACGACGCGACCGTCCTCACCGCCACCCGCGAGACCGGGGACTATTTTGAGGCGTGCGTGCGGCTTCACCCGCAGCCGAAAGTAGTGAGCAACTGGGTCATGGGGGAGCTGGCGCGGCTGTTGAACGCCACCGGGACGGAAATTTCAGCCTCACCTGTGAGGCCGGAGCAACTGGCCGCCCTTTTGAAGCTTATCGACGACGGGACCATCAGCGGTAAGATCGCCAAGACGGTCTTCGAAAAAATGTTCGATACCGGTAAGGACCCACAGGTTATAGTAAAGGAACAGGGCTTGGTCCAGATCACCGACGAGAACGCGCTCAGGGCCGTGGTCCGGGAGGTCGTCGCCGGCAACCCGAAGGTGGCCGACGATTACAGGCAGGGTAAAGATAAAGCCTTGGGTTTCCTGGTCGGGCAGGTAATGAAGGCGACGCGGGGGAAAGCTAATCCCGCGCTGGTCAACAGCCTGTTGAAAGAAGCCCTGGAGAAGTAGTCAGAAACCAGAAGCCAGAATGTAGAA
>QZIW01000021.1 GCA_003604985.1 Ammonifex sp.
CCCCTGGCTCACCGCGTTCTGGTTCTGCTCCACCGTGGATACACGTTCACCCAACCCCCTCAGCTCGAGCTGCACAGCGGTGACGGTCTGCGGCAGGGGTTCCAAGTGGGCGAGTTTCTCCGCAAGCACCGCCGTCTGGGCCTGTCCGGACTGAACCGAGTGGGTCAGGTTCTGCAGCGCCGCCGAAAGGTCCCCGCCGCCCCCGGTCTTGCGGTAGAGCATAACAACAAAGATCAGCAACACAACCAACACAACAGTGAGCAAGCCGATCAATACTTCCATAAAGACCTCCTGTCAAACAACGGCAGCCCGCACCGGAACGCGTCGTTATTTATCTTTGTGTATAATTAAAACGCTCGTTGCCAGGTGGTGGTTTAATGGTCAGTGCGGATGAACGGGTGCTATTTAATGTACTTACAAGTGGTGTTTACGAGACACACAGCGACTCTTTCTCGATATAGGGCTTTAGTTGCACCTTTAAAACCTTACGGGTGACAAGATCCACAGGACAACCCAGCAGGTCCTCGAGGAAGAATTTGAGTTTCATATACCGGCAAAGGCAGCCGGGTCCTTCAAAATCGAACTTGTACCGTTATTTTAAAAACCAGGCAATAAAGCAACCTTTTGGAGTGTTCTTACTTCGAAGCTCCCCTTTTTCTTTTTCCTTTTTCATTTTTCTCCTTCTGCTTCTTATTATCTTCGACTTCTTCCAACGGCGGCAATACCAGGGGCAGCATCCACATTTGTTGGGTAACAAACGCGATAAGAAAGGAGGCTACCGCCTTCGCAGGCTCAAGAAGATCGCGAATAATACGCTTTAATTTGTCTTCGGAAACCTTTTCGATTATCCGGTATTCGGTCTCGATGGTAAGTCCGATTTCCCAGGCTTTAGAAGGCGCCCAGTACACCTGCTCATTATAGGTGATTATGTATGAGTCGCTATCCAACCTCGATTCCCAGGAACTGTTTCTTTCCAAGCTCCCGCCGTCATCTAAGGGTTGCTCTGAAGACCAAGAGGCCTTGATCGCTTTTAACCTGCAATTATAAAGTTGAACCTTATCCCTGAGCGGCTTTGCCAACGGCTTTCCCTCCTCAGTGTGTAGAAAACGGGGTAGATTTTATTGGGTCCATCATCCAGGGCAATCCCTGACGGAAGGGCACAGATGGCGCTCCCGCCCATTGCTTACGCATCTCGCTCCATAGTTCTTCGCGTAACCCGACCATAACCTCAGCAGCCAGCGCTCGCGGGAACTTAGGCCTGGAAGCGTTGAGCGAAAGCAAGTAAACAACATACTGGTTTAGACTGACCCCTTCCTCTTCAGCCAAACGAACAAGTTGGCGGTGAAGCGACTTGGGAAGCCGAACCACAAATCTGCCGCTGTACTCTTCCAACCCCGTCCTGGGTGCCGGTATGGGCCAGCCTTTTTCCTGAGCAGTAGCCACCCACTCTTCTATTGCCTCCTCGATATTTGCCAAGGCTTCAGCCTTCGTTTCCCCGTGGGTGGTGCAACCGGGAAGCTCAGGAACTGCAGCAACCCAGAGATCATCTTCAGGGATAAATCTAAAAACTATTTGGTACTTATAGTCAGTCTTTTGACGGCCGGTTTTTTGCACTCTCGCCAACCTCCTCCACCAGCGCAATCAGCTCTAACATTTCCCTAACCTTATATTCCGGAACAGGCCCCGAACAGGGTTTAGGGAGCATTTCAACCACACCCGGAAGCACGGAATGGGTAACGGAATAATGGCTCCCCCGCCGCGGCGGCTTAACCTCGAATCTGTAATCCTCAAGAACCGAAAGCAGCTCGTTCCAAGAAACATTCTTCGGGTTTCGGTGGATTTTATCCAGTCGTTTCTGGCGTTTACTCAACAACACCACCGCGCTGTTATAATATATATCGTGATACTACATTTGATACTAAAATCCTTTTGGTTAAAAAAAATTAGAAAATTTCTCACGTAAAGAACCCTAAAATTTAAAAACCCCTTCTAAAACCAGGGGTAGTAGTTATAAAGGTTATAAAGTTTGAAACCCTACGCCGCCTCCGGCCAGTCGCGGTAGCGGCTCTCCGCCTGCTCCATAATGACCGGTACTAACGTTTCGCACTCCGCCGGCTTGTACCCGTGCCGCTGCAGCAGCCGCTTTACCGCCGCCCGGATCTTCGCCTTGGTGGGCTATTACAAGCACTTTGCTCAAGCTGGCTTTGCAACCGTTGCGGCTCCCGGCAGACCACTTAGGATTTCGTAGGTGCTTTATCAAATTCGTGCTGTGGCTTATAAAACCAGAAATTAATAGGGTAACTTCGCTTAGGCGGCGTCCATAAATAACCTTTAGTTCTTAAGCTCACACCAAGCGTATGCTTTTTACATAACCCGTCGAAAAACGTAATTAACTCAAATCGCGCTTTTTCTGCAAGGCTTAGATTTGTCTCCGGACTAGTTCGTGGTTCCTCGAATAAGGTTAATTGCGGGGATTTTGCATAATTCAATTCCAGTAAAAAATTCTGTAACTTGTCCTTCTTCTCGGCAGAGAACCTACCCATCCCCGCAAAAACATCAGCCAATTGAATTAATGGCTCTTGTTTCGAATCTTGTTCTGTGAGTTCAACTATGTTAAACCGTTTCCTGCTATCCGCAAAAAGACTGGCAAATCCGGGCTTTGGCCGGTCAACTCGTGTCATTTCCAAATAGCTGCAAATACTACTCCAGTCTATGGAACTTTGTTGATCCGGGAAAAAACGCCACGAAGATGTTCTCCATCTACGGCCGGCATTAACAAAAAGCTTATAATACATCCGCTCGAGGTTGGCTATGTCGTCTCGTCCCTTAATCGCATGGCGCTCGTCTTGCCTGTCCCAAATCAAAACATCTATATGAACGGACTTTCTAAGAATAGCGTCTATGGTAGCTCTTACGTATTCCCTCCCTGCATCCGTTCGTTTACTGTCACCAGTAATTTCCTTCCACTCGAGATACCCAATTTGATTTTTCGTACATATCTCTCTTAGCTTATTTCGGAGTTCACCAAGCTCTGCCGGAAAACCTGTGACAAAGGCGACGGACCAATATCTATCGTTTCCGCTGCCGCTCTCGTCGGAAAAGGCATCCTTATACTCCATAAATAAATCTTCGCCTCTGCTGACTTCACTATAAAACGGCCCATTTCCGCAACTCAATTACATCCCCAAGGCTTGGCCAAGTACTTTATCGATGTTATCGAACCAATATTTCTTATAACCGTCCGGTAATTTACTAACGTCCTGGGTGTATAAGAAGGTAAATACCCTGACTTTAAGGCCGTTGTAATTAAAAACCTTTTTTTCACCGTTTTGTTCGAATAACCATCTATACCAGTCAATTTTATGTTCATAGGCTGTATGTTCCGTACCCTTAGGATCAATAAAAAGAATAGAATAACAGTCGCCTTTCTGCAGCCAGAAGATGAAATCCGGCTTGAACTGGCGGATGCGGTTGGCGTCGGGGTCATAGTAGGGAATATACACCTGATCTAAAGCTTCATCCAGTTTGCTGAACAACCACCAGTCGAACTGTTTAAACTGATTGTCTTCCCGGTTAAGATAAGCTTCCAAATCCTTGACAAAGCGAATCTCGCTTGGCGTTTTGATGACGTGACGGATGTAGTCCGCCATGACCTCCACTGTAAGGATGACCGGGATATAGTAATGTTTGGCCACTCTCCGGACCTCGAGAGGTTTCCCTTCCACATAAACTACATCTGGCAAGCGCAGGCCCTGAGCCTGATCAAAGAACTCGTCGAAGGAGAGTTGCTGGGCCTCATACCTGGCCCTTAACTCTCGAAGAAGTTGGGGGTACCGGGTAACTTTTTCAATAGCAGCTTGTAGTTCGCTGATGTCTCTGAGCAGGACTTTGATATGCCGGAAGTGACGGATTTCATCCGCCAACGGTTTCAGACCTTCGAACTCCTCGGGCAGCATTCCCATGTAGCCGAATAAACGCGGCAATATCAAATCAAGGTTGCCGTAGCGTTTACCATTACTGGTGTTGAAGTAACGGTCTGTCTCGCCCATAACATTATACATTAAACCAACCTGACGCGGGGTCGCATTGTGATAGGTTAAAAGCAGTCGGTCATCATCCAGGTATTCCAGGTAGCCTTTGAGCAATTCCAACTCTGAGACGGCGATGGGAAACTTTCTTGGTTCGCTCTGCTCAATTAACGGGCGGTCACCACGCCGGTAGACAGGGATGAGCAATGTGCGGCCCTGCACGGCTTCCTCGTTCACGTCCAACGCCAGTTCGTGCTCTTCTTCTTTACCTGCTTCCAAATCCACTGTCTCGATGATGGTTTTTAAGGCGTTGCGATTCGTACCAAAGATGAAAAGCGTCTCCAATGGTAGAGTATGGTCTATGATCTGACGGAACAGCTCTTCTCCGATTTCCCTGTTGTTGTATAGAGGCAGCAGACGCCTGCGTTTCCCTTTGAGGGGTTCGATGCGGACGCCCCGCCCAATGGATTGAAGAATGAATTTGCGGGCGTCCGTTCCTGTGCCAATGTTGATAAAAGTAATGACGTTGGGGCGGTTGGAATCCCAGCCTTCGTAGAAACTGCGCGAGCCCATGAGGATGTTGATATCGGAGTCATCGGCGTTCAGGCGCTCGAAAAAGCTTTCGTCCTCAAAGCCCTCGATAACATCGTACCCGGCCAGTTCTTCTTTCAGCCAGCCGGAGATGTCGCCGATTTTGATCAGGGCGAAGGGACGCTCAGCGCTCTTGAGCTTGAAAGCCAGTTCCTGCCGATTGGATGGCCGTACTAGGACCTCAATTTCGCCCGCACCTGGAGCGTTGTATACGTAAGTCAGTATATCCTGATAAGTAAGATTCCGGAAAAGGGTTTGGTAGGCGGTAAAACGGTCGTGTTCGAACAACAGTTCCGGCCTCTCGGTGAACTCTTTCCATAGTTCATCCCTGGCCTGGTCCAAGACGGCAAGGGCAACCTCTCTCTTGCCGATGCGCTCTATTTGTCGGAAGAAGAGCTTCAAGTCGGCATCTCGGACGTTGACCGAGTTGACTAGGGTAAGCAGCAGGGGCTTGTGATACAGACCGTCCCTCCCGGCAGCTCTCGCCATGTCCTCCCGCGCCTTGCGAGTATAGGCCAACATGAGTAGCGACTTGAGCACTACCTTTTGCTTCTCTTCGCCGGTGTAGTCCTCCTCGTCGCGAAAAGCGCGGTTTTCCTGTTTAAGGATGCTGATGTGTTTGCCGTATCCGGCTGCGATAAAGCGCGCCAGGTTAAAGTCAAAAGCCGTAGTCAGAATGTCGCGCGGGTCGGTGAAGGTGGCGGAGAAATTGAACAAAAAGCCGTTGCGTGCCAGGATGCTGTAGATGTGCTGGCGCTTGGAATCTTCTTTATCGCCCTTGTGCGCCTCGTCCAGCAGGATGTACCACCGGCCGTCATCGTCGTAATTGCAAAAGTCAAGTATCTTTTCTTTTTGCTCATCACTGAGGTTATCGGAACGGTAGCAGAAGACGGTCAACTCCTGGTCCTTGAAAAGGGATAGGGTTTCCCGCTTGGCCTCCGGGTATTCGCGCAGGTCGCGCAGGCGTATGAACAATTCGCTGCGGGCGGCATTGAACTCGTCTACATGGAGATGTAGTTGCTTAATCAGGTCGTCGCGCTGGGTGAGCACCAGGATGTCGGAAGGCGGGATTTCTCTCAGGCGGATCAGGCGCCACAGCAGTTCCAGCAACTTAACGATGACCAGCGTCTTGCCGCTGCCGGTGGCCATCCAAAAACCGATGCGGTTGATGAAGTGCTCGTAGGAAATCCGGCCTTCTTCTACATGATAATAATCCTTGAGCAGACGGCAGATGTCCCGCCGGGCGCTGTCTACGGGAATGTCCAGGCCGCCCTCCAGGCCGTTGTCGCGATACCAGCGGAAGAAAAGGCGTTTGCGCTCGGAATTGACCTCTACGGTTTCGGTGTACTGATAGTTCGCAAAGTCTTCGTAGTACTTCCATAGCGCCTTGAGAGCATTTTGCAGCGCCATCCGCTGGTAGTCCCACAGTTTCTTGGACCGGGAGAAGGCTGCCAGGTCGAAGGTTGTCCAGGCTGGCGGAACGTCCTCAAAAGCCATGCCGTCCAGAATGTCTTGTAGTTTGCGCATGGCTCACCACCAAATCAGCGGTTTGACCAGTCGCCAGTCGGGATTGCGAAGGTCCGCCCGTTCCTCGTCCTCGAATTCCACGTACTCCGCCGTGATACGTTTGATCCATTTGCCGGTGACACAGGAAAGGGTCTCCGCCAGGTCGATCCCCTCGTAGAGTTTGCTCACGTCTACCCGCACTTCTTCCTTTTCAATATCCAATTCTACTACCTTTTCGCCGGTCTCCCGGTTGTCCAGGAGTTTCTTGTCCCGAAGGAAGACATACTGGCTGTAGGGATCTTGGTAAGGGTTGTCAAACAGGTCGGCATCCTCGTAGCAGGCGCGGCGCAGTACGTCTTCGTATTGCTCGAGCTCGTAGTATTTAATGAAGTGGCTGATCCCCTGCCCATTCTGGGCTTTGCCGTCCTTCCACTTGTCGGAGAAGGCAACCTTCTTGACTCGCGGGAGGAGCACCGTATCGAAGTAATCAGCCATCTCCACCAGAATATACTTGCGCTTGCCGCCGTCCTCGCGGTTCAGGTTGATAACAGCGTGAGCGGTGGTGCCGGAGCCGGCGAAGAAGTCTAAGATAATCGAGGAATTGTCTGGAGAGGCAACTCTGATGCAGTCGGTAGTGGCATGCACGGATTTGGGGAACGAAAACTTCTGTCCTTCACCGAACAAATTCTTAAGTAAGTTTGTTCCATGATCCGTTGCAGAATAGCTAGATTTCTCCCACCATGTAGGTGGTAGCCTACCGTCTCCCCTCAATCGAGACTTCATGTAAATGCCTAGTTCTCCCTGTTGGTCTGGGCGTACTGTTAAGTCCGCAATTCTCTCTCGTGCAGTTTCATGTCCCCACTTCCAAGTTCTTTCCTCACCCTCCGGACTTATTGGAAATACAACAGTCTCCTCTTTAGTAGGTTTCTCTAAGGCAATCCACTCCTGGAGATGTTCATCCCACTGCATTGGAGGTATTCGGAGGGAGTTCTGGGTTATATAAATGGGATAGAAGAGCCTTGGCCGAGCGGTTCTCATCGCATTAGCGCCACCGTGTTTACGAAAATTGACCCATTCAAAATACCCTTTGCCATCCTTCTGGTCATACCGTGCGATCTGTTCAGGGGTACGCTCAATTCGGCCGATACTGGCCTCGAGTGAGTTGGTTACGAAAACTGCATATTCGTGAGAGATAGAGAACCCTTTGGCTGTGGAGCGGCCAGCCGGATTACTTCGAATGACAACAGTTCCAAGAATATATTCATCGCCGAACATTCCGCTAAGCAGGCCACGGAGTCTGAACAGTTCAAAGTCATCAATGGTAACACAAAGCATTCCATTACGTGCAAGCAGTCTCGTGGAAATCTCCAGCCTGTTAGCGATTAAAGATAGCCAGGAAGAATCCCTGTAATCATTTGCGTACATTATTTCAGATGCATCTGTGTTGTACGGGGGATCAATATAAATACACTTCACACGCTCCCGAAACTTCGGTAACAACGTATTCAGTGCCTGGTAGTTCTCGCTCTTGATCAGCCAGCCGTCCAGTTCCTGGTCCAGGTATTCAAACAGAGCCAGGATGTCCAACTCCAAGTCTTTGAAGTATTTAGTGTCTATGGGCAGGTATTGATACCGCCCGTGAGGTTGCCTTCCCAGCAGGTCTTGCTGCCATACGCCCTCCAGCCTGAAATCCTCGCCCACCATGCCCAGTCGTCGCCATTCCTCTTCCTGCTGCGCCATGCCCGGATGGGCAAGGATGCGGTCCAACAAGCCCACGTCCCGCCCGGCTATGCGGTCCAGCGTGATTACGTAGTTGGAATGGAGCACGAACTTGGGCTTGTTCCAGATGCGCACCAGTTCGTCCTCAAACTGGGAGATAAAGTCAATGATCTTATAGGCGATGTCTTTGAGTGCCTGCAACTGGCGGATGCGGGTCTCGGTCCACTGGCTCTTGCCCGAAAAGACGTACTGGTACAGCCACAGGTCGAACTGCTCGCGGAGAAAGGCGCGGGCGTCCTTGTTGATGAAATAGTCCACCTCACTCTGGCGCTCAAAGAGCCGAAAAACCCGCTCTAAGGTATCTTCTGAAGGGACATCGTCGGTATAGCGGTTCAGGTTCAGGGCGTCCTTAATCTTCCGGCGAATTTCATCAATCTTTGTTTTGCGACCGCGCTCCGAGTAGGTCACGGTGAAGGCCAGTACGCCGTCCCCTCGCTTTTCTTTGAAATCGAATACCAGCGCCCGCTTTTCGTTAGACCTTTTATGCTCCAATACCGAGACGTCGAAGAAGAAACGGTGGCCGTCCACTTCTACGTCCATGCTGCGGAAAAGGCGGTCGGTCTTGACATAGTAGAGCATGTGGGTCTTCCAAAAGAGCATTACGTCTTTGTCGTCGGTATAGACCTTTTCGTAAACGTTCTGGTGCAACGGGGTATAGCGGAAATAAATGGAACCGCTTTCACTGAAATACCGGCCGAAGAAGGTATAAAGCTTATCGAAAAGCTCATCTCTGAAGTCGGGAAAGAGCTTCAATGCTTCTTCAATGTCTTGCTGGAGCCTTGGGAAAACCCCTTTTTCGAAATACCAGGACTTGACCCGCATCAGGTTGATATAACCCGAATCCCCTTCTACCTTTGCTCCCACAAAAATATCCTTTAGAGCTCTATAGAATTTTTTCTCTTTAGTCATACGTTTATTCCTTTAACCCCCAGTAATAGACCCCGGCTATCGATAGTTTCGCCAATCTTCGCCAGTTTCCTGCCAGTCTTTCAGACCGATGGTACCGATGGTTTTGAACCCATATCGCTTGACAAACTTAACAAAAATGTTTATTTTATAAAGCGAAAGGTGGTAAATAGAATGTTGTGGGAAGAAATCGCCGAACGGAGCTTACGAGAGCAGGTCGGCCCGGAAACGATCCTCCGGGAAGAGGTCCAAAAAGCCGTTCTAACTTACTTCAGCCTGAGACGTTTTTTCAACGAAGGCGTCTTTCAGGGCGGGACATCCCTGCGGCTTTTTTACGGAAACATCCGTTATTCAGAAGACCTGGACTTCAGTTTTGTCATTAAAAATATGGATTCTTTCCATGAAGTTGATGCCCGGATGAGCAACATGGGTGCCTTTGTAAGTGACGTATTCCCGTTTCTCGGCGAAATTTCGTTGAAAGAACAAAAGCGGAGCCGCACATTCAAACGCTTTGCCCTGCGCTTCAGTGCTACCGAGCAGAAGCGGGTTTTACGCGTTAATATCGAGTTTGCCAACGTTCCGTCCTACGACAACTCTTTATTACTCCTTCAGTATCCGCCGTTTAATCCCGCCGTCAGGGTGGAAAGCCGGCGGGAAGTCCTCGCGGATAAGGTAGTAGCTATTGCTTTGCGCGATTACGTTAAGGGGAGGGATCTCTGGGATATCCATTTTCTTGCAGAGGATAGGGGGGTAGCCGTTGACCTTGATCTGGTGCACCGAAAGGTGGTTGACTACGGGAGCGACCCCGCCGCTTTCGGAGCCAGACTCGCCGCTGCTGTCGCGCAGGTCCGGACACAAGGTAAGATGGTGCTGGAACAGGAAATGGAGAGGTTCCTTCCACGTTACGCCGCGGGACTTTACCGGGAAGCGTTTCCGGCTATTGCCGGAAGGGTCGCCGACCTGCTCGAAACCGACTGTTTGAAGAACGGCCCGGAGGTACAGTTGTGAAAACGAACGAGTGGCTCGATTTTTTCCGGAGGCACACTGAAAAAAAGGTCTTCGCCCTCACCGATATCGAGCAGATGACCGGTCTTTCTAAAAGTCATCTTCAGGTGGAGCTTGGCCGGCTTGTCAGGCGCGGGGTGCTCAAGCGCTTAGCGCGAAAGTGGTACACGAATCCCTTCGCGCCGCCTTTAATCGAAGAAGCGGCTATGGTTGTGCGCTACCCGAGCTACATCTCCCTGGAGTACGCCCTCGCACAGGAAGGCATCCTCAGCCAAACTGCGTTTACCGTGACGCTCGTGACTACGAAGCTGCCTTATACCTTTCATCTGGACGGCGCTACCCTGGAATACCATCAGATCGCCAAGCGTCTTTTCTGGGGCTACCGCTTCGACGGCCGGGCTAACGTCGCCCTGCCCGAAAAGGCCCTGCTGGACTTCATTTACATCCGGCACCTTAAAACAAGGGATTTAGCTGCCGCGCGGCTGCACTCTTTGTTAGATGATATGTACCTCGAAGAGTTGAATACTGAAAGGCTGTTGTCTTTCGCCGCCGAGTTCGGTCCGGTGTACAGCGCCCCACTCACCACTTTTTTGGCACCCAGGGTTAAAGGCCCCGGCAAGGCTGCCGGGCCAGAAGGCTTGGAAACCGCCCGTCGCCGGGCAACAAAAAAGCGCACGTGAAATGCCCGGCTCATTCAACGTTGATATCGTGCCCCGTTTAATAACCAATGACATCCCTTACAGGCAAACGGCCTTGCTCTTACTCCTCGCTTTCAACCGTAGCGGCCTGGCTCTTTATTCCTCGCTCGTTCAAAGCTTCAAATCAATCGTGGACCGGCACTCCGGGAATTTATCGCATCCTAAGAAGGGTCCCCTGTTGCTCATACGGTATTTCATAAAACCTCCTTTATCGCACTTCGGACACTTGATTTTCAGCAGCGTCACGGCGTCCTCGGCCACTTTGCGGGGTACATTGACTAATCTTTCGCAACTGGCCCTGGGGCGTTGCTCGCAACTGAGAAAGAGGCCGTACCTGCTGCTGCGAAGCACAACTGAAGCGCCACAAACCGGGCATAAGGGTCCATGCAACAATGTCAAGATTTGTCTCTGCAGGTTCAGCCGCAGGCTGCGTTTTTCGTTCTGCTTCTTTTCTGCGCCAACTATGCCTTCGACGCCGAAGAAGTGGTAAAGCTGCGCTGCGGCTTCCTTCGTTCTGATCGAGAGCATAAATTCCGACGTCCCGCTGTGCGAGAGGATATTAAGACTCCCGAGCCAGCAGACCTTGTCGTCAATGAAGGCAACCTTTTCGTGAAGCTTCTTTCGGTAAATCAGTTTTACGCCTGCTTCTTCGAGGTACTTCTGCAAAGACGCGAGCTCGCTGTCTTCGTCCTGCTCTGCGGCTGGTCTGGTTATAACGTAAAGGCCCACGCCCTTATCGACGAGAAAGCGGAATAAGTCCATGAGCCGAGCCATTCGCTTCCGGGCGAGAAAAGGACTGAAGATGATTATTCTTTCCTCTGCTTGGAGGAGGTCTTTATTAAATTGGTCGTAGAAACTGTCCTCGCTCCATACCCTCCATTTTTCAGGTTCAGGTAGTAGTTGTGTGAAACGCGCTGGTTTATGATCAGTTCGTCAAAATAAGAGGGCAGGATGTCGCGGGAATCAACGGGTTTTCCATTTTGATGGGCAAAGTCGAGGACGAAAAATGCTGCATCGGTTTTACTAAGCTTTTGTCTGAAAAAGAGGTAGTTGACTACGAGAACAAGCTTTCCTTTTGCCCTGGTTACCGCTACATTAATAAGTTTGCTTGCCTCCGAGGCTGCCTGTCCTTTCTCCGGAAAAGAACCGCAAAGGGGCTTCCCGGGGCGCCGAAACGGCGGGCCATCCACGGCATCGAAGATTATCAAGTCTTTTTCCCCACCCTGAAATCTGTGCACCGTCGCCGCCCGCACCTTTTCTGTCAATCCCACATCTTTTAGGAGTTTGGCGATTAATCTTGCCTGCGCCGTGTAGGGAGTAATTATTCCCACGCTCCCGATGCCGGCGCTGACCGCTTGCTGCGCCAGCCTGCAACAGAGAACGGCCTGATAAACATTGAATCGCGACCATGATCCCGGCGGTCTGGTGGACCATGGGTTAATTTCAGAGGTATCGCAGAGAACCACCGGGAAACCGGCGAAAGGTTCCTTTGCAGCAATTTCAGCAGCCGCTGTGACGGTCTGCTGGCCGGTCTCGAGCTCACCACCGTACATTTTGGCGTTCACAATTTCTACGATTGTGGGATGCATCCGGTGCTGTTGCGTAAGCTTGACGAGGCGGTCATCCGCGGATCCTGAATCACAACTGGCGACGATGCCGGCCTGTTCGAAAAGATCCCTTTTCAACCATCTTTCCACCACGCCGCTGCCTTCGGCAACGGCTATCGGCGGGAGCTGCCTGAAATCTCCCGTGACCACGAACCTTTCCGTTATCAGCCCTGCAGCGAGAAAGACGGCCGGAAGGAGGGCCATACTCGCCTCATCAAGAACCATCGCCGTATATTTACGATTGTAAAGCGCGGGGTCGAGGTGGAGCTTGGACAGTGTTGCCCCAAGCACGAGGCAGTTTTCTATGATTTCGCGGGGCAAGTTGTTTATCTCCGTCTGAATAGCGCTAATTTCACGTTTCAGTTCCTGAAGCTGAATCTGCAACTTTTGAAGTTTTGCGTGGGCGTCAGCATCATCCCTTAACCCGGCCCGCCGGGAAAGCTGCTCCCTCTTCACGGTAAGCTCCTTGAAGCTTTTTTGGAGAAAGGTCTTTTGCTCTTGCAGTCTGTCAAGCTCCGACTTCATGGCAGTTTCTCTTGCGAGGAGCGCCCGCTGTTCCTCTTCGTTTTTTGCAATCTGCTGCTCTATCCGGTCCGGATGTAGCCCGGTGAAAACGCGGGTTAAAAACCCGGCTTTTTGGGCCTTTTTCAGTTGTTCCCGCAACTGCATTAAATTCTCTTCGATGATCCCAAGCTGGTGCTTGTACTCCGAAAGCAGGCTTTCTTTTTCGGCGAGAGCTTTATTTAAAGCAGCCTCTTCTTCTCTCGTCTTGGACAAAGTTTCATTTATTTCGATAACCTCAGTGATTATAGCGAGTTGCTCCTCTAAATCCTTAACCTTTTTCTCAAGCGCAATTTTGGCCCTAATCAACGGCTCGGCTTTTCTCGCCACGATCTCATCCAAAGTCATCTTCTTCAGATCGGCATCGGGACGGCTCGGTGTCCCGCAGCGGACTATCTTGCCATCCTCCAGCAAATTCCTATCCGAAAGCACGTCTGCCAGTTTCAATAACGCCTCGTCCACAGCCGCATTTGTGTGCGCCGTTAGAAGTACAACCTTGCCGGCGCCAATAAAGCTATCCATTATAGCGGCAACGGTTTTCGTCTTGCCTGTGCCGGGTGGTCCCCAGATAAAAGTCACTTCCTGCGAGAGAGACCTCACAAGAGCTTCTGCCTGCATGGAGTTTATCCGTGGGGAACTCTTTTCGTTACAGCAACCCCTTGGGCCGGTTTTGCGTTCGAAGAGGCTGGCTCCACAAAACCGAAGAGCTTCAAGGCGTTGGGGGAATTAAAAGAGAGCTTCCCGTCACGGACCTCTTGAAGCCGTGTTTTCAGTTGCTGGAGAAGAAACCAGGGCGCTGTCTGGATGATTGCTTGGGAAATGAAATCGCCGAAATCCTTATCGAAGGCTAAGGTGATCTCGTTGGGCTCCACGGAAACGACATGGGCTGTAAGTACTTCGGCTTCGATGATAACCTGGGCGGGAGAATCGTCGGGTATCGTCAAATCAACATCTATATGGAAACGGTATAGATGCCGTCCGGAAAAGTGCCCCACAAGCTCGCCGCTCTGCGCGAGAATTCTCTGGCCGCCCTGCCCCTCTTTAAGCGCCGCTATTTCTTTGCTGAGGGCTTCTTGAAATTCGGCGATAAGCTTGTCCGTGTCAGGGGTTCCCTGGGTCGCCCGCCAACCGATATACTCCGGCACCGCCTCATCTCCTCACCCACTCGCCCGGCACAAACCTAGCGGGGATGGTATACGAACGGTCGGTGGGCATAACCCCGCGTACCCGGTCGAGGCGAAAGGTTCGTGTTGTCCCGCGGTAATAACAAAAAGCCTCAAAATAGTTCGGCCCCATCGCGTAGATTTTCACGGCCCTTATCTTGCGTGCCGGTTCAAAGGGCTGCGGACTTCCGGTTTCGTAATCAATGATTACTGCCCTGCGTACCGAAAAACAATGGGTAAGAAGCCTCTTGACTTCCGAATAATTCTTCGCAACGGGAGAGAAGTCGTAGTGTTCAAATTCCGGTAAAAACTTGAAAGCCTCCAGAAAGCCATATCCTTCTTTTGGTTCAAACTCTTGCCTGCTGACGGTACTAACAACGCCAGTCCTACCTTGGGGTAACCAGGGAGCCTCTGCCTTTTCCGCTTTGCACATGTATCCAGCATCACCAGAATGCTCCTCTTCCGTCGCTTTATTCCAACGAAAGAGGAGAGCTGAGATACAAACGATTATCAGCACCACGATGATGAAAGTTAGCAATTTGGTCACCCCTAAGATTACCGGGGACCGAAAACATTACCAATCACCCTGAGTTAGCCCTCAAGCGAGCCAGTTCGGCTCGACCTGCCTCGCTGATTTCCCAAACGCCCCGTGGAGAATTTGGGGCAAGTAAGCCTTCCTTAACCATCGTCAGCCGGCACCATTGGGTAACCTTCCGCCACCTAACCATACCGCCGCTAGGAATCACTTCCCTGTCAAAATCGTTCAGAATGCCTTCCATTTTCCTCCCAACCCGGTCAAGGACTTCCTCAACAGAACCAGCACCGCCTAGTTCCACCAAGGCCTCTAAGATCGGCTGGCAATAAAGTTCCTCTGGAGTCCGCATCCCTCGGGGAGTACGCAGAGGAGCACTTTGATCCCTTTGCGGAATGCTGGCCTCCGGAAACATTACCTCTTTTGGTAAAGGTGATGCCGTTGAAGCCTCCGTAATTTCGCCGGTAAGAAACTGCTCCCACCTCTGTAAAAGGTCCTTCCATTTCTTCTTACACGTTTCAACTTGTTCTTTAACTGCTATAACTTGTTCCGCTTGGTTCATTATCTCCCTTGTATTTGCATACCGACCATCTCTGAAAGCCTCAGCACCTTTTGTATTTAAATTCTGGATTAGAGCTTCTATTTGTTCAAGTAAAAGTATAAAGCCAACCCCTATTTCCTGATAAATATCGGTAAATCCACTATTATTCATGGGGTTATGCTGCCTCCCCCAAATCGTTCTCCAAAATAAACAGTGGTTTAGCAAA
>QZIW01000081.1 GCA_003604985.1 Ammonifex sp.
TTCTGAATTCTGAATTCTGATTTCTGACTCCTGGATTCTAACTCTTTGACTTTCGACTTTTGACTCTGGTTCGACTTCCGGATTCTGGCTTCGTAATTCCGGCTTCTAACTTCTTAATTCTTAATTCTGTCTTCTTAATCTTTGAAAAATATCGCCCCCGTACATGTCGTTGGCTACCAGGGCCGGAAAATCTTCCACGACAAACTCGTGGATCGCCTCGGGACCAAGGTCTGCGTACGCAAGAACGCACGCTGCTTTAACCGTCTTGCTCAAAAGCGCGCCGGCGCCTCCATAAGTCACAAAGTAAACGCCTTTGTACTTGACCACCGCCGCGACCACTTCGGGCGAACGGTGCCCCTTGCCGATCATCCCTTTCAACCCCTGCGCCAAGAGTGCGGGGGTGTAGGGGTCCATTCTCCCCGCCGTGGTAGGCCCCGCGGCTCCCACCACGTGCCCCGGGGGCGCCGGGCTCGGGCCGACGTAGTAAATCACCTGGCCGCGTAAGTCAACCGGGAGTTGCTCGCCGGCGGCAATAGAATCCACCAGCCGTTTATGGGCGGCATCCCTTGCCGTAAGCAAACGGCCGTGAAACACAACCTGCTGCCCGGCCCGCAGGGTCTCGATCGTTTTTTCGGTAAGGGGTAAATGAATTCTAATCATGCCACTTTTCCTTCACCCAGAGAGCCATGGGGAATTATGTTTTTCAGAAACCGACTCATTTTACGACGGCCCGCCGACGGGTTTGGCAATTCGCTCCCCGCCGCGGGGCGGTCTTCAACGATAGTTATCCCGTACGCCGCCAGCTAAATCTCTACGGACCGGTGCCGGGCACAATGACAGTTAAGGTTGACCGCTACGGGCAGGCTGGCGATGTGGCACGGATATACCGCCACGTGCACCGCTAAAGCCGTCACCCGGCCGCCGAGTCCGAGCGGCCCGATCCCGGACCGGTTAATCTCCGCCAGCAGCTCCTCCTCCAGCGCCGCCGCTAAGGGATCAGTGCTCCGGCTGCCGAGCGGCCGCAAAAGCGCCTCTTTCGCCAGCAGCGCCGCCTTCTCCATGGTCCCGCCGATGCCCACCCCGACGACCAGCGGCGGGCAGGCGTTCGGCCCCGCTTTTTCCACCACTTCGAGGACGAAACGCTTCACTCCCTCCACCCCGTCGGCCGGCTTGAGCATCCGCAAACCGCTCATATTCTCGCTTCCGGCGCCTTTGGGGGCTACAGTAATTCTGAGCCTGTCCCCCGGAACAACACTTACGTGGATCACCGCCGGGGTATTGTCCCCCGTATTCGTGCGGACTAAGGGGTGCCCCACCATCGACTTCCGGAGGTAACCTTCGGTGTATCCACGCCGCACACCCTGCTGTACGGCTGCTTCGAGGTCGCCGTCTATATAAACATTTTGACCGATTTCTATAAACACTACCGCCACGCCCGTATCCTGGCACGCAGGGATATTTTCCGCCCGGGCCATGGCGGCGTTGGCGAGGAGTTTTTTCAATACATCTCTGCCCTGCGGCGTATCTTCCCAAGCCAGGGCGTCCTCTATCGCTTTCAGCAGGTCAGCGCTCAGCACCGTGTTCGCTTCCCGGCACAGCCGCGCGACCACGGCTGTAACCTCCCCCGCACTCACCGTCCGCACCGTTCTAACCCTCCAGCCACGCATCTCCATAAACAATGTTCTTATTTCCCCAAGGTTTAACGATAATCCTGCACGCGGCGACCTAGTATGCGATTCCGTTACGTAAGGAGGCCAAGCAAAAACGGTTGCGTACCGTAAGGCCTAAAAGCAAAAGGGACAATTTTTTAATTCGCGTTTTTTGGAAAAATCAGGTGAAAAGCCATGATAATGGCCGGCATACCCAGTTTGTTTCGCCGGGGATAATATTAATGGAGGTGTTGTTTTTTGCGGAATAAAAACCGGGTTCTGGTCCCTCAAGCCGCCTCCGCGTTAGATCTATTCAAGATCGAGGTGGCCAACGAAATAGGCTACCCTACTTTCGGCCATGCGGCGATCACCCCTGAAAACTACCGCGACATTCTCCGGCGGATGAAGTACGAGTTCGCCGGGGAACTGGGGCTCGACCACCTGATCCGGGAAGGCTACTGGGGTGACGTTCCTTCCCGGCACTGCGGCGCAGTAGGTGGCCGGATGGGCGGTAAGATAGGGGGGAACATGGTCCGTCGCATGATCAAATTTGCCGAAGAGCAACTCTCCCAACCGCGGTAAAACCGCGGTTTTTTTTATTATCTCCGAAGATTTCAATTTTTTGCACAAAAGTACTCTAAAACCGTTTAAATTCTAATAGCTGTCTTTATGTATGTTGAACAAATTCGTTAAGGTGACAGCAGTCGTTAAACACGATCAACTGGGCTCTGTCTCTTTCATAAAACTCCAATATGTTGAGGGCTGCGTTGTCCTGCCGGAGGCGCCAGTACTGGTTCAAATCCATCTTCAGGTAGTGGCCGATCGACGCCCGGATCGCTCCTCCGTGCGAAACCACGACTACCTGCGCGTCAGGATAAGCCGCAGCGATGTCTTCAATGGCGGTGGCCGCTCGCAAGGTTACTTCGGCGAGCATCTCACCACCGGGGAGGCGAGTGCTGCAGGGTGCCGCCCACCATTGTTCGGATAGTTCAGGAAAGCGCGCTTTGATTTCATCTCTGGTCAGGCCTTCCCACTCGCCGAAGTTGATTTCTCTTAGCGCAGGCAAGGTGCTCACTTTTCCACCGTGCGGGCGGGCTATTATTTCCGCCGTGTCCGACGCCCGGCGCAGATCGGAAGCAAAAAAAGCCGCAAATTGTTCGCGTTCCAACCTGCGAGCTAAGGCCTCGGCTTGCTTTAAGCCCCGTTCGCTCAAAGCGATATCCGCGTGCCCCTGATACTTACGCGCGTGGTTCCACAGCGTTTCCCCGTGGCGGATCAGATAAATCCTACAGACCATGGAATCCCCCTCACAAAAAAGTGCGAGCGTACTTGATTTGCGTTTGAGGTTTAAAACGGCGCCGGGCAACCGATTCTATCAGCGTATGTCGCGCTCTTTACCGCCGCTACACGCTTTCCCTGCGGACAAGCGTTAATTTTTCCAGTACCCGCGGGATCTATTACCAATAATATACCTTTTTTCCGCGCGCAGTCCAACTTCAGCGCATCAGGACCAACCCACCTGCCAGGACCAGGAGTTCAACTATTTCATTGATTGCACCGTAATTATCACCCGTAAGACCACCGAACATGCGGTAAAAGAATTGTCCGAGCAAAAAGCTTATCGACACAAAAGCCGCCAGCAGGACGATGCCGGCACCACCGCCGATACCCGCGGCCAGAAGGAGCCCGACGACCGTTGCCGCAGTCACCTCCCGCCAACCCGTATAAGCCTTGTACAGGCTTCCCTGCCCCTGGGTACGGGCGTAAGGAAAAAGCACGATCACCCATACAAGACAACAGCGGCCGATCACCGGAGCAAGAAAGATAACCCGCCAGGCCTCCCCGGCCAGAGACAGGAAGAGCACAAACCTGAACAGCAGCGCCGAAGCCGCGCCCATTACGCCGAAGGCACCCACCCGGCTGTCCCGCATGATGTCCAGGCGGTGCGCGGGATCCCGCCCCCCTATGCCATCGAGCGTATCCATTAAACCGTCGAGGTGCATACCACCGGTAGAAATCAGACCCCCGACGATCATCAGCACGGCGGTTACCGCCGGAGGCCACAAAAGACTACCGGCATAGTAAATGCTCGCCAAAATGACTCCTATGAACAGACCAACCAGCGGAAAAAAAGGCGTGCCACGACCCAACAGGGATGGGTCAAAAGGTGGATTTCCGACCGGCAATCGGGTAAGGTTTTGCACCGTTAAGAGAAAAGCCCATAAAACCCTTAACAGCCACTGTTTTACGTCGTGCAACCCCTTTACCCCCTTTCCGGCGGCTTTAACATCGGTTGTTGCGGTGAGGTACCCGTACAACCGGAAGTATATACTCCGAGCGTACGGTCACTTGCTGCCAGGTATCAAGCAGGGGGAAAAATGCCCGCTTATGGTTGGCGTTGACATTTGAGATGACACAGTCGGAAGGTTGCACGAGTCATTTAGACCGGCTGCAAGTTTCAATTATCTCTTTCACACGACTTATGAGTTCGTCTATCAAATGCGGGAGAGGTTCGGCCCGCTGTCCCACCAGCTCAACCTTGCCGCGGGTCAAGGGGAGGAGTATCTTTGGTGCAGGGCTTGAAGCAATTGCCTGAGCTACCTGGCTCGTCAACTCGCCAAGCATCGCGTTCGGAATCAAAATACTCAGCGGTCCCACAATAAGGTCGACACGCGGGGCGTTCCAGATCAATGCGTTTTCGCCGCTGGCCCCCTCATTGGCTCCGGCCTTCAGCATCATCGAAGTCGCCAGGGCGTTTGTTCCCAGAGCCAAAATTTCCACATTTTCAGGCAGTTCCCGCCGGAGTTTTTCGGTAATGTGCTTCCCTATGCCGCCTCCTTGGCCGTCAACGACTGCGATCCGCATAAGTTGTCCCCTTTCCGAAGAAGCGCGCTTCAAAGGTCTCTTCGACCGCTATATGTGATAAGACGGTGCTTTGTCTAAGCGAACTCTGGTTTCCTGAACGATTCTGAAACATAATAGTTTCTGCTAAGGATTTGTGGCTACTGAGCGCTTCTTTTGGGCACCAATTATAACACAGGTAGACAAGTAAAAAAAGGACCTTTCACGTCCTCCATTGAGCTGCCAACATTTTATACGCCTTGAAATAATTCCCAGGCTGTGTGTAATTTTGTGGATAAGTTGCAGGCACTACGAATTTTGACCGGTGCTACCTTGCAGTTTGGACTCGAGTTCGATGATTTGCTGGTTCTTTTTCAGGAGCGACCGGGCGTAACGGGCGTTCGCTTTTTGAAGGCGGCGGTTTTCCGTCTCCAGTTTTTTAACGAATAGACTTCGCTCGGCTTCCATTTGCTCCAAAAGATGCAGTAAAACACGTCGGCTGAGGCGCACTTGTGCCAGTTTTTCCTCCAATTCCCGGACCCGTGCTTTAAGTTGCCTTAGATCCTCCATGTCCTGGACCACAACCCGCCCCCCTGCGCCGTTGGTCTCAGGAATAGTATTATGCACAACCAGCAGGGTATAGACGCTTAAAATAAGACTAACAAATCCTTTGCTATTTTCCCGCAACCGCGCGCAACGCCCGAACGGTGCTGAAAGGTACCGCATCCGAGCCTAACGGGAAACGGTCGTTCGGGTCGTGGTAGTCCGAGCCGCCGGTAGCGATAAGCCCATACCTCCGTGCCAATTGACGGTAATACGCGCGCTGTTCACTGGTATGCTCCGGGTATTCTACCTCAATGCCGCTCAGCCCCACGTTCACCAGTTTTTCCAAAACCTCCTCGCCGCGGTTTATGCCCGGGTGGGCCAACACCGGCGCCCCACCCACCTCCCGGATAAGACGCACCGCGGCAACCGTGTCAAATCGGGCTCTGGGCACGTACGCCGGGCACCTCGGCCCGAGCAGCTCCCGGAAGGCGTCTTCAACCGAAGACACAGTCCCGATTCCGATTAAGGTCCGCGCCACATGCGGCCGGCCGATTACGCCGGCGCCGGCTGCTGCTTGAACCATTTCGAAAGTGATGGGAATACCGAGTCGTTGCAGGCGCTTTACAATTTGGCGTCCCCGTTCCAGCCGCTGCCGGCGTATGCCGGCGAGGGTTTGCAGCAAGCAAGGGGCGTCGTAAGCGATGAAATAACCGAGAATGTGTATCTCCCGGTCATTGTCTTCAGTGCTTAGTTCAACTCCCGGTATGACCAATAATCGGGCGGGGGCGGAACCGACCGCTTTGCTGATACCTTCCACCGAGTCGTGGTCCGTGATGGCAATTGCCTTTAGGCCCAAAGCTATCGCTCGTGCGACTATGTCTTCGGGCCTTTCCGTGCCGTCCGACGCCGTGGTGTGCACGTGAAGGTCGCAGGGCTGCTCCAAATCCGGATCCGGCGTGATGTCCGAGCCCGGCTCCTTACCCGCCGTGGGGGGACAACCAACGCCATAACCGGCGGTCGTATCAGGCCGGCAGAGGTGCACGGTCGAATTCACTTCCAAGTTTCTTTCAGCACCCGTAGAAAATTCCCCCCGAGTACTTTGCGAATATGGGCCTCCTGCCAGCCCCTGTCAACCAGGCAAGCGGTCAGCAGCGGCAGGCAGGCCGCGTCATCCAGTCCGGCCACTGTGTTTGCCGTCCCGTCGAAATCCGAGCCGATGCCTACGCAGTCTATGCCGCCGACCGTCGCCAGGTGCTCAATATGGTCGGCAACCGCCTCAATCGTAGGATTCGCCGGATCGACAAAGGCGGGAACAAAGTTAACGCCCACGACGCCACCGGTTGCTGCCAGCGCCCGCACTTGTTCATCCGTAAGGTTGCGTGGGTGATCGCAAAGAACCCTGCTGTTAGCGTGTGTGTCGATGACCGGGTTTTTCGCCATCCTGACAACGTCCCAAAACCCGGCGGGCGCCAGGTGGGCCACGTCCACCAACATCCCCAACCGTTCCATCTCCCTGACGACCTCCCGGCCGAAAGAGGTAAGCCCCCCCCTGCTTTCGCTTTCCCCTACGCCGTCGGCGAGTTTGTTCCTGCCGTTCCAGGTCAAAGTCAGACACCTCACGTACATCTGATAGAGTACCCGGAGTACCCCGAGGCTACCCTCCAGAACGTGCCCCCCTTCCACGCTGAGAATACCGGCGATCTTTCCTGCGGCCAACGCGCGCCGGAGGCCGGAATACTCGCGAACCGCCACTAAATCTTCGCGGTGGACGGCCACCGTGGTGTGGAAGGCGTCAACCTGTTCGAGAGCCTTGCGTAAATAGGCCCCTCGGTTTCTCGGATGAACGAAAACGGCAAAGAACACGACGTTGATGCCGCCTTGCTTCAGCCTGCGGAGGTCAACATGTCCTTCTCCGGCATCGGCAAAGGAAACCCGCCCTTCCGCCAATAGCGACAAGGTGTCGCAATGGGCGTCAACGACAACCGCTTTTTTATGAATAATCTCAGCGTCCTTTTTTTGCCCCATAAAAATAAAACCCCCTTTCCGGCACACCGGCAGGAGGTAGTTGACACCAAACTTTATCGTGGTTCAACGATAATTTTAATTGCTGTCCTTTCTTCGCCGTCGATGATTACGTCTGTAAATGCCGGAATACAGATGAGGTCTACGCCGCTCGGCGCCACAAATCCCCGGGCAATCGCTATCGCCTTCACTGATTGGTTGATAGCACCGGCACCAATGGCCTGTATTTCCGCAGAACCACGTTCCCGCAATACGCCGGCCAGAGCCCCAGCCACAGAATTTGGATTGGATTTTG
Organism: Ammonifex sp.; assembly: GCA_003604985.1. Lineage (GTDB taxonomy): Bacteria > Bacillota > Desulfotomaculia > Desulfotomaculales > Ammonificaceae > SURF-55. Next base: position 7,354 of record QZIW01000081.1, read on the forward strand.
CAGAAACCTTTAGGACTTCCATCATAGACCCCCTTCTCTACTTTGAACAAGCTTCAGCGATCCTCATCCGAGGGCAAATAACCTCCATTACCACCGCTTGGTTCTTACCCTCTTCTCCGGCTTTTTCTGGAAAACATATTCGCCAAAGTTAGGAAAATTCCTTCGGTGCTTATGGAAAATATTAAACTTTTCGCCGTTTATTTCTTAATGGTTTAAAATACTGGGACTCGGTGAGTTCTCCGGGGGGCTCGGTACGATCCTTGTCAGGATGTCGGGGTTTTGCTTACTTCTTGCCGTTACTATACTAAAGAAGGCCGGAGTTTTAGAACCACGGGATCTCTGCGAAAAGGAAGAAGCGGTGGTCGCACCGCTTCTCCGTGGCATATTGGGCCAAATACGGGTATTAATTCTTCACGTTTCAGTGTGCGTGTTCGTGCTCGTCGGGAAAAATCTTAAAGTTCTCGACCATAAAACAGTATGCCAGCAGCAGGAAGGAAACAAGACCGATGCTGATCGAAAACTCTATAAAGTGGGGGAAGTAATGACCTCCCATCGCCTTGCCCATGCTGGTAAAAACGACGTTCATCCGGTCGAGGATCAGGCCGCCGACCATAAGCACCGCGGCGGTGACTATCCTTGGCACGGTCTGCTGTTCGTTGGGCTTCGCAAGTAAAATGATCGGGATGATTACGCCGGCCACAATCTCCAGCAGGAACAGGTTTGATTCAAGCGTCCCGGCGAACATGTTCATGAAATAGCCCCTGTACGCCAGGTCTACCATTTTGAGCACAAAGTAAATAATCATCGTCCACATGCCGATTTTCATTACCGGGACAAGGAGAGGCATTTCGTGGTGGAAGTCCATTTTGTACGCTTTGGAGGCAAGAGAACCCTCAACGACACACATCGCCGGTCCGACGAAAAAAGCCGACAGGAGGAAAAAGAGCGGGAGTAACATGGACCACCACAACGGGTCCTGCCGGTCGATCATGGCGATGTAAAGGGCGCCCAGAGCGGACTGGTGGACACACGCTATCATTATGCCCACGACAAATAGGGCCGGAAGGATTTGATCAAAAATTTTCTTTAACTTGGGCACGTTCACCCGCTCAAAGACGATGTGACCCAACTGTAACACCTGTACATTAAGATAGAGTATGACGCACCACAATACCACGAACAGCCAGGAGTGGTATCCCCAGAACACCAACGGGCGCCAGAAATTGTACCAGCGGCCGAGGTCCATCAAAACACCGATACTTACGATAAGATAGCCGAACAGGGACGTAATGAGTGCCGCCCGGGCCAGCATCTTGTACTTTTTGGCGTTCAAAATGTGCGCCATAAAAGCGGTGAAAAAGCCACCGGCCGCAAGAGCGATCCCGCTCAAGTCGTCAAAAGCGATCCACAGACCCCAGGGCCAGTGATCGTTCAGGTTGGTGGCCGGGCCAAGCCCGCGGATTAACCGGTAGAAAATAGCGAAAACAAGTAGACCGACTAAACCCAGCGCCACCGCCCGGTAGGGGGTCCACCGAAAATACCATTTGCCACCGAAAAGGGAGTCGTAACTTTTGAACCCTTTGCCTTCAAGGGCGGTTCCAATGTTCGCCATCCGTACTTTCGCCTCCTATCTCTTAGACTGGCAAGTCCCTAATGACTCTCGTCATCAGGACTCTTGGTAGCAAGGTAAAGCGTGGTAAGCGCCGCTCCCCAAACAGCAGCAATCGATACCGTCCATTTTAGCGCCCGGTCCGTATATGCGGGAACAGGCCGGTCGGTGATTTGACCGCTTTTTACCGTCTTCATGCCCAGTTTTTCAAAAGGCACGTCGGAGATATACAACAGCGACGTACCGCCAACCTCATTCTCGCCGTAAACGTAATTCTCGTACCGGCTGGGGTTGTTTTTAATTCTTGAACGCGCTTCCTGTAGCAGCGCGTCACGGTCCCCGAAAATCACGGCTCTTGTCGGGCAGGCCGAGACACAGGCCGGCGGCGCCCCGATATTGGCCCGTTCGGGAGCACACATGCGGCACTTTTTGACTTCGGGGAAAAGTTCGTTCCACTCGTACTTAGGAATGCTGAACGGGCAGCCCATCATGCAATACCGGCAACCGACACACCGGGAGCGCCGGTAAAGCACAGGCCCTTCCGGAGTTTTGTAAAAGGCATGTGCGAAACAAACCGCTTCACAGGTGGGGCGCTCGCAATGGAAACAGGAACGCCTTACGAAGCGCCACGCTATTTTGCTGCCTTTTTCCACAGTATAGTAATGCATCCTCAGCAAAGTGTTGCCGGTAAGGGGCGCCGGTGTATCCCAATTGGTACTTTCGTGCCTCCGGTCCAGATCACTGTCTAAAGGGAGATTGTTGTACTGCTTACAGGCAACTTCGCAGGCACGGCAACCTATACATTTGGATACATCAAACAAGAGTCCGTAACCCACTCCTTACACCTCCAATTCTAGAAACAGCTCCGTCTCCAAAAAACTAATAAAAAAACGTTCCTTCCCCAAACGCCGTCTTACCGGGTTAAAGGAAAACCCCATTCTTGCCCGCTAAGACCCCTGCGCGTCGACGGGACCTCTTTTTCCGCCCAGTAACCCGCGAATAACGGAAGCCCGCATGCCGTTAAGTCATCCGGATTCAGTCGCCCCTGCCCGCAAAATGGCCGGTCATGGGCGAAAAACTCGCTTATTTCGGCGGCAACCCGCTTTACGTCCGGAACGGACTCGCCATTATAGTCCCATTGTAAGTGGACGATAGGTCCGGGAAAAACACCACCATCCTGGTACGCTGTGCGTACGTCCCTGAACAGCCGGTCCACAACCCAAAGAGGAGCCCTCGCCTGTCCCCGCGGATCCACGACTTTAACACACCACTGCACCCATCGCTCCGCGCTGACCAGCGAACCGGTTTTCTCCCAGGGCCCCGCCAACGGGAGACAAAAAATTTCCGCCCGGGGGCAGACTGCAGCTACTTTTTCCCGTTCCGCCTTGAAATCCTTTTCTGTTTTAAACCAGTTGCCTAACACGAGCCAATCAAGATCTTCGACAAAACCTACGGCTTTTCCTGCCGGTGTGTCCGGAAAAAAACCACCTCCCCAAATAAACATCCCTTTAATAGTCCTTGCTTGCAGCAGACTGAAAAGGTCCTGATCGCCAGGTTCCGGCAAATAAGAAGCAGATCCGGTCAGGCCTGCGGCGGCATGCCCGTACCATCGGGCCGCAAACCTGTCAAGCGCCAGGTGCCAGTTTCCAAAAGACAAAGCACCTGAACGTTCGCCGCCGCTTGCAGCAGCCACCACGCCCAATGATTGAAAAAATTTAAAGAATAAATAACTTTCTTCGTTATTGAATAGGGAGTTATCAGTGATAAAACCTATACCCGGCGTACGCCTGTAGCTTTTATCGAAGGAAGCGTCTCTGGTCTGCTTAATCCTCCCGGCTATCAGCCGTGAAATGCGGCCCCAATCCGCAACCTCCCATGCCGGTGCTCCACCGGGGCGGTAGAGCGGCTCCGGAGCCCAATTACCGGGGTTGCCGAGGGGGAGAAGAGACGCCGCGTCGTCGCATAAATACCCCTGGCCGGCCGGGTGGTCAGGGTCGCCCTGTACGCCGACCACCTTGCCGCATTGCACGGTTAAAAGCAAACCGCAACCACGGCTGCAACGGGTACAAACGGTGGCGACCTCCTTGCCCTCATTTCCACGCGCAGGGCGAGTCCCGGTATTCGACCTTTGAGGTCCATAAGCGGCCTTGCGCCGGTCGCCGCCACGAAGAGTCCACCCACCAAGGCTTTTTAAAAACTCTTTTCGAGAGACTTGCTTCAATCTCGCACCTTCTTCTCTTGAGAAGGCTCGGGGCATCTTTAATTTTTGGAGAATAAGCTGAAACAGGCCGCAAAAAGGGGATAGGTTACCTTTTTCAATATAACACTCCCCAATTGAATAGTCAACAAAATGGAGACCGCGACCCCGGCCCGTCACCGGTTTCGGGATAACGTCAACACTAAAGACTTCCCGGACCTTGCCCGTGGAAGAAGTCGGGCTGCGACCGAACCGTCGTAACGGCCGGTAAAACGGCCTGTTGAACGTGCCTTCAGAGCCGAACCAGACTTTGCCTTCTTTATGAATAGTTATACGCCGGGCCAAGGTTTTCAAAACCACAGGCATGATAAGCTGATAAAAAACCTCCCCTTTCAGGGAGGTTAAAGTCACCGGGTTCAAGTAAAAGAGGACGATCACCAAAGTATCAATGAAAATCGTCGTACTCGATGAAAGGCCTGTCGATGTCTACCATTGCGTTCACCATGAGTTCAACGAGGCCGCCGTAGTTTATCTTGTATTTATCCCACAACTGGTAGTGGGTTATGGCGTCCCTTATGGCACCTTTACAGTTGGAACACGGCGCGCACAAGTATTTAAAAGGATGCCTGTCGGGATCAAGTTCGTCCTTGAACGCTTCGAGGGTCTGTCTCATTTTCATCCTGGTGGCAATTTTATTGCGCCATTGGGCAAAATTATAGGATTGCATGATGGCCAGACCGCCGCCGCCGCCGCAGCAGAAGTTGTACACTCCGTGCGGGGTCATTTCTCTAAACTGGGGGCAAATGGCTTTGATCGCCTTCCTTTGGGGCTCTACAATACCCATCATCCGCACCATGTTGCACGGGTCGTGCAGGGTGACCGGGAAGTCGTTTTTTCGCGGATCAAACTTAATAGCGCCGCTCCTTATGATCTCCCACAACAGCGGTAAACACGCCTCACGAGGTATTTCCGAACTTGAGAGGTCCCCGGCCAGGACCCGGTCGGCAACTACTACGTAGGCTTTCGTAGCGTGGCCGCATTCGCCGATTACCACCTTCTTCACGCCGAGTTGCTTCGCTATTCTCGTATGTCTTACGGCCACGCGCGCAAGCTCCACGTCGTCGTTCCATAGACCGTAGTTGACCGCATCGTAGCCTACAGCTTCACTTGAAAGGGTCCAGCTTATTCCCGCCGCCTCAAACAGGATCGCGAAAGCTTCGGGATTCTCCGTCCAGGAGAGGTACTCGCCGGCATTATGGATGAGAAGGATATCCGCGCCTTTTTTATCAACGTGAACCTTGACCTTTTTGCCTGTTCTATCGCCGATGTCTTCCTCCATGAATTCTACCGTTTCCTTGAGCCCCGAAGGGCTCATGCCCGTAGAAGACCCCACCAATAAATGCTGTACGCAGCCTTTTTCGAAAATCTCAATCGGGGCTAATCCCATTTCCTGGGTGAACAGCTTCCGCAGCTCCCTGTTGATAACGCCGTTGTCGACACCCATGGGGCATCTCTGGGCGCACCTTCTGCATATGGTGCACCGGTGACACGATTCCGCAAGCCGTTGTACAACCTGCCAGTTCAGGTCAATGTCCGCCCCCACGAAACGGCCGAGAAGTCTGCCTTCGGGTGTGAAGTATTTCTTCCAAATCCGCCTCAGAATTTCGGACCGATGGGTAGGCCTGTAGATCTCCTGGCCGCCGCTGGCCAGAAAGTTGTGACAGGCGTCGGAACAAGTCTGGCACTTGACGCAATAGTCCATGGAAAGCCTGAGTGTCTGAACAAACGTCCAGCTGTCCTGCGGACTGAAGAGCTTCTGGAGACCGCTTAAGAACTTGTTGACCAGAGCGTCTTCTTCTTCCTTGGTCTTTGGTATGGGGAGGCCCATGTCGGTATGGCCGTCGAAACTCAAATCGTACTGGCCCCACCACCTGTCGGGCGGCGGCTTAAACGGGTCTTCTCCGCCAAGGTTCGGCACGTGCATCAGGTCTTCAACCCTCAAGTCAACAAGCGGCTCCTGGCCCGGTCGCGATATTTCCCTGAGGTTGGGCCTCTTACGCGCTCTCGCAACCCCACCCATAGTCTAACCCTCCTTTTTTTATCATTGGCTGTCGGGTGCCATGTTTCCTAGTCGTAAAAGCTTACCCCCTCCCTTGATAACGTTTCCGTAGCTTTAACAGAAACACATAGGCGACACAAGCGAAAAAGAAACCCCTTAAAAGTGCAGATACCAAGGCTGTTATTCAGTCTTTGAGTTAGTTTGGAAAGTGTACATTACCTGAAAAAATAATTAGCATATGCCCAATATACCACCAACCCCACCAGGTGTCAATAATTTTACATATGTCAATAACCTGCTAAATTTTAATACGCAAGGTCTTAGAACTTACCTCAAAAAAATAAAACAAGCCCAGGCCCCGCTCTACGCAAATGTTTAACGGTAAACCGCTTATAAAAAAAGCCTCCCTTGCGGGAGGCCGGTACAAGTTTCATTTTCGGAAAGTTTAATGAAAGTCTTCGTACTCGATGAAAGGTCTGTCAATGTCAACCATTGCGTTTACCATCAGCTCGACCAGGCCGCCGTAATTGAGGTTGTATTTGTCCCACAACCCGTAATGCGTAATGGCGTCGCGGATGGTCCCCTTGCAGTTGGAACAGGGAGCGCAAAGGTATTTGAAGGGGTATCTGTTCGGATCAAGTTCGTCCTTGAAGGCTTCGAGGGTCTGGTGCATCTTCATCCTGGCGCCGATCTTGTTGCGCCACTGCGGGAAGTTAAATGACTGGATAATCGCGTACCCGGAGCCGCCCCCACAGCAATAATTATACACGCTGTTCGGCGCCATCTCCCGGAACTGGGGCGCGATAGCCTTTAGCGCTAACCGCTGCGGCTTTACGATCCCCATCGCCCGCACCATGTTGCACGGGTCGTGCAGCGTTACCGGGAAGTTGTTCCTGCTCGGGTCGAATTTTATGGCGCCGCTTCTAATTATCTCCCATAAAAGCGGGAGACAGCTTTCACGCGGGATTTCCGAGCTCGACATTTGCCCCGTGAGCACCCTGTCGGCGATAACCACGTACGCCTTGGTGGCGTGGCCGCATTCACCGATGATCACCTTTTTCACGCCCAGGTCTTTCGCTATCTGAGTATGTCTTACCGCCACGCGGGCCAGTTCAACGTCGTCATTCCACAGACCGTAATTCACGGCGTCATAACCGACGGGCTCGCTCGAAAGCGTCCAACTGATCCCGGCCGCTTCGAAAAGGATGGCGAAGGCCTCAGGGTTTTCCGGCCAGGATAAAAACTCGCCCGCATTGTGAATCAGGAGTATGTCGGCGCCTTTTTTGTCTACGTGAACCTTGACCTTTTTGCCTATTCTGTCGCCGATGTCCTCCTCCATAAAAGCCACGGCATCCTTCAACCCCGGGGGGTTCATGCCGGTGGATGATCCTACCCGCAAGTGCTGCACGCAGCCCTTTTCGAGAATCTCTATCGGAGCGATACCCAGTTCCTGACTGAAAAGCTTCCTGAGTTCCCTTGCGATAATGGCGTTGTCGACTCCCATGGGGCACCTCTGCGCGCACCGCCTGCACAGGGTACACCGGTGACCGAGTTCCGCCAGCCTGGTCACCGTCCGCCAGTTAACCTCAACGTCCGCGCCCACAAACCCTCCCAAAAGCTTGCCTTCGGGCGTAAAGTATTTCTTCCAGATCCGCCTCAGGATTTCGGACCTGTAAGTCGGCCGGTAAATTTCCTGCTTGCCGCTGGCAAGATAGGAATGGCAGGCGTCCGAACAGGTCTGGCATTTGACACAGTAATCGAAAGAAAGCCTCAAAACCTGCTGAAAGGTCCAACTGTCGCC
>QZIW01000033.1 GCA_003604985.1 Ammonifex sp.
AAATGTTTAATCACCGCATAGTATCGGCATATTTTGTATTTGGTTTCTAATCCCCGGCTCACCTCCGGCCTCAAGGCCTCATATTCATGTAAGGGAAAGACACTCTTGTTTTTAATCCGAGCACAGCAAACGGCCTCCGCTTTTTCGGCCTGTCCATGGTCCGAGCCATAGCGCCCCTCTCCTGGATTCATCTATGGCTTTATTCTGAGGTTAGGAATCAACTTTCCAAGGAGCAGGCCTGCGATAGTACCGGCGGCCGCCGCCACCGCCGTACCCGCCGCGTTTGCCACCGCCCCCAAAGCCGCCTCTGCCCCGGCCGCCACCTGCTTCCCTGGGGCGGGCCTCGCTGACCGTCAAGGCCCGGCCATCGATCTCCTTACCGTTGAGGGCAGCGATGGCCGCCTCCGCCTCCTCGTCGCTGCCCATCTCTACGAAGCCGAACCCTTTGGACCGCCCCGCGTCCCGGTCTATGATCACCTGGGCCGAATGAACAGTGCCGTAGGCCGCAAACAGTTGCTCGAGGTCGCTATTACCGAGACCGTAGGCTAAATTACCGATGTATAACTTCTTGCCCATTGAAAGACTCCTTCTCAAAACGTAATCAAGGTACCCACTCGCCCGGGGACCGTGTTAAGAGACGGTTATTCTTGTATGTACTTGGCTCTGTTGCGAACCCGTAGAAAAGCCCGGTCGGCTCCAACACGATTTTAGGTATCCCTAATTATGATACCCCGGTACATTCTCAATAATTGCAATAACGCTGAAAACCCGAAATCACCGCGGGCCGCACCATGCTACCCGGCCTCTGGATAGCCGAATAGATAGGTAATAGTAAAAACCAACCTTACAGGCAAGCCGGGCCAGTTCGGCTCACCTAGGAATTTTTTTCGAATAATACCTGAGGACATTTCCCAGAATAACGCTGAGACACTTTTACACTGGAGTGGCCACGTAGCGGGTCGCACAACAAAGGCCCGTCTCCCGGCTGTCCCCCTGGGACTGTCCAACTGTCATTTGTTTACCTCGAACTCTAAAACCTTGGATGTCTTGTAGGAGGTAAAGGCGTGGCACGCGATCCGAAACGGAAGCCGTTAACTGTAGACCAGAAACGCTACACCGAAATGGTCCGCGATCTGGTTCCTAGGCCCCCCTACCTTAGAAACTCCTTGTTGGCCTTCCTTTTTGGGGGTCTGGTAGCCATCATCGGACAGTTTTTCACGGATATCTACAGAATAACAATGAACATGTCGGTCAAGGAAGCCGGCAACCCTGCGGTCGCCACCATGATCTTCATCGGGGCTTTACTTACCGGGTTGGGAGTGTTCGATAAAATCGCCCGGTATGCAGGCGCCGGACTCGTTGTACCGGTCACGGGCTTTGCCAATTCCGTGGTTTCGTCAGCCCTCGAGTTTAAAAGGGAAGGTCTGGTTTTCGGCATCGGCAGTAAAATGTTTATTCTGGCGGGCTCTGTGATCACCTTCGGCGTAGTGACCGCATTCTTTGTGGGGCTCATCTACGCCTTGTTTGTTTTCTAGGGGGAACAACTGCCGCCAACAAATCAGCAAAACTCTTTATAGAAGAGAGGTAACGGTTTGGGCGCCAAAAGAATCGGCAAACAGACTTGGAAACCGGAGCATCCGCCGGTTATCATCAGTGCTGCCGCAGTGGTCGGACCTTTTGAGGGACAGGGACCGTTCAAGGACTATTTTGACCACATTTACACGGACATCATGGCCGGGGAACGCAGCTTCGAAGCGGCTGAAAAGGAAATGCTGCTCAACGCGTGTTTCACCTGTCTGAACAAGGCAAACAGGACGCCGCAGGACATGGACTTTTTCCTCGCGGGCGACATTCTCAACCAGACGATTTCTTCCAGCTTTTCCGCACTGGAACTCCGCATTCCTTTTTTTGGGATCTACGGCGCCTGTTCCACGTCGGCGGAGGGCCTTGCCCTGGCGGCGATGCTGGTGGACGGGGGCTTTGCTTCTTTTGTCCTTGCAGGTACGAGCAGCCATAACGCCTCGGCGGAAAGACAGTACCGGTATCCAACGGAATACGGGTTTTCCCGCAAACCGCACGTGCAGTGGACGGTGACAGGCGCCGGCGCAGCCCTTGTGGCTCGCGACGGTGAGGGCCCGAGGATTACCTTCCTGACCGTGGGCAAGGTTCAGGATTTCGGCATCAAGGACCCCCTGAACCTGGGAGCGGCTATGGCGCCCGCCGCCGTAGACACCATGGTGCGGCACTTCGCCGACACAGGCAACGGACCTGAGTACTACGACCTGATCGTAACCGGAGACCTGGGCAAGTTCGGGCACTCTCTGGCCGTCAAAATGGCCGTATCAAACGGCGGCTTCGACCTTTCCAAGAACTACCAGGATTGCGGCTTGATGCTTTACGATACCAGGAAACAGGACGTCCATGCCGGGGGCAGCGGGTGCGCTGCGTCGGCTACAGTCACCTACGGGTATCTTTACAGAAAACTAATGGACGGCGAGTTGAAACGCGTCCTTCTTGTTGCCACAGGCGCACTGCACAGCCCAGTAACCTGTTTTCAAGGCAACAACATACCCGGCATCGCACACGCCGTAAGCCTTGAAATGATCTAGCAGGGGGAAACCTTATGGAATGGCAAATGTACATTTTCGCCTTTTTGGTCGGCGGCGCCATAAGCATGCTCGGGCAGTTGATACTCGACTTTACCAATTTTACCCCCGGTCATGTCCTGACGGGTTTCGTTGTGGCGGGAGGCATCCTCGGCGGATTGGGTGTCTATCCGAAGCTGGTTGAATTTGCGGGTGCCGGGGCCACCATGCCCATATCGAGTTTCGGCAACGCCCTGGTCCAGGGAGCCATATCGGAAGCGGAGCGTACCGGTGTCATCGGCGTTCTTACGGGGATGTTCGAGTTGACAAGTACGGGTATTACCGCCGCCATTGTGTTCGGGTTCCTGATCGCGGTGATTTTCAATCCAAAAGGGTAGCGTACAAGACTATTCGCGGGAGGAGGTGAAAAGAAATGACAGTGCAGAGTGACCTGCAAAAGGCGATCGCTCAGTGCCAATCTCTTTTAGGAACGTACGAGGTATCTGCAACGAGTACCCAGGATCAAACGGCGAAGAAAATGTTCCAGGAACTTGGACAGGACATCCAGAGGCATATCGACCACCTGAACAACCGTTTGAGTTATCTGGAAAAAAACAACCCGATGTACCAGCAGCAACAGCAGGCCCAGCAGTAGTACCGTTCTTACAAAGGTCGCGCCACCTTCCAGGGTGGCGCTTTTTCCATTGCGTCCAGACCGGCAACCGCAGCAGCCGGGTAGGTTCAGACGCATACGTTTCGGAATCCATCGTATAAGTGCCAGTACAATTACGTGCAAACCCAAAAGCCCCCGGACCAGACAGAAATAAGGGGCAGAATTGAGGGGACAGGCTACTTTTTTGCGTTTTTTGCTTTACCCGAGGTTGCTTCAGAAGGAGCTAAAGATTCTTTGAGGAAGTCTCGGTTGGCGAGAGCGATGAAGCGGATGCTGATGCGCTTGGGGCAGACCGCTTCGCACTCGCGGTGGTTGCTGCATGCGCCGAAGCCCTCGCGGTCCATCTGCCGGACCATGGCTCTGGCGCGGCGGTGCCGCTCTGGCTGTCCCTGGGGAAGGAGGCCCAGGTGCGATATCTTGGCCGCTACAAAAAGTGCGGCTGCACCGTTAGGACAGGAGGCTACGCAAGCGCCGCAACCGATGCACCCTGCGGCGTCCATGGCGAGTTCTGCAGTCTCTTTGGGAATGAGGACGGTATTTGCTTCGGGTGCCGAGCCGGCGCGGACCGAAATGAAGCCACCTGCCTGCATGATGCGGTCCAGGGCGCTGCGGTCAACCACGAGGTCTTTTATCGCCGGAAAGGCGCGCGACCGCCACGGCTCTATGTAAATAACGTCACCGTCCCTAAAGTGCCGCAGGTGAAGCTGACAAACGGTGGTGCCCTTCTCCGGCCCGTTGGCGACGCCGTTTATGACCATGCCGCAGCAGCCGCAAATCCCCTCGCGGCAGTCGTGCTCGAACGCCACCGGCTCTTCACCGTGTTCGATTAACCGCTGGTTCAGGACGTCGAGCATCTCGAGGAAGGACATGTCGGGGCTGACGTCGTTGATCTCGTACTTAACGAAGCGCCCTCTGTCGTTCCGGTTCCTCTGCCGCCAGATGTGTAAGGTCAGTCTCATTTGTAGCTTCTCTCCGCTGGTTTTACTGCTTCAAAGGTTAGGGGCTCGACGTACCGGGCGGGTTCCCGGTCCTCTGCCGCGAATTCCCACACCGCCACGTGGCAGAAGCGCCCGTCGTCCCGCATCGCCTCCCCGTCAGTGGTCTGGAACTCCTCGCGGAAGTGGCAGCCGCAGGACTCCTCCCGCGCCAGGGCGTCGCGGCACATAAGCTCGCCAAGCTCCAGGTAGTCCGCCACCCTCCCCGCCTTCTCCAGCTCCTGGTTTAAATCCGCGGCGTCACCGGGTACCCGCACATCCTCCCAGAACTGCCCGCGAAGCGCCCGGATTTTCCCCGTGGCCGCCCGAAGCCCCGCCGCGTCCCTACTCATACCGCAGTGCTCCCACAGGACCGCGCCAAGTTCGCGGTGGAAGGAGTCGACGGTGCGCCTCCCTTGAACCGATAGGAGTCGCGCCACCCGGTCCTCGACTTCCTTTTGGGCCTCGGTAAACTTCTGGTCAGCCGGGCTTACTTTCTCCAGGATGGCGCCGGCGAAGTACTCGCCCAGGGTGTAGGGGATGATAAAGTATCCGTCGGCCAGTCCCTGCATGAGGGCGCTGGCGCCCAAGCGGTTGGCGCCGTGGTCGGAAAAGTTGGCCTCCCCCAGTACGAAGAGGCCGGCGATGGTGCTCTGGAGCCCGTAGTCCACCCAAAGGCCGCCCATCGTGTAGTGCGGCGCGGGGTAAATGCGCATCGGCGCCTTCCAGGGTTCTTCGCCCGTGATGCACTCGTACATCTCGAAGAGGTTGCCGTAGCGCTCGCGGACGGCATCCTCGCCAAGGCGCGCAGTTGCGCCGGTAAGGTCGAGGTAGACGCCCCGCCCGCTTACTCCCACGCCGTAGCCTTCGTCGCAAACGCGCTTCGTGGCGCGGGAAGCGATATCGCGTGGCGCCAGGTTCCCGTACCCGGGGTACATGCGCTCAAGATAGTAGTCGCGCTCGCTCTCGGGAATTTCGGCGGGGTCACGCGTGTCACCCTTGAGCTTCGGCACCCAGACCCGCCCGTCGTTGCGTAGCGCCTCGCTCATCAGGGGGAGCTTTGATTGGTAGTGCCCCGACTGGGGGATGCAGGTCGGGTGGATCTGCGTGAAGCACGGGTTGGCGAACCCCGCGCCCCGCCTGTACGCTCGCCAAATCGCGGTGGCGTTGGCCCCCCTGGCGTTGGTGGACAGAAAGAAAACGTTGGCGTAGCCGCCGGTGGCCAGCAGCACAGCGTCGGCAGCGTGGGCCTCTACCCTGCCCGTCACGAGATCACGGGTGACGATGCCGCGGGCCCTGCCGCCAGCAACCACCAGGTCAAGCATTTCCGTACGGGCAAACACCTTTACCCGGCCGAGGGTGACCTGGTGACAAAGCGCTGAATAGGCGCCGAGAAGGAGTTGCTGGCCGGTCTGGCCCCGGCAGTAGAAGGTGCGGGAAACCAGCGAACCGCCGAAGGAGCGGTTGGCCAGGTAGCCCGAGTACTCGCGCGCGAACGGAACGCCTTGAGCGACACACTGGTCGATAATGCCGCCACTAATTTCCGCCAAGCGGTATACGTTGGCCTCGCGGGAGCGGAAGTCTCCTCCCGCAACGGTCTCGGAGAATAACCGCATGGTGCTGTCGCCGTCGTTCCGGTAGTTTTTAGCGGCGTTTATTCCACCCTGAGCGGCGACGGAATGGGCTCGCCGCGCGCTGTCCTGGAAACAGAAGACCAGCACGTTGTACCCAAGATCCGCCAGCGTTGCCGCCGCTGAAGCCCCGGCAAGCCCCGTCCCCACCACGATGACCGTGAAGTTGCCCTTGTTCGCGGGAGAAACGAGCTTCACCGTGCTCCGGTAGCGCGTCCACTTTTCTTCCAGGGGACCGGAGGGGACTTTCGGGGCGAGATTCATCTTGACCTCCGTTCACGTTCAAGGTTCAACGTTCGACGTTCAACGTGCAAGAATTCAGAATACAGAAGTCAGAAGCCAGAATAAAAAATACCAAGACAATACAATAAGGCCACTTTATTGTCTTCATTGACAACGCCGATACATACAACTTCTTTAAGAAATAAGCCGAAGCAGCACCGTCACGGGGATGGAGACGTTGCCCGCCACTACGCCCACCGCAAACGCCGTCGCAAAAGCCCGCCGCCAAGAATCATAGAGCGGGTGACTCCAGCCCAGGGTCTGGAAGAAGCTCCACAGGCCATGGTACAGGTGCAGCCCGAGCAGTACGACGGCAGCAATATATATAATAGAAACCGGGAGAACGAGGAGGCCAGCCATCACGTTGTGGTAAACATCTCCCGGCACGAAGTCCGGGTGCACACTGCCAAGGGCAAGGTGCAATACATGGTAGACCGCAAACGCCGCGACGCCCGTTCCGCTCCAGATCATGGTGCGGCCGGCCCAGTCCGCCTCGCGGTAGCGCTGCACCATGTAACGTATCGGTCGGCTCCCCCAATTCCTTATGGTCAGCTGTACGGCCGCGACAACGTGAAGCGTCCCGGACAGGGCAATTACAAACCGGACGGCCCAGACAAGACCTGGGACCGAGTGCAGCAGCCCGGCGTAAGCGTTCAGCATCCGCGTACCAAAGTAAATCTGGAGGTTTCCCAACGTGTGGAGCACAACGTATGCGAAAAGGACGGCCCCGGTAACGGTTGTGACGAACTTCTTCCCGGGGGTTGAGCGGTAGAATTCGGCTACCCGATGCATGTCCCAATCCTTCATTCATGGGCCTAAATAAGAAAATCCGTTTGCGAACCCTTCCTGTCGGCCCAGGCCCAAACTTGCGGGTATCTCATTATATCCCGCAGCGAGGTAATGTTTCAATTCCTCCCGGTGGCAGCCTGATGAGACCTAAGGTTCCTTCCTTACACGTCTCATGGGATCACTCCTCAGCGTGGTAACCTCTGGTCGACCGTTTTCCAATTCGGCATTTTGCAAAGGTTCAGGTTTCACTCCATCAGACCGGTGTTCGTGAGATCCTTCAGGTTCCCTACATCCAGGCACGTGGAAGCGGTTTTCGAAAACGTCACCCTTACCAACCTTTTTACCGGGACCTCGCAAAGACGCTGCACCGCGAGAGTGTCGGGCACGAAGATTCTCCCCGGTCTTTTTGCGGGCGTACTTACGGTGTTCTGTCCAGGGGGACCGAGGCTGGTTGTACACGGGAACTTGAGAGGGAGTGTCACGGTGAACCGGGACGCAACCTGCGGAACTTTCGTCAACCCGCAAGAAGGGACATAAGAACCAACACCGGTGAAAGCGGTGTTGGTTCAATATGGCGTCCGTTTCGGTGGGGCACTTCACCGACTCAGCCATGAAAAATCAGCCGCGCGTAGCTAATGATCACGGAACGTCTTACTTCGTCCGTTCAAAGAGAAGACTCTCCCGGAAAGCGTTTCGGGAGAATCATTTTATCTTCCAAAGGAAAAAGGTTAAGCTTCCCTAAGAAGCAAGCTCAAATCATCCCAGCCGTAAGATACCACCTCGTATTTTTCTTTGCCGACGTCAACAAAGGTCTTTTCTAATTCTTTACCGCCGAGCTTTTCGTAAAAACGCCGGTAAGGACTGGCCGTAAGGACCCAAACCAACATCGAATTTATTCCCATACTTTGCAGCCTCCGTGCTACCGCCATAAAGAGAAGGCGCCCGGTTCCTTTCCCCTGGTGTTCGGCAAGCACGTAAAGTGCATACAGTTCGCCTTTATAGTTCGGATTGTTGGTCCTCTCCCGGCCGCCCACAGCAAAACCGGCGATTTTACCCGAGGCGTCCTGCGCTACATAACAAAATTTATCGCCTTCAGCAAAAAGCTGGCCCATACGTTCTTCAGATTGCTCGTACGATAGGCTATCGAGGTATTCCGCCGAAACAATGCCTTTATATGCAGTCCGCCACGTGTTCACCTGGACTCTGGCGACTTGCGGAATATCGGCAACGTTTACTTCTTTAATTTTCATGCGCAGTACTTCCAATCTAAGAGATTATAACCTGCTTACCGAAAGGTACGCTGAAGCGGTTATGCGGAGGACAACCGTACCGCCGCCGGTCCACTCGCAGGGGTCGGGGCACTGGAGGTATGCCGCATCGCCTTCCCTGGCAAGACCGAGAGCCACTGGGGAGATGCCCCGGCTAAGCGCTGCGTAATAAGGAAGGATGACGGCGAGAGAATGCAGGCAAAGGTGTTTTTCGGCCCGAAGTATAAAGCCTTCTTCAATCAAGAAATCGTCTCCTTCACGGTAAACGGGGCAGTTGCCTTTTACCGCGATTACTTCAACCTTCAGGTCTGAAGGCTTTTGCACGGGCTTACCTCCTCTACGTTTAAGGTTCAACGTTCAATGTTAAGAATCAGAATACAGAAGTCAGAATCCAGAAGCCAGAAGAAGTCTAAAGTCCAAATTAAAAAATCGAGAGTCAGAAGCCACAAGTCAAAGTCAGAAATAGAAACGGAACAAGAATTAAAACCCAGCGTAGCTGCTGCCGTTTGTCCCTGAGGCGAGGTCTGCAGAGGGCCGCTTACACTGACACGGTGAAGGTGAAGGTAGCGAATAGGCTGACTTGGAAGTGAGATGTGGGAAGTTGGATGTTGGAGTTCTAGAAAGACTCGGCTCTCCCACCTCTAACATCACACTTCACCAATACGCCGGGGCGGCTAACGGGATAGGGAATCCGCAAGTTTATCAAACTCGGCCAGGTGCTTTTGTCGCCACCCCACGGTAACTTTCTTGATGTTACCCTTCTTATCGATCCATACCGAATGCGGAATGGCGGTTACACCGTAAGCGTCAGCGACCCTTCCGCTCTCATCAACCAGGGCCGGGACCTGCATGTTGGACCGGCCCATGAAGCGAAGGGCGGAATCCCGTTCAAAGCAAACAACAAACGCTTTAACACCCTGGACCTCCCAGCGGTAAAGCTGCGGCTGCACCTGCAGCACTTCGTCTACGCAGCCGGGTCACCCCGGGCTGAAAAACATTAAGAGAATGGGGTGGCCGCGTAAGTCGGCAGAACTGATCATCTCGCCGGTATACAGGGACGGCAGGGTAAAATGAGGCGCCTGTTCGCCGACCCTTCGCCCGGAGCCGCACCCGCTTAGAACCAGGAGCAAAATGAACAACATCGGAATAACGCGCTTCATCGACCCGGCCTCTCTCCCGTTTAAGGTTCTAAGTTCTTAGTTCAAAGTTCAAAGTCAAATATGAATAATTGTTCTTGAGTGATAAAGGGTCAGAATGTAGAATACAGAATGTTTGAAATCCCGAGTCATTTGGCTACTGACTTCTGCCTTCTACCTCCTGCCTTCCACTTCTGACTTCTGTATTCTGACTTCTATATTCCGTCTTCTAACTTTGGACCCGCGACTCGCGACTTCGACTTCCGACTTCTGAATTCTATATTCTGAATTCTAACTACTGACTTCTAAACGAGGTCCTTTGAGGCACTTCCGGCCTCGCCGCTCCTACCCCAAAGCGCAGTGCTCCCGCGGGGCACGCTTTGGAGCACTCAAGACAGCGGAAGCACTCCGGGTGGTTGGGATTTTCATCCGCCTTAACACCGACCGGACACACCTCCCGGCACGTCCCGCAGCCGGTGCATTTCGTGTAGTCCCGCTCCAACCGCCATAGACTTATGGCGTTAAACAGACCGTAAAAGGCGCCAAGGGGACAGGCGGTGCGGCAAAAAACCCGAAAAACGAAGGGCATGAGCGCCAAAAAAAAAGCCAGCACCGCCACCTTCCAAAAGAAAAGCCACCCCACGAGCACCCGCAACTCCGGCCTTCCCAGTACGAGAAGCACACCGCCTTCCAGCGTGCCGGCGGGACACAGGAACTTGCAGAAATACGGCTCTCCCAGGCCCGCCCGGCCCAACCAGAGTATCGGAAGCAACAGCGTCAGGAGCAGAATCACGTATTTCAAAGACGTCAACCAGCGCGGCAGCCGCACCCGCCTTGATCGGGGCATCGAAAGCGCCTCCTGCAGCAGCCCGAAAGGACACAACCAGCCGCAGAAGAGCCGTCCGACGGCAGCTCCCCCCGCGATTATCAACCCCGCCACATAAAGGGAAACGGTTCGCGACGCGGCGAGTATACTTTGCAGGGAACCGAGCGGACAGGCGAAATACGCCCCCGGGCAAGAGTAGCAGTTCAGGAATGGGACACAAAGTCTTTTCGTCCCGCCGCCGTAAATCATTACCCGCTGGAACCCATGCCAGTACCCATTGGCGATCACCAGGCATGCGAGTTGGACGGCGCGGCGCATAAGCCTTGTTTTGCCCGGCTGGTTTTTCACTAACTGATGCCGATACACTGAAGGCAGATCCTGGCCGCCTTATGTAAAACCGCAGTCGTTTCGCCCCGCGCAACGCCCGCCGCCAGTGAGATAAGCCCTATTCCCATCCCGGCCAGCGCCCACTTCTTTTCCCGCAAAAAATTGTTAACCCGCACCGCGTTTCACTCCTTCAGATATCATAACATACCTTCGCCCGCCGGGAACCGGCTAAAAGTGTCCCCTTCACGCTTTCTACGCGCTTTTTCCAGGGGTCGCTGCTACCGAATCCGGAGGAGCGCGCTAACACACCGTTTATCTGATTCCCCGCTAACAGTCGGGAAAACCTGGTAATCTCCTTTTTCCTTGCGCTTTACAAGAACAATCCTTTATAATTAATTAGTTTTTAAATGCATATAAGGAGAGGAATTATGTCCGATTCGAACAAGACCCTGACCTTGATGGATGATTTCCGTTTCGACTGCAATCCAAACGTTCCCTGCTTCAACACATGCTGCAGGAACGTCAACATCTTTATCACACCAGCCGACGTCCTGAGAATAAGAAAGCGCCTGGATATGGGGTCTGCGGAATTCTTGGATAGATATACGTTGACCATAATTTCCCAGACGACAGGGCTTCCTCTGGTGTTGCTCAAGATGCAGGAAAACGAGGCCAAGGATTGCCCGTTTGTCGGTCCCGAGGGGTGCTCGATCTACGCCGACCGCCCCTGGTCCTGCCGGTTGTACCCGCTCGACTACGATATCCAAGAGGACTGCTATAATGTAATGGCTGACCGTTCAAAATGCCGTGGTTTTGAGGAGGGCAAGGTATGGGTTGTTGAGGACTGGCTGGCCAATCAGGGCGTCCTTTATCCAAGGGAACTGGACCGGTATTACAGCGAGTCTACGTCCCGGCTGGACTTCCCCAAAGATAAAATTGAAAACCCTCAGCTTGTCAGGATGTTTTACATGGCATGCTACGACCTTGACACGTTCCGGCGGTTTGTGTTTGAAAGCCGGTTCCTCAGGATATTTGATATCTCAGACGAGCTTGTAGAAAAAATAAAGACCAACGACGAGGAACTAGCCCGGCTTGCTTTCCTGTGGTTAAAGTTCGGCATGGCCGACAAAAACGCCCTTCCGCTCCGCCCCGAAGTGCTTGAGGAACAGGGACAAGCCCTTTAACCATAATGATTTTCCGCAATCAACTGCTGCGATCAGGCGGCAGTTTTTTTCTCCCCGGGCAGGAAAAACGCCCCTCTTCAGCAAAATTCACCGGTTAATACGGAGCAGCCTTTGTGTTAGTTACCCCCAAGTGTCAAAGTTTCTAAGAACCTCACGGAGGAGTACATGAAACTTCTGAGGGTAGGAGATCTGGACCGCTGTATCGGCTGTTACTCTTGCATGCTGGCCTGCGCGCGGATCATTTTCAAAAGCCACTCGATTATAAAGACCGCCATCCGGGTGCGGACGCGCGGCGGGCTTCAGAGCAAATGGGGTGTGGACGTCTGCCGGGGCTGTCTCGACGCGCCGTGCACCGAGCCGTGTACCACGGGGGCGCTTCTGCCGCGTCCCGGCGGCGGTATCATTTTTAAGAAAAGCAAATGCACCAAGTGCCATGCCTGCCTTGCGGCTTGCGTCCTCCACGTGATCTACGCAGACGACGAAGGGTACCCGATCCTGTGCATCCAGTGCGGCAACTGCGCGCGTTTTTGCCCGCAAGAAGTCTTATGGGTGGAGGAAGTTAAGGGTGTTTGAGCGCGGTTACCCCAGGGTTTTAGACATTGACCTGGAACACGGCACGTTTACGGTGTCGGAGCGCGGGGACCTTAAGCCCCTTCTCGGCGGCGTCGGCACGGCCGCGAAGCTTCTGCTGGAGAACGCTGCCTGGGACAAAGACCCTCTGGACCCCGTGCAGCCCGCCATATTCGCCATTGGACCGCTTTCCGGGGTCTTCCCCCTGGCCACAAAAGTGGCAGCGGTTTTCCGTTCCCCGCTTACCAGCGAATGGGGCGAAAGCTACGCCGGCATGCGGTCGGCAATGTCCATCCGCTTCGCGGGCTATGACGCCGTGGTGATAAGAGGCAAGGCAGCGCGTCCGACCTACCTGAGTATTGACCGAGAAGGTGTGGCGTTCCGTGACGCCCGCGGGCTCTGGGGCCTCGACACCGAGGAAACCGGCCGGTTGCTGCGGGAATTCGAACCCGGCAGGGGATACCGGAGCACCTGGCGGATCGGGCCGGCCGGGGAAAACATGGTCCATTTCGCCGGGCTGAACGTGGACACCTTCAGGCACTTCGGCCGCCTCGGGCTGGGGACCGTTTTCGGGAGCAAAAACCTCAAAGCGGTGGTGGTACACGGGACCAAAACGTACCCGATCAGCGATCACAAGGCTTACAATACCGCTTACGAGGCGGTGTACCGGCAGGTAGTGGGAACGCCGGTCCTGGCCAAATACCACCAGGTCGGTACGGGCGAGAATGTGCTCTGGTTGAACAACATCGGCAGCCTGCCTACCATGAACCTCCAGGCCGGTCGCTTTGACGCCGCCGCGGAAATCAGCGGCGAGACCTTCGGCGAGACTTCGCTGACGCGTATCCTCGCCTGCGCCGGGTGCCCGGTCGGGTGCATCCACGTTGGCCTCTACCGCAAGCGTCACCCCGAGGGGTCCGGTTATATTTCAACACATATCGCATACGACTACGAACTAATATACGCCCTCGGGCCAATGCTGGGGCTTGACAGTACCGGTAAGGTCTACGCCGTGCTTGAAGTGGTCGAGGCCCTCGGGCTCGACGTTATCTCCACGGGGGTAACGCTCGCTTGGGCAACGGAGGCGCTCAAACGCGGGCTGGTCACCGAAGCGGAAACCCAGACCCCGCTTTGCTTCGGCGAGGAAAAAGGCTACGTAGCCGCCGCGCAAAACCTGGCCTCGCCGCCGAACGACTTCTACCGGAACATCGGCAAGGGACTGGCTTTCGCCGCACCGCTGTATGGTGGGGAAGATTTCGCCCTTACGCTCGGCGGGCACGAGATGGCAGGTTACCACACGGGCTACGGGTGCCTGGTGGGCCACAGCGTCGGCGCCCGGCACTCTCACCTTTGCAACGGCGGTTGCTTTTACGACCAGAAGTACGGGAAGAGCTTCGAAGATGAGGACTTGATCGAATACCTTATCAGCGAGGAAGAACGGCGCAACGTACTGAATTCGCTGGTCGTGTGCCTTTTCGGCCGGGGGGTTTACAAGCCCGACGTAATCGCCACGGCGCTGAGTTCCATCGGCATGCCCTTATCACCGGAGGAACTTGAAGCCGCCGGGCGTGAAATCTTCAGGCTGAAATGGCAGGCTAAAACACGCTTCGGCTACTCCCTGGACAAAGTGCGCATCCCGCGGCGGTACTTCGAAACTCCGTCCGGAAGCGGCCTCCTGCAACCAGAACGTTTCCACAAGTTGCTCCACCTCTACCGCAAACGGCTGTCGGAGAATCTGGCCATCAGCCTGTAACCCGGCGTACGCGCATAGGAACTCGACAATCTGCAGGCCGGGGTCTAACCTCTTTTTCCTTTGAGCAAACCGCGGAGTACACGCAAATTCTCCACGTCTTCTTTAAGGTCGGGGCCTTTCGGCGTCTCCAGTACCATGGGCGTTTCCTTGAAACGGGGGTCGTTCAGCAAGAGGCGAAAGGCTTCAAGCCCGATCTTTCCTTTGCCGATGTGCTCGTGTCGGTCTATCCGGCTCCCCAGATCGCCCCGGGAATCGTTCAGGTGAAAGACTTTTAGACGCTCAATACCGATTGTGGTATCAAAATGCGCCATGGTAGCGGCGAAGGCCTTTGCAGTCCGGAAGTCGTAACCGGCAGCGAAAACGTGACAGGTGTCAAAACAGACGCCGAGCCGCTCCGGGTACGCGCTGTTGGCCAAAATCCAGGCAAGCTGTTCGAAGCGCCCCCCGAGGTTCGATCCCTGCCCGGAGGTAAGTTCGAGCAGGACCATTACTTCCGCATCCCGGGTCCGTTTCAGGATCTCGTCGAGCGCCATGCCCACGCGGTCCAGTCCTTCCTCTTCGCTCCGCGTGCTTGAACCCGGGTGGGTCACCAGGTAAGGCAGTTTCAACGCCGCGCACCGCTCTATTTCTTCAATGAAGCTTGCCATGGATTTGAACCACAGGTCGTCGTCGGAGACGCCCAGGTTGATCAGATAAGAGGTGTGGGCAAAAACACTGCGGATGCCGGTTTCTTGCCATGCTTTGTGAAAACGAGCGATTTCGTCCGTGGTCAGCGGTTTGGCCCGCCACTGCCGGGGGCTTTTATCAAATATCTGCACGGCTTCGCAACCGATGCTCTCCCCACAAACAAGAGCATTCTCGAAGCCGCCCGCGATGGACATGTGCGCCCCCAGCAACGGCATGCGGTTCACCCGCCTCCAGTTGTTTTGCGCGACTCCTCTTTTGGTTCGCCCCCCGCCGTATCCCGGCAATAGACCGAGATTGGGCAATTGCCGCAGAGCGGCGCGCGCTTGAG
>QZIW01000086.1 GCA_003604985.1 Ammonifex sp.
TGAACGAAGGTTCCGGCGGCCATCACCACCTGATCCCTGTAGCCGGGAAGCGCGCCGCCTTCCGGCCGCGCGTGGGCATCAACCGGCGACATGGCCTGGACGGCACCGCAAAAGCTGAGCAGCTTCGCCGCGGAACCCAACCGGATCCCCTGCACGATGTCGCTCCTGGGCTCGTCAAACCGCGGGAGTACTTCGAACCCCAGGCGCTCAAAAAAGCGCGCGGCGAAAACCGCCCCTTTCAGCGCTTCGGCGACGAAGTGCGGCGCAAGAAAAACACCCTGAAAGAAAAGACGCAGAAATCCCTCTGTGGCCCCAACGGCCTCCCCCAGGCCCGGGGCCGTCAACCTGTTCGCCGCCAGGCTTACAAGTTTGCTTCGGCCGGCGACGTAACCGCCCGTCGGCGCTATCCCTCCACCCGGATTTTTAATCAGCGAACCGGCGCAGAGGTCCGCGCCGACCGCCGGTGGTTCCAGTACTTCTACAAATTCTCCGTAACAGTTGTCGACCACCACCACCGTATCCGGACTCTTTCCCTTAACCAGGTCGACAACACTTCTCAAGTCTGTTACGGACAGCCCCCGCCGCCACGCATAACCTCCCGAACGTTGAAGCAACAGCACGCGCGGTTTGCGGTCAAGTGCCCGGAATAGGGCTTTCAGGTCGGGACTTCCATCCGGAAGCGCCTCCATCCGGGTGTATTTTACCCCGAAGTCGGCCAGGGAACCTGCTTCACCCGCAATAACGGCTTCCAGAGTATCGTAAGGCTTTCCCTGTACCGTAATCAGTTCCTCACCGGGCCGCAGCACCCCAAAGAGGCAGAGGGCCAAAGCGTGCGTCCCGGAAACAATTTGGGGCCTGACCAGCGCGGATTCGGCCCCGAATATATCGGCGTAAACCGTTTCAAGCACCTTTCGTCCGGCATCGCCGTACCCGTAACCGGTTGAACCACGCAAATGAAAGTCGCTGACCCGCGCCGCACTATAGGCCCCCAGTACGCGGCGGACATTAGCCATGGCCAGGGCGTCGATACGGCGCCACAGCGACGCTACCTCACCCACAACCTCTTCAGCAAGCGAATCGATTCTATCCTGAATCATTACCTGAAGCCCGCAGGGGACAAAGCTCAGCCGTTGGCTTTGGAATCCTGCACGGAGGTGTTTACCGGCCGGACCGGGCTTACGGTTGAAATGGCATGTTTGTATACCATCATCTGGCGTCCTTCGCTTTCCATGATCACCGTAAAATTATCGAAACCCCGCACCACGCCCTTTAATTGAAAACCATTGACCAAAAAAATAGTGACAGGAATGCTTTCCTTTCGCACCTGGTTTAGAAAAGCGTCCTGCAAGTTTATCTGTGTTTTTGTCGTCATATCAAAATTCCCTCCGTAAAACACTATTTCTCTTTTCTTGTTCTTTAATCTACGGCTTCTTCCGGCAGCAAAGAACGCCTTCCGACTCCCCCAATCGGTTACAATTTTACTGCCATAGTATTGCACGCGCGAAAAGTCTGTTCCCTTTTTTTTTCGCTATCACCCAAAATACTCCTTCACCCCAGCAACAATTTCTTCGACAAGCCCTTCCTGAGAACGGTAACCGGCAACGTCAAGCCAGCGAATGCGGGCGTCGCGCCGGAACCAGGTGAACTGCCGCTTCGCGAAACGCCGGGTATTCCGTTTTAACACGGAGACCGCTTCCTCAAGGGACATCTCGCCGGTTACATACGCCGCAATCTCCTTATACCCCAGCGCCTGCATCGCCGTAACGTCTCGCCGGAGCCCCCCTTTCAGGAGTTTCGTTACCTCATCCACTAACCCTTCGCTTAGCATGTTGTCCACGCGGGCTTCAATCCGCCGGTAAAGCTCCTGCCTTTCAATACGCAAGCCGAAGACCAGGGCGTCATACGCCGGTACCGGTTCGGTCCGCGCTTCCTCCGAAGCATCCCCGCCCGTCTCGTAATAAACCTCCAGGGCCCGGATAACGCGCTTCAAATCGTTGGCGTGGAGGCTCTGCGCCGCCGCCGGGTCAACGCTGCGCAGGCGGTCATGGAGGTAGCCCGGACCGTGCCGTCTGGCCTCCTCCGCCAGGCGGTGCCTCAACTCCCTGTCCACCCCGCCGGTAAAACGGTAGCCTTCGAGGACGGCCCGAATGTACAGACCCGTCCCGCCTACCAGGACAGGCAACCGGCCCCGGGCGTTAATCTCGCGTATCTGTTCCCGGGCCAACGCCTGGAAGGCCGCAACGCTAAAGCTTTCCTGCGGGTCGACAACGTCAATTAAGTGGTGGGGGACACCTTTACGCTCGGCAAGGGTGGGCTTGGCGGTGCCGACATCCATTCCCCTGTAAACCATCATCGAGTCGGCCGAAATGATTTCCCCGTTCACCCTGAGCGCCGTCTCTACCGCAACGGCGGACTTGCCCGTCGCCGTAGGCCCCGTTATGACCAGGAGCGGCAGGTGTCCCGTCATTTGACGATCACGCCGTAAGCGACACGAGCGTACCGGCCGCCGATAACCTGGTTAAACCCGAGCCGGGCGAACTCCTTGCTCCCCCGTCTTTCCTTCACCACCACCCGGCGGCGGGCCACCCGGCATGCTTCCTCGACCGCTTCCGTGGTGAGGGAGTTCAAATCCCCCGTAACGCGCAGAGGGACCAACTGGTCCGCGCCCTTGACGGAAACCCGGAAAAACGGGTCGAAGTAAACCACGTCAAAACTTTCCGCCGGCGCCTGCCGGAGAAAATCAAGGTGGTCCGCCGCCACCACCTGAATGCGGCGCATGGCTGCACCGGTCAGCGGGTCTGCCCGCGAAGCGTATTTCTGGAGGCCGTACTCGACCACGACTGCCACCGGCGCCACCTTTTCCACCCCGACGACGCGGCCTTCGGCGCCCACGGCGCAACCCGCCACAACGGCGTCCGCGCCGAGCCCCAGCGTGCAGTCGAGTACTGCGTCCCCCGGCTGTAAACCCATTGCCTGTATCATTTGGTCAGGTTTCCCAGACAGAATATTCTTTATGCGAAGAACAGCCGTCCCCGGGTGGAAAAAGAAGTGTGCGGTTCCCTCCGGTCCCCGGTGAAAAAGGCCGGCCCGCTGCCTCCCGACCACCACTACCCCCTCAACCCTGAAGTCCGCAAATAGATCTTCAAGGCTCCGGTCCATGCGCTGGACGTACACCGTACCCAACCTGTGCGCGAGCGCCGGCGCCTGCGCCCTGGTGTCCGGACCCGCCCCCAGCGATGTGGTGACAACAACCCGCATCGCCCGCTACCTCCTGCCGAAGCGCCGCTCAAGCTCTTCACGGCTGATGCAGACCGCGGTCGGGCGGCCGTGCGGGCAGGTAAACGGTTCGGCACAACGGCCCAACCTCTCCAGGAGCGCCGCCGCTTCCGCCGGCGCCAGGTGCTCGCCCGCCTTCACGGCGCCGTGGCAAGCCATGGAGGCCAGCGCTTCCCTTTCCCGGGAAACGGAATCTCCGGCCGCGAGGCATGCCATAAGGTCGGCAACCAGCAGCCGCGCCTGGTCGACGGCCAAACCGGCGGGTGCCGCCCTTAACAGATAGGTACCCTCACCAAACGGCTCGACAACAAATCCGTACCTGGCCAAATCCTCCGTCACCGCCGGCAGGTCTGCGGCGTCAACCGCAATGGGCAGGGGTTCCACCAGCAACTGGCCGGCAACACCCCCATGGGCCAGGTCGACCTTGAATTCCTCGAACAGGACCCGCTCGTGGGCCGCGTGCTGGTCCACCAGGTAAAGACCCTCCGGCCCGGACGCCAGTAAGTAAGTGTGGTGGAGAGAACCCAAATATTGAAGACGGGGAAAAGCCGCCCCATAACCCGGCGCCGCCTCCTTCGTAAACAAAGCGCTCTCATCAAAGGCACCCTGGGCGCTTTCCGGGCGCCACCCGGTACTCCCGGCAGGCCCTTCCCGGCGCGAGAACCGCCGCAAAACACTGCCCCAGTCCGGAAGGCACCGCTCGTCCGCGGGCGCTGCCGGCGCCAAACCGGCGCCCGGAATCAGGTTCACGCCGCCGAAAAGCGCCGCCTTTACCGCGCCCCGGACAAGGCCCGCTACCTGTTTTTCGCGGCTGAAACGGACCGCAAGCTTCTGGGGGTGGACGTTAACGTCCACCAGACCGCCTTCTACGGTCAGGTGCAAAACGAAAAAGGGGTGCTTCCCGGTGGGCAGCAGCGTCCCGTAAGCCCCGTAGACCGCCGCCGTCAGACCGGCATGCTTGACGAAACGGCCGTTTATAACAAGCGTCTGCGCCCGCCTCGTGGTCCTGGCAAGCGCCGGCCGGCCGATAAACCCCTCCACCCGCACGCCTTCAGCCTGAGCGTTTACGGGAATGAGCGTCTCAGCCAACATTTCGCCGTAAATGGCCTTAACCGCCGGCAGGAGCCCCGTGCCCGGCGTGCGGAACAACTCGCGTTCCCCGCTCAAAAACCGCAGCGAGACTCCCGGTTGTGCAAGGGCAAGGCGGGCCACTGTATCCGCAATCAGGGCGCTTTCCGTTTTGGCGGCGCTTAAAAACTTGCGGCGGGCGGGAGTGTTGTAAAAAAGGTCGCGCACGGTAACGGTGGTCCCCGCCGGTGCCCCCGCAGCGGTGAAATTGGCCACCCGCCCTCCCTCGATTTCAACAAGCGTGCCGCCGAGCGCGCCCGCAACCTTGGTTTTCAGCGAAACCCGTGCCACCGCGGCGATACTGGGCAGGGCCTCGCCCCTGAAACCCAGCGTCCGAACCTGTTCCAGGTCGGCGCTCGAGGAGATCTTGCTGGTGGCGTGCCGCTCGAAGGCGAGGAGGACGTCCTCCTCGGCGATCCCGCAGCCGTTGTCCGCAACGGTGATCGCTTCAAGTTCTTTTCCTTTCACGACGACCGTCACTTCCGTGGCCCCGGCGTCGAGGGCGTTCTCCACCAACTCCTTGACCACCGAGGCCGGCCGCTCCACGACTTCCCCCGCCGCGACCCGGTTGACGGTTTCCGGATCCAGAACCGCTATCCGCCCCATTAGTGACCACCCTGCCTTCCCCGGCGGCGCTGCGGCTTGGTATTGGTGACCAGGGATTTGAATTTCACCAGGCGGTTAAGCGCATCAAGCGGGGTGAGGTTGTCGGTGTCAAGCCCGCGGATTTCATCCAGGATCGGGTTCTCTCCCGGCTGCGGGAACATCTCGAGCTGGACCACCTTTACCCGTTGTGCAGTGCGCGCTTCAAGCTCCGCCAATACCTGGCGGGCCCGCTGCAGCGTTTCCTCCGGCAGGCCGGCGAGCGCCGCCACCTGGATGCCGTAACTCTTGTCCGCCTTGCCGGGAACCACCCGGTAGAGGAAAACGATGCCCGACGGGTCTTCCCGTACGGCCACCGTCAGGTTGTAAATCCCGCCGATGCGGTCGAGGTCAGTGAGTTCGTGGTAGTGGGTTGAGAACAGCGTTTTGGCGCCGATATGGACCGCTATGTATTCGATGATCGCCCGTGCGATGCTCATGCCGTCATAAGTGCTCGTCCCCCGGCCGACTTCGTCCATGACGATCAGGCTCCGGCGTGTCGCCCCGGTCAAGATGGTGCGGCACTCGCTCATTTCGACCATGAAGGTGCTCTGCCCCCCCGCCAGGTTGTCAGCGGCCCCGATGCGGGTGAAAATCCGGTCTACGACCCCGATTTCCGCCGCGGCCGCCGGCACAAAGCTACCCGTTTGGGCCATCAGCGTGATCAGCGCAACCTGCCGCATAAAGGTGCTCTTGCCGGCCATGTTCGGGCCGGTGATGATGGCCACCCGCTGCGAAGCGCCGTCAAGGACAACGTCGTTGGGCACAAACCCCCCGGGGCCTAAGAATCGCTCCACCACCGGGTGGCGGCCTTCCCTGACGGCGATGGTATCACCGTCGTTTACCTCCGGCCGGATGTAGTCCCCCATGACGGCCGCTGCGGCAAGAGACTGGAGCGCATCCATCTCCCCCACCGCGCGGGCGGTGCGGAGAATACGGTCGACCGCGCCGGCCGCCTCCTCCCGCACCGCGCTGAAAAGCTCGAACTCCAGTGCTTTTAACCGTTCCTCCGCGCCAAAGATCATTTCTTCATACTCTTTTAACGCCGGGGTAACAAAGCGTTCGGCGGCAGCAAGCGTCTGCCGCCGCTGGTATTCTGCGGGCACAAGGGAAAGGTTCGACTTGGTGACCTCGATGTAGTAACCAAAAACACGGTTGTATCCTACCTTTAAAGACTTGATCCCGGTACGGACGCGTTCTTCGGCTTCGAGGGCCGCGATAAAGCCCCGCGCGTCCCGCCGCACCAGCCGGAGCCTGTCTACCTCTTCGTTAAAGCCTTCACGAATGATTCCGCCCTGGTCAAGCACCGCCGGCGGCTCGGGGGCGACGGCGCTTTCTATCAGCGTGATGATGTCGCTTAAGTCCGCGAGCCGGCCGACCAGAGCTTTAAGCAGGCCTTCCGCCGCCGCGAAGATTTCTCTAAGCGCGCCTGCCGCTTGAAGCGAATCCCTCAGCGCCAAAAGGTCGCGCGCGTTGGCCATGCCGAAAGCCAACCGGCCCGCGAGCCGCTCCAGGTCGCCGATTTGCCGGAGCGCGGCGCGCAGCTTGTCCCGCGCCAGACCGTCGGCGATAAGCGCTTCAACCGCCTCAAGCCGCTCGTTGATCGCCCCCGGCGAAAGCAGGGGCTGTTCCAGCCAACTGCGGAGCCGCCGGCTCCCCATACCGGTCAGGGTATGGTCCAGGACCTCGAGGAGCGTGCCCCGCCGGCTGCCGTCCTGCAGAGACCGCGTAAGCTCAAGGTTGCGCCTTGTTGCGGCATCGAGCACCATGAAACCCGCCGGGGTATAAAACTGGATCGCCTTCATGTGGGCGAGATCGCGCATCTGGGTAGCCTTCAAGTAGGCGGCGAGCGCCCCGGCCGCCCGGCACTCAGGCAACTGAGTGCCGGGCCGGCCGCCTTCAAGCTGGTAACCCTCCAGTGCCGCCGAAGCCGTGCCCCGGTCAAAGGCAGCCTCCGGATGAAAAGTCACCGCTGCGGGGGCGGCCGCCTTCACCAGGCCCGCAAGCTCTTTTGCGCCTCCGGGCAGGACCGCCTCAACCGGCTGCAACCGGTAAAGCTCGTCGTAGAGCCGCTCCCGCGCTCCCGGCCCGCTGAACTCCGTCGCCCCAAAATAACCGGTAGCCACGTCCGCCGCCGCCAGCCCGTAACATTCGGGACCGGACGGCGCAACGCTGATGATATAGTTATTCTGACTGTGGTCCTGGGATCGACCCTCGAAAAAAGTCCCCGGGGTGATGACCCGGGTAACGCCCCGCTTGAGAAGCCCTTTCGCCTGCGCGGGGTCCTCCAACTGCTCGCAGATGGCGACTTTGAACCCCTGGGCCACCAGGCGTGCGATGTACCCCTCAACACTGTGGCAGGGAACGCCGCACATCGGCACCCGCCCCAATTTCCCGGCCTCGCGGGAGGTCAGGGTCACCTCCAGCACCGGCGCAGCCGTCCGGGCGTCTTCAGCGAACATTTCGTAGAAGTCGCCGAGGTGGAAAAGGAGGATGGCGTCGGGGTACTGCTTTTTAATGTCCATGTACTGCCGCATCATCGGGGTAAGGCTCAAGGGGAAAATCCTCCTCTCAAACCCCATTATACCAGAGCAGCCGGCTGAAAAAAAACAACCCCCGGAACCCCGGGGGCCGACGGCGAGACAAAGCACCTCACCGGTTTAAGCCCTGATGCGCGGAACAGCTACTCTTCGCAACCCCCGCCGCAACTGGCGCACCCTTCAACGTTGCAGCCGGTTGAGCCGGTGATCGCCTGGTTCAAAATCTGGTTGACCTGATACAGTATTTTGTTGAAACGCTCCTGCGCCTCCATGAAGTCACAAATCAGCGCGTTCGCGTTCATACGGACCCGTACCTCGTTAAACAAATTCTGCTTCTCGGACGTTGGTTTGACGCCTTGACGTGCCATAGACTCAAGCTCCTGGCGGAACTGCTCGAATTCCTCGATCAGAGAGCGTGAGTCCGTGTCTTTAAACATCGCTTCTTCCGCCGTGCGGACGTCCTTCAGTTCCTGACTCTCGCTGATCGCGGCGCCCAACTCCCAGGCCTTGACTAAAACCGTCACCTCTTCACCTCCCCCCGTGGACCCTTTCCACCACCTGCTGGGAGACCACTGCCAAACCTCGCCTGAGTGTGCTCAGGCTCATCGTCTGGTGCTCCACTCTCCCTAAAGCGGCGTCGGCTCCGCCGGGGGCATCCAGGGCATAATTAGGTTAATTATAAGTTACCAAAGTAAGCTTAGCAAGAGCCCGGAAAACGCGTGGCGCACCGACGCTCTGCGCTCTATATTTCATAAACAGAATTTCAGAATCCAGAATAGTAATGAAGCTAATACGGTAACTGCTGACTTTCGCCTCGTGACTTTCGACTCGTGACTACTAACTTCCCTACCTCTCATCCTTCATCCTTCATCCTTCATCCTTCCCAACCACCTTCCCCTCAAGGTGGGTCAACCGGCCGGTGTTTATCCGGACCGCCGCCAGCCTCCCCGCGGTCGCCGGGTCGCCGTCAAAGACCACCGTCTTGTTAGTCCGGGTACGGCCCGTCAGCCTTTCCGGGTTGCCCGCACTCGGCCCCTCGACGAGAACCTCGTGCACCCTGCCCTCTTCCGCCTGGTTCAGTTCGCGGCCGATCGACTGCTGCAAACCGATTAGTTCCTGGATGCGCCGGGACTTCACTTCCTCCGCCACGGCGCCCTCAAAGGAAGCTGCGGGCGTACCGCGGCGCGGGTTGTAAACAAAGGTAAAAGCCTGGTCGA
Source organism: Ammonifex sp. (assembly GCA_003604985.1). Lineage (GTDB taxonomy): Bacteria > Bacillota > Desulfotomaculia > Desulfotomaculales > Ammonificaceae > SURF-55. The sequence continues at coordinate 8,804 of QZIW01000086.1, forward strand.
AACGCGCCTGCCGGACAAGATCAAGGGTAGCCGCAAAGTCCTCTTCGGTCTCCCCCGGGAAACCGACCATGATGTCGGTGGTGATACTGGCCCCCGGTACGGACCCGCGTATTTTCCGCACGAGTTCTAAGTAACCCTCCCGGGTGTACCCCCGCCGCATTAGGCGGAGCACCCGGTCCGAACCGGCCTGTACGGGGAGGTGGAAGTTCTCGCAGACCCTGTCCAGCCGCGCCGCCGCCTCAATCAACTCGTCGCCGAAATCACGCGGGTGCGAAGTGGTATACCTGATGCGCCAGAGCCCTTCGACTTCGTTCAACAGGGCCAGCAGGCCGGCGAAATTTATGCGCGGTGACAGACCCTTGCCGTATGCGTTAACGTTTTGGCCCAGCAGTACGACTTCGCGGCAACCCTGCGCTGCAAGGGCCTCGACCTCACGGACTATGTTTTCCGGTCTGCGGCTCCGCTCCCGGCCCCGGACGTAGGGGACGATGCAGTAGGTACAAAAATTGTTGCAGCCGTACATCACCGGTACCCATGCCCGGAGGGCGCTTTCCCGTTTAACGGGCAGACCCTCCGGTACGCAGCAGGCTTCCGGGAGCACCTCCGTTACCGGTCCCTCGGTTTCCACCCGCGCCAGGAGCCGGGTGAGTTCGTGGCGGTTGTGCGTGCCGATCACCAGGTCGACGGCGGGAAAACGCCGCCGGATTTCGTCCGCGACGCCTTCCTGCTGCGGCATACAGCCGCTGACGGCGATGACCATCCCCGGCCGGCGCTTTTTCAAGTGCCCCAGGCTCCCGAGCAGCCCCCAGACCTTGTTCTCCGCCGTCCGGCGGACGCAGCAGGTGTTGATAAGCGCGAGGTCGGCGTCTTCAACCCGGGCCGCCCGCGTGTAACCCGCTTCCTCCAGGATGCCGGCCATGACCTCGCTGTCGGACTCGTTCATCTGGCAGCCGTAAGTATAAGTGAAGTATTGTTTCGTCACTTCGGTTCTCCTTGCTTTCAACCCTCAAAATGGTTCAAAGTTCAACAAACGCCAGGTACAATTATATCAAAAACTCCCCCGGGCCAACCAACCGGAGCGATTTGTTACACCGGGTACCGCGCGAAAATGGTCACTCCGGGCGCACAAACAAAACCCCACCCGCGCATGGGGTGGGGCTTGAGTTAAGCTTAAAGTCGTTTCTAAGCCCCCGTGCCGGCACCGGCGTCCGCCGCGCGCGCCTGACGGTAGGCGTCACCGAAAAGGATGGAACCGACGCAGCCGATGTAGAAGCCGGCGAAAATACAGATGATAAAGCCGAGAATCGGGATTATCGAAACGATCATCATCGCGATAGCAAGCGCAATTATCAGGATGTAGGCGAGGACGTAGGCACCGATAACCTTTCCGATGTACGAAAAAATAGTCCCCAGGCTGAAAGCGGCGGAAAAGCTACCGGAATAAGCGAAGTGCGCCAGCGCCATGGGGATGAAAAAGCCTATGATCATCGCGACGATCGTAGCGAGCGCAAACGCGCCGGACAGCAGTCCCCAGCCTCCCCCCTGACAGTACGCTTCCAAACCACCACAGGCTGAAATGATAATCAGCGGAATCAACATGTAAATTAGGGCAATGATGAGAACCAGGAACCCGTTTATAAACTTTGCGCCCCAGTTTTCCCAGGCGGGCATTTCGTGCTTTTCTTTGGCGGCGTTGCCCATAAGCTCCAGCAAGTATCCCGAGGAAAGGAAGCTTACAATAGGAATCAGATTCAGCAGCGCGCCGATGATCGTCTTAACGAGGCCGCCCTCTGCGAGCGGAACACGGAGTGCGCGTTCAATATTCACCACCGTTCACCTCCTTTCGATATATTTCCTCATAAAATGGGGTTCGCTTTGAACAGCTTATTCCCTTCCCGGTTCGTTATATTGCTATTTCTTTTTCTGCTTAAAAATCCCACGAATTTTCCGGCTGCTTCGTTTACCTCAGGTTCGACACCAAAAACGTTGCGGGCGTTGTGGTCGGCGGCGGGGCGGGCGGCGGCGCAACAGGCAATTTTTTCGCCGTTTCCAAAAGCCGTCCAGAAGTCATGGATTTTTTACTCTTTTTTGGATAGACCGTACCCAATCGTATCAAAATACGTTCAGGAGGTGTTTAAAGCGTGGACAACATCAGCGAGATGGAAAAACTGCAGATCCGGGACAAGCTGAGTTTGGAACAGGTTCGGGCCAAGAAACTTATGAGTTACACGGATACCATGCAGGACCCCGCCCTCAAGGGGCTGCTGAACCAGGTGCAGCAGATCAGCCAGCAGCACAGCAACGTCCTGAACGGTCTGCTCGGCAGGGCCGGCGTCCCGCAATCGCCAACACATTATTAGGAGGGTTAAAAATGAGGCTCGACGACAAGGATATCCTTACCGATTGCCTTGCAGACAGTAAATATTACTCCCATGCGTACCATTTTGCCGCTCTGGAGTCCTCGAACGACCAGATTAGGAACACTTTCCTGAGGCTCATGAACGATGAACTGTCGAACGCGAAGATGCTCTTCGACGCGATGCACCAGCGCGGCTGGTACCCGGTGGACATGGCACGGTCAACCGCCGCCGGGATGCACGCCCAGCACGCGCCGGGCGCCGGCGCCCGTCAGGAATACACCACGCCCGGAATGCAGGGCTTCCACACAGGCCAGGAACCGGGGTACGGGGCACAGCAGGGCGACCCCACCCACCGCTGGTAAGACAAAACCACCCCGCCGGGGTGGTTTTAAACTTCTATTACTGACACACTTTCTAACCCACCAAGTTTCTCCTTTCCACTTGTTATTCTCCGTCTGACCATTCGTCCTTGGTAATACCGGCTTGCCTCAAAAGCTCTTTCAAGAGTGCCGGGCTGATATCGCCTTCATGCGGGTTAGGTATCCGTAGCTTAAGCGGTCCCCGCCGCATAAAAGAATGTCTTCCGCCCGAAAACGGACCTTCAAAACCAAGACGGCGTAGTCGCCGTATCAGTTCTTGCCTGCTGACGGGCCTCATGCTTCAGCCATCACACGGTTGAGATCGATCCCTCCAACCGGTGGGAGGGGGTCACGATCGCGGAGCTTCAAGATGAGCCACTCTTCTAAAACTTCCTGTAGTACCTCCCGGCACTTTTCAAGCGTAACTTCATCTGCCCAGACGCCGGGGCAGGACGGTATCTCACCGAAGAAGCTACCGTCATCCATTACCTTGTAACGCGCTTCAGCCATCGCCGCCGCCACAAAAGCGCTCAAAATAGGCATTACAATCAATCCCCTTTCGGACTTCGTGTCACGGGTTCTTTCGACATTGCCGAGGTTGTTCCGCGGACAATTTCCCGATTGATTTTTAATACGTCTGCTATCCTTCTCAAGGATAGGTCAGATTCCTTCCGCAAAAACACGCGCCAAAATCTCGGTGTACTGGGCCGCGACAGCCTGATTTTTACGATAACCCAACTATGCGTCACCCGTTCCTACCCTATTCAACAATTCCCTAAGCTTCCGTGTATGCACCGTCAATGCTCCCATAGAATTACGTCTTCCCATGCGGGGTGTTCAGGTTCCTTGCCCAGCCGGATTTTCTCCTCCAATTCAAGATATCCGGCAACTCCCCACCGCGCGGTTAACTCGTGCATAATACTCTCGTTTTCCTCAATTTTAGCCGTCAGAAACCTTCTTAACCCTTCCGTAACAATGGCTTCGCCGGATACCCCCAGGACGCTAGTCTAAGAGCAGTCTTATTCTTTACCTCTCTTACATCGAGCCATGACGCCTCCTGAAACTTCTTGCTGCCCGCACGCTTTTCCCCTTTTTCGACTACTTCAGCGTATACGGCCTTCGGAATCACGACCTTGCCGAAAAGAGCCGATAGAAGCCAAAGGTAACCTGCTCGCCCTAATGTTATAAGAGGTCCTGCGTCACTTACCACCCGCATTAGAGTAAGCCTAGTTCCTTGGCATTTTCAAGGTCGTTTTCAAGGTCTTCAACGTCATAGTGGTAAAGCGTTTTCTTTCGTGCGAGTAAATCAGAAAAGGCCCAATAATCCAGCCCCGCCAAACGGGCCGCTTGACCAAAAGAAAGGGTACGATCAGCATAGAATGAAAGCGCCGGTCTTTCGAGTACCTCCTGGTGGAGTTCGGTCTGACGTAATCCCACCGCGTGCAAAATACCCGCCGGGATATTAAGCTTAACCGTGGCGTGCTTCTCCGTCTGCACTATCTGTATCACTCCCGTCGTGCCTTCTCTTAACCAATGTTATTCTACCACAAAATTGAAGAACATTGTTCCAAATCCATACCCAATAAGATCAAGAACCCGGGGCGTTTCCGCTCCGGGTTCCTCGGGTTCTACTTACGAGCTTGTTGCTATTGTACGGTCACCGTCTGGGCAGTGGCATTGTACTCGACGGTGCAGCCCAGCGCCTGGCTGACCCAGCGGCTGTAACCTAAGGCGATGGGTGCCAAAAAGCAGCCTGTCCGCTTTTTCCCCTCCCGTTGGTGCGGGTTACTCAGCCCGCACGCGGCTATTCCCTGGCACTTATGGAAAAAGGTAGACTGGCACCTCGATCGTTCTTTGTGCTGGGGGAGATGCCTCACGAAGCCGATCCAGTTGCTTGCAGGTTTCAGCGTCAAAGTAAGCCTCGCCGCACTCTTCGCAAACCCAGCCGGGTACATTCTCTACAAGCGCCAAACTATCACCCCACCAATTTTCCGCAGTGACGGCTTTCCTAACAGTCTTTCCCCCACACAGGTAGCAACGGGTTACCATATTTTAACCTCCTTCCCGACAACCACGCGTGCGCGCGTCAACCCACTTCGGCGGCGCCGGCTCGTATACGGTGATAACGAGCAAAGTACCGCTGGGGACCACGATCATCGCTGAGACGCGAGTATTTTGCCTTCAATCACTGTCAACACCTCGACAAGGCTCATTTCCAAGGACGGTTGAACATTCTCGACGAACCTGACATGTTTATGGTGGGGAAAGGTACTAATCCAGGACCAATGAGGAGCGTTATCCCAACGGATGATAAGCTCTCCCTTCACGTTCGTCCAGTGATAAGCATATTTCCTCTGGTCGCCAAAGTGATAGTCCTTTACGCGCAACGTGCTGCCGTCAATAAAAATAAGCCGCGCCTTGAGACGCCGCCTATTTCCCTCACGCTCCAATAACTCTATGATAAAATCCTTAATAATTGCCCGAAATGCCTTGACAACGTTAAGCACGTTCAATTTCCTGTACCCGCTGCTTTAGCTCATCCAACGTCTCACTCGCAAAACGCCAGTCCAGAAGGTCGTCCTCTTTCTCAAAATCTTCCTTCTCATGACTTTCAAGGTGTTTGACGAATTCCTCAAGCGACATTCCGTATTTCTTCTCGAAGAAGGCACACTCCGCCTCATAACGGCTTATCTTACTCAGAAGCAAAAGCAAGACTTGCTCTTTTAAAGCCTCCTTTTCGCCCGCAAATCCCATTTCTCTGAGAACAGGACGAACTTTTCGTAAAAAGGCCGCATCAAGATTTCCCGCTTCTTTGCCCACAAATCATTACCTCCTTCCTTACCCTCGATTTTACCACACCCGGTCCGTTGAATCCAAGACAACGGTAAAGATAGTATAGTCCCCTCTCCGACTAAGTTATAAAATTAAGAACCCGGGGCGTTTCCGCTCCGGGTTCCTCGGGTTCTGCTTACGATATTCTTGCTATTGTACGGTCACCGTCTGGTCGGTGGCGTTGTACTCGACGGTGCAGCCAAGCGCCTGGCTGACCCGGCGGCTGTAACCTAAGGCGATGGGCGCCAAAAAGCAGCCCTGTCCTCTATTTGCGCCCTTCACGGGATTAAAGCAGCTTTACGCGGGAGACGGCTCACACCGTAACCTCTAAAATAATATCACCGGTCGTATTAATAAGTTCGGTGCCTGGCACCATTGGCACCATTGTGGCACCATTGGCACGGTTTACGGTTACGGTTATGATGGCAGAAGCGTGACAGAGAACCGTCTACTTGGGAATGAAGAAATACTGCGGAGATTTAGGGGAAAAAGAGAACCGGTCCTGATATAGGTACCGGTTTTTTGTTCGTATTATCCAAAAAGGACTTATTCTATCGTCCAGACAGGGATAGGCACTGTCTACGG
>QZIW01000045.1 GCA_003604985.1 Ammonifex sp.
AAACCTGTATCCCTCCCGAGAAACACATTAAGCCTGAACGCGTACCAGGAACCTGCCCTCTAGACGCCTGCTCAATTTATCTCTAAATAAAAATACAACACCGTGAACCGTGTTTTGTTCTCTAAGTCGTCGCGTTTGTACTACCACGGCATTCCGTCAAGTTATAAATTCACAACTTAGTTATCGGTCAAATTTTTATATTTTTTGGTTCTCAATAAATTCCAAATATTCGCAATTTGAAAAGCCCAGTAGAACTTCCTTTTATATACCATTTAATTCCTGAAAGTCAGATGGAAGGTTTGAGGGGTTAACAGGTGAGGTGAAAGGCGGCTGCAACCTGGTGCTTGCTGCGGAGTTCGTTGTACCTTTCGCAGGCTTGTTGTGACGGCACGGCAATCAATTTTATCCCTTTGGAAGCCACAAAACTCTCCGTCTCGGGAAGGATGCGAACGGCTCCGTAGGCGCCCGTGCCGATAATCAGGATTTCCGGACCGGCGGCGATGATTTCGTTTAAGTCCGCAACGGCGACTTCGTGACCGGTCTTGCGCCACCACCGGGTGACGCACGCCGGAAAAACCATAACGTCGTGAGAGTAGCGCTTACCGTTTATAACTATCTCGCCAAAACGGTAACTGTCTATTTTCAACGGGCACCTCCCAAAGAACGCAGGTTTGGTACCGGCCCTGGTAAAGAGGCGTTGATCTGGAATGCCGGTGTCAGGCATGTTTTGAGGATATTAGTGCCGGATTTGGGGCGACATTTGCCATCGCAAAATCGCCGGGAGCTATCCTTTTTTCAGGCCTTGAAAAAGACGGAGGCCGGCGCCCAAAAGGTGCCTCATTTGCAAAGAAGCAGCCAGGTGAAGCGAAGTGCCGAAAACCGGCGCAAAAAAGTCCGGTTTCACGCTGACGCTCGCGGGGGCTTCCAAACGCGGGGAAAAACGCCCGAGGAGAATGTCCGCGGCACCCCACAACAGACCGCAGACGATCCCCGTCGTTGAAGGTTCGCCCGTTCCGACTACGGTGTGCCACTCAAACCGCGTTACTTGTGACCGACGCCACAGGTAAGCAAAGGCCTTCCGATTCCGTGTGAGTATTCGCCGCCAACCCCACACGAGGCGGAATACTAAGGGAAAACTGGCAAAATAGGATACTTCGGCAGCGGGCTCTTTTCCGGTCTTCGCCTCCAGTTCCAACCCCGCCATCTCGCCTTCGGCGCTTACCCTCAGGGCCGGCTCAACAAAGCGATATTTAAAAAGCCCCCAAAAAGCGGAGACTTCCAGGACGAACGATTCTTTCTTTTCCCTTCGCCGGTATTCCAGCCGGAGGGATACGCGGCTGAAAGCTGTGACGAGGCCGACTACCACCAGCAGCGCAATTATGATCCCGATCCACAACAGCTCGCAACACCAGCCCCGCTTCTTTTCTTGGCCCCCCGGAAAGTGTCTTGCTTGTTTATAGATTCAAGGCGGCCCGCACCTTTTCCAGGGTGGCTGCCGCCACCAGTTGCGCCTTGGCGCGGCCCGTGTGCAGGACCTCCTCGATATATCCCTTTCGCGCCGTTAGCGCCGCCCGCCGCTCGCGAACGGGGCCCAGGACCCCCTCGGTGATCTGTGCCAGCCGTTTCTTGCACGCCACGCACCCGATCTTCCCCGCGCGGCAGCTTAGTTCTATTTCCGCTACTTCGTTGTTGTACAGCGCGTGGTACTTGTAAACCGTGCATACCTCCGGGTGCCCGAGGTCGTCCTTATGGATGCGTGCAGGGTCGGTTACCATCATATTGGTCAACCGCGCAAGTTCCTGGGCGGCAGCCGTCAGGGGAATCTCGTTGTGGTAGCTTTTACTCATCTTCTGCCCGTCTATTCCCGGCACCAGTTTGATTTCGGCCAGAATCCCCTGCGGTTCCGGGAACACAGGCGCGTAAAGATGGTTGAACCGCCTGGCGACCTCACGGCAAAGCTCGATGTGCGGCAGTTGGTCCTCCCCCACCGGCACCCCCTCCGCAAGGTAAATCAATATGTCCGCGGCCTGGAGCAGCGGGTACCCCAGAAACCCGTACGTGGTAATGTCCTTTCCCTGCTCGGCCAGTTTACGCACCTGGTCTTTGTACGTAGGCACCCGCTCCAGCCATGAAAGCGGGGTGAACATCGAAAAAATCAGGTGAAGCTCCGCGTGCTCCGGCACCTGGGACTGGACGAAAATCACGCTCTTCTCCGGGTCTATGCCGACCGCCAGCCAATCGCCGACCATTTCGTAGGTGAAGTCTTTAATTTGACCCGGATTTTCGTACTCCGTGGTAAACGCGTGCCAATCGGCGACGAAAAAGAAACATTCGTTCTCTTCCTGCAAGCGCAGCCAGTTTTCCAAAACACTCAGGTGTCCGAGATGCAAACGCCCCGTGGGGCGCATGCCGCTTAGAATCCTCAATACTTCTCCCCCTTCGAGAAAAACCTCGGTTTTCTAAAACCTTACCCCTGTCGCAAGGAATATCAGCAGTTTGGCCGCCGGGTCCACAATATACCTGAATAAAACGCCCAGGGCCCCGCTGAAGACCAGGAGTACGAGGATAATCATTCCGTACTGCTCGAACCGGATGAGCCATTCCTGCCGTCCCGGCAAAAGTCCGGCCAGGATTTTAGACCCGTCGAGCGGCGGCACCGGGATAAGGTTAAAAACCGCAAGAATGATATTAATCCAAATTATCGTTATGAAAATGTCCGCAAGAACCGGCGAAGTAAAACCCGAGAAGCCGAGTAAAACCGCCGCCAGTACGGCTGTGACCACGTTTGCGAGCGGACCTGCAACCGAGACCAGGACCAGCCCCCGGCGCCTGTCCCGAAAGTGATACGGGTTTATCGGCACCGGCTTGGCCCAACCGAAAATGAACCTGCTTCCCGTCGCTATAAGTAGGATCGGCAACAATATGGTTCCTACCGGGTCGGCGTGCGCCACCGGGTTAAGCGTCAGCCGGCCGGCGTACCGCGCAGTTGGGTCGCCTAGCCGATCCGCGGTCCACCCGTGGGCAAACTCGTGCACCGTGATTCCCACCACAAAAGCCAGTACCACCGCCAAAACATCCAGGTTAAACACCAACTTCCTTTCGCGCTGCGGTATAGCCGGACAGGTATTTACGGGCGAAGGCCGCTTCGTCGTCCCGACTCCATACCGCGCCGTCAAGCCGGGCTTGCCATACGGCGTCGAGCACCTCCCGGTAAACAGGTCCGGGAGGGTAGCCCATTTCCTTAATATCCTTACCCGTTAACCGCGGCTTATTAGTAATAACTGCCGTAACAACTTCTCGTAAACGGTCCTGATAACCTTCCTCGCTCAAAAGGACGAAGAGCAGCGGGTACGCTTCACGCGGCAAGCGCAGGACAGTCTGCGCGAGCGAACTCGTTTTCACCGGCCCCCGGACCGCCAGCTTGCCGACCGCGTCGTGCCAGTGGCGAAGCGCCGCGGTAACCTTGGCGATGGTGTGCCTGCCGAACCGGTACCGCAGGCAGAGGTCCTGCGCGGATAGTTCGTTCGTCCAGTGAACCGCCGCGATAAAATAACTTAGCCACCGCTCACCGAAAACGACTCCCCACGACTCAATCGTTTTCAGGGCCTGCGGCAGGTAGGTCAGCACCGGCTCAACCTCCCAGTGGCTCGACACCGGAAAGACAAAAGCCCAGATGCCGAGTTCCGCACACCGTCCCAAAAAGCGGGGGGCCCCCTCGTAGTCCAGGGAGAGACGCACTTCCTGCCAGAGGTGTTCCGGCAAGACCCGGTTCAGCACCCCTTCGCGCACCGCCTCCCGCAAGAGCCTGAGTGTCTGGCGCTCGATTTGCATGTTGAACCGTTCCGCGAGCCGGACCGCCCGCACCACCCGCAGCGGCTCCTCGGTAAAGCTGCGGTTGTGCAGCACCCGGATCAAACCGTAGTTTAGGTCCTCCCGGCCGCCGAAATAGTCCACAACCACCCCGAACTTCTCCGGGCTGAGCTCAACGGCCAGGGCGTTGATGGTAAAGTCCCTGCGGTAAAGCTCCTGCCTTAGAGAAGTATTCTCAATCTTTGTACCAAGGGCGTACTCAAAAAATGCGGTGCGGGCCTCAACCACGTGACATTTCCCGCCGTCGGCAAAAGTGATTGTGGCGGCGGTAACCCGCGGGTTCTGCTTGAAATGCGCGTTGAACTCTCCGGCCAGTGCGGACGCAATTCTCAAGGCGTCGCTCTCAACGACAATGGTCACTTCCCGCCTCTGAAACCCCAGAAGCAGGTCCCTTACCACATCCCCGGCAAGGAAGGCTTCCGTGCTCATTTGACGGGCGAGAATGCCGGCCCGCTCCAACAGACTTACCGTTGTGAGGGGCAAACCGGTTCTGAGTATGGCCGCAACGTTGCGCCGGCCGGTCTCTGGTTGCGTCGAAGAATAAAGGAGGTTGAACTGCGGCTTGAAATCACGGTGGAGCGTCCGCAAAATGTCGGTGCGCGACACGATGCCCGCCAGGCGCCCGCCTTCAACGACCGGCAGCCTCCCGATGTTGTGCTCGATCATGACCGTCTGAGCCTCACTAACGGGCAGATAAGGCTCAACGGTGACTACCTGGTTGCTCATGTACGCCTTTACCGGGGCGTGGTCCAGCCTCGCCCGCTGCGCCTTTTCCACGTCCCTGCGGGAGAGGATCCCTACCAGTTGCCCGTCCCGGACCACCGGCAAACCGCTGTGGCCGTAACGCAGCATTACCTGCCCGGCCTCGGCGACGGTTGTTTCCGGAGCAACCGTCTTCACGGGCGTCGTCATTATCTCCGCCACCGTGAGCGGCGCCCGGACCGAATTCTGCAGCACAGTCAGCAGATCTTGCGCCACACGGTCAACATCCGCCGCTTTAAGCACCGCCGAGGCGGCGGACGGGTGTCCCCCTCCCCCGAAGTGTTGGAGTATGGAACGCACGTCCACCTCCGGCAAGACCGACCGCCCGATGATGTACACCCTGCCTTCCATTCCCACGACGTTGAACACCGCGTCCAGTTGCTCGATCTCCGCCAGTTTGTGCGTCAGGGTCGCCAGTCCTTCAAAAAACTCGGGCGTTCGGGCTTTGGTAACCAGGACTTTGACGCCGTTGATGAAGTGCCGTTCCGCGTTGATAATCAGCTCTTTGAGCAGTTGCTTCTGTTCTCCGGTTAGAGGACGGCCCAAAAAGTTCGCTACGACCATCAGGTTGGCGCCTTTGGCCAGCAGGAATTCGGCCGCCGTTAAGTCCCGGCAGGTAGTACCGGGATAAAGAAAGGACCCGGTATCTTCGTAAATACCCAGTGCCAGTACCGTAGCCTCAAACGGGGAAATTTCAAGGCCGGCGTCTCTGATCCTCTCCACCAGGAGGGTTGTGGTCGCCCCTACCGGCTCGACCACCTCGAGCGTCCCCCGGGCATCGATCTCGTCCGCCGGGTGGTGGTCAAAAATATGTACTTCCACGTCCACGCGGTCGAGAAGGGCGCTTAAAAGGCCGATACGTCTCGGGTTGCGCGTATCGACCAGGATGAGCCTTCGGACTCCGCTGAGGTTCACGTTTTTGGGGTCTTCAATGAAAAGGGCGTCCCGGTGCAGCGCCAGAAACTCTTCCACGCCGCGGCTCGACTTTCCGGGCAACACAATAGAAGCGCCCGGGTACAGCTTTTTCGCCGCGACCGCTGCCGCCAGGCCGTCAAAGTCGGTGATCAGGTGTGTGGTGATGATTTCCATAGGGAATCGGGCATCCTGTCGTTGCTTAAAAGGTTCTCGAAAGTCTCCCTGGCCACGATCACCTCGGCCTTCCCCTCCCTCACCAGGACCATTGCCGGTCGAGGCAGGCGGTTGTAGTTCATGGACATTGTGTAGTTGTAAGCGCCCGTCGCCGGTATAACCAAAACGTCTCCCTGCTCCGGATAAGGAAGACGGGCGTTATGGATCAAAACGTCTCCCGATTCGCAGCACTTGCCGGCGATGGTGACCACGCTCGCGGGTTCGTCCAACATCCGGTTCGCCAGCGCCCCTTCGTACTGGGCCTGGTACAGCGCCGGCCGGGGGTTGTCGCCCATTCCCCCGTCCACGGCCACGTAGTGCCGCACCCCCGCAATTTCCTTGACCACACCCACGGTGTACAGCGTGCTCCCCGCCGCACCGGCAATCGAACGGCCCGGTTCCACAACCACCCGCGGCAGAAACATCCCCAGCGCCGCGCAGGTCTCCCGCACCGTACCCAGAATAGCCGCCGCGTAGTCCCCAATGGCCGGTGGGTCGTCACCGCTGACGTAGTAAATCCCCAGACCGCCGCCCAGGTCCAACTCCTCGGGCAACCAGCCGGTAGCCGTCCGCACCTCCGCCGTAAAGTTGAGCATCACCCGAGCCGCCTCGCGGAAAGGTTCCAGGTCGAAGATCTGCGAGCCGATGTGACAGTGGATGCCCACCAGGCGGAGGTGGGCGGACGCCAGCGCGCGGCGCATTCCTTCCATCGCCTGTCCCGTCGCTATGGGCAGCCCGAACTTCGAATCGATTTGCCCGGTACGGATGTATTCGTGCGTGTGTGCTTCAATCCCCGGCGTGACTCTGAGAAGGATCTCCTGCAGGGTGCCCGCTTCCCCCGCCAGACGGCCGAGCAGGTCAAGCTCCGAGAGGCTGTCAACCACGAACCGGCCGACACCCGCACTGATACCCTGCCGAATTTCCTCCTCTGATTTGTTGTTGCCGTGGAAGTAAATGCGCTCCGGAGGAAAACGGGCGGAAAGCGCCGTGAAAAGCTCCCCGCCCGAAACCACGTCGAGATATAGACCTTCTTCTTCAATTATCCGGCAAATCGCCGTACAAATAAGCGCCTTGCCCGCGTAAACCACCCGGTTGCCCTGTCCGAAGGCCTTGCGGTAGCTCCGGCAGTTTTCCCGGAACAAAACCTCGTCCAGCACGTAGAGCGGCGTCCCGAAATCCCGGGCGAGGGCCGGGGCGCTCACACCCCCTATTTCCAAATGCCCGGATGCGTTTATCCGCATCGTGCCCCGCAAACGCATGCTTATTCCACCTTGGGCAACCGCGCGAGTGCCCGGTGAAGTTCCTCCTCCGGCAGGACGTAGTCTTCGAGTTGACCGGCCAGGTAAACGTCGTACGCCCCAAGGTCGAAGTGGCCGTGACCGCTGAGGTTGAAAACGATGACCCGCGCCTCGCCCGCTTCCCGGGCCGCCAGCGCCTCGTCAACCGCGCACTTGATGGCGTGGGCCGATTCCGGCGCGGGCACGATTGCTTCCGCGTGCGCAAACTGGACTGCGGCGTCGAAAATCTGCCGCTGCCCGTAAGCCCGCGCTTCAACGAAGCCGTCGGCGACCACCTGGCAGAGGAGCGGCGCGTCCCCGTGATAGCGGAGCCCCCCGGCGTGGATCGCCGGCGGCATGAAGTCCCGTCCGAGCGTGTACATGTAAATGAGCGGCGTCAGTCCCGCCACATCGCCGAAATCATAAGTGTGAAGCCCCCTCGTCAGCGTGGGGCAGGCCGTGGGCTCAACCGCGACGAAGCGCGTCTTTGCCCCGTTCACAAACCGGTCGTGCAGGAACGGGAAACAGAACCCCGCGAAGTTCGACCCGCCGCCCACGCAGCCGATGACCACGTCCGGCGCGTCCCCGGCCTTTTCCATCTGCGCCTTGGTCTCAAGCCCGACCACCGTCTGGTGCAGGAGCACGTGGTTGAGCACGCTGCCGAGCGAATAGTTCGTATCCCCGTGCGTCGCCGCGTCCTCGACCGCCTCGCTGATGGCCACGCCGAGGCTTCCGGGCGAATCCGGGTTGACGTCCAGGATCGAACGGCCCGACTGCGTCCGGTCGCTTGGGCTCGCGAGCACTTCGGCGCCGAAAAGCTGCATCAGTACCCGCCGGTAAGGTTTCTGGTGGTAGCTCACCTTCACCATGTAAACGGTGCATTCAAGGCCGAAAAACTTGCACGCCATGGACAGAGCGCTTCCCCACTGACCCGCCCCGGTCTCGGTGGCCAGCCGTTTAACGCCCTCCTGCTTGTTATAGTAAGCCTGGGCCGCGGCCGTGTTCAACTTGTGGCTGCCGGCGGGGCTTACCCCTTCGTATTTGTAATAAATGCGGGCCGGCGTGTCGAGTGCCTTCTCCAAACGCCTCGCCCGGATAAGCGGGCTCGGCCTCCACAAGCGGTATATTTCCAGCACCTCTTCAGGGATCGGAACCCACCTTTCCGTCGCAACTTCCTGCATGATCAACCCCATCGGAAAAATCGGGGAGAGATCGTCCGGTCCCACCGGCTTTTTAGTGCCCGGGTGGAGCGGCGGCTTCGGAAGGTTGGGCATATCGGCCATAATATTATACCACGCCGTAGGTACCTCTTTTTCGGAAAGCAGGATCTTGGTCTCCAAAAAACTCAACTCCTCTCAGAAAAATTCATTAGTTGAAAAAAACGGTCGTCCTTATGTCTCAGGTTTCTCATCTCCGCTAATCTCAACTCCTCTCCGGGGTAAGAATAAGGTCGATTTATAAACAAGATAGCACTATTTTAAGCCAAAAAACTCCTTTCAGCAAGACTTATACTTTCATCTTGTGCGGCCGGCAACGCCCTGAACGTCCGCGCGTTCTGCACCGCCTGGCCGCGGGGATGGTTATTGAAGGCGATGAAAGCCCGGTTCGCCCCCTCCGCCACGGCCCGCACACGGGGGACCCACTGTGCAAGTTCCGCCTCCGAATAAAGGAAGTCGTACCACTCCCACGCTTCGTCGTGCCGCCACCATTTCGCCGCGTTGCGCCCGTGAAAGCGGACGTAGGTGAAGCGGCGGTGCGCACGGCGACCGGCCCCACCAGACCCCGGAGCGCCGGCTCGTCCACGCAGACGTACGCGAAACCAAGCGTTCTATCTTCTATATTCTGTATTCTGTATTCTAAATTCCCTCCCGCCTCGGCGGCGGGCCGGGGCGTTTTACCACCCGCTGCACCACACCGATAATCCGGTCTTCCGGCCCGAGATATATATCGGGATATTCGCGGTCGGAGTTGTTGGCACGCAAAACGTAGGATTCTTCCTCCCTGACCAGGTGCTTGATGGTTACCTCCCGCCCCTCCAGCAAGGCCACCACCGTGTTGCCGTGGTTCGCGAAATCCGCCCGCTTGACCCAAACCACGTCGCCCGGTGCGATGCCGGCACCGACCATGCTGTCCCCTTCGACCGTCAGCGCGTAGTCTACGTCCACGTCGCGCGGTACGCCGGTGTAGTCCGGCTCTTCCTCCACCGCAAGCCGCGGCTGCCCCGCCCTGATCCCGCCCATTACAGGTACTCGCCTCAAATCATACAGCGGTACGACGCCCGACGGTGACCTGGACTGCCGCTCCTGTTTTTCCCTCTGGGCGATAAGGTTGCGGAGAAAGGCCACCTCCCGGTCGGCCTCGACGGCGGCCAGCCTTTCCCGGGCGCCCGCGCCGGCGCGGGAGGCCTCCCGGAGCGCCTTTCTGTGCCGGTCTTCCGCCGCGGCAAGCCTCTTCTCCAAATCTCTAAGCGGCGCCGCGGCCAGGTTTATCAACTCATTAAGTTCCGCCTCCAAGACGTTGGCCAGCACAAAGAGGTCGTCAAGGTCCGGCAGCCGCTTGCCCTGCTCCCAGGACTGGATTGTGGACGGCGCTTTACCGACCTTGCCGGCAAGTTCGCGGTAGGACATGCCGCTCGCCAAGCGCTTCGAAGCCAGGTACTGCCCCAAGGCCGTGCTCCCGGTATCCTTCCTGTTGGCCGCCAAGCCGTTCACTCCTTATACGTTTAATGTTAGGCTCAGGTTGATGGACCTTTGGGGTCCGTTCCAAGTTCTAAGTTCTAAGTTAGCTTTGACGGTAGGTCTTTGGGGTCAGAATACAGCACACAGAATACAGAATATAAAAATACTTGGATTCGGAATTCTTCTGCCTTCAACCTTCTGAATTCTGGATTCTGACTACTGTATTCTAAATTCCCGTTACACCGATAAACCGTTTAACTGTCACATTGTCTAACCGTCACACCGTAAGGTTGACTTGTGTTCACCGCGGGTGTACAATTTTATTACTTAACCCATATACTATTATCAGGTTGGGTAAAGAAAACCGGGTTAGGATTTATTTGGAGTAATTATATTCCATTACACCGCCGGTGTAAATAGTTTCGTCGCATCGAGTTCTTGTCACGCCGAACCGGTTTTAACGCCTCCTTAAAACGTAGTAAATTCCCTCTCGCGAGGAGGTATCACCGCAATATGCAGTCACTGTCGCTAACCGTACCGCTGGGCGGCGCCGTGAACCGGCAGGCCCTTGCGGGCGCCTGCCGCGAACTGGCCGCGTCCCTGGCCCGGGAGCTGAGGTTGAAGGTTCTGGTTTACCGGGAACTTTCCCTTGAAGCCGACACCGATGCCGGCCCCGTGAACATAGTCAACGTTTTCACCGGGCACCGGGCGCCGTCGGCCCTCGACCTTAACTTACAGAAGATGGTCTCCCGACTGCGCGTCACCACCCCCGTGGAAAGCCTGACGGTCACGGTAACCGGCCTGGCGCGGGCGCCGGTCGCGCAGACGACCCTTTTCGGCGGCAAGGACCCCCTGCGCGAAGTCAGGCTCCGCCGGGTACTCGATGCGGTCAACCGCAGGCATACGTTAATCCCGGCCTCCTCACTGGGGACCACCCGGCGGGAGAAGATGCTCTGTTTTTACGACCCTTTGCGACAGGAGGAAAACCCCCTTGAAATCGCCGGCGGCAAAAATTAAGGTCGGCGGGAAGGACCTCCCCGGGTCTTTTTCCTGGCGCGGCAAAACTTACACCGTGCGCGCCATCCTGGAGGCATGGAAGGATACCGGGCGCTGGTGGGAAGGTGAACCGCCGAAGCTGTTTTTCAGGGTGGAGACTGCCGACGGCGGCCTCTGGGAGGTCTACCTGGACACGGCGGATGAGTCCTGGCACCTTTACAAAGTCTACGACTAACGTGTTCAACGTTCAACGTTCAACGTTTAAGCTAAAACGGATTGACTTTACGGTCCGTTCTAAGTTCTTAGTTCTAAGTTCTTGGTTCTGCTTTCTAATTCTGACTTCTGTATTCTGTATTCTATATTCTATATTCTTGTCTTCTATATTCTGAATTCTGACTTCTGGCTTCTGAATTCTATCTTCTATATGGAGCTGTAAAATGAATAAGCAAACCTTTGTCCACCTCCACGTCCACTCCCCCTTCTCCTTCCTCGACGGCGCCGGCACCGTCGAGGACCTGGTGGCTGAGGCTGCGGCCATGGACATGCCGGCCCTGGCGCTCACCGACCACGACAACGTAAGCGCGGCGGTCCGCTTCGCCCGCACGGCAAAGGCCGCGGGTATCAAACCGCTGCAGGGGGCGGAGGTCACCCTTACCGGCGGCCGCCACCTTACCCTGCTGGCCCGGGACGCGCGCGGCTACGCCAACCTCTGCCGCCTGCTCACACGCGCCCACCTGGACAACCCCCGCGGGAAACCCCGATGCGCATGGAGCGACATCGAAACACACCGCGAAGGCCTTATCGCCCTTTCCGGCTGCCGCCGGGGAGAGATCCGTTCCCTCATCCTCCGCCGCAAATACGAGGAAGCGAAGCAGGCCGCGCGCCGCTGCCTTGACCTGTGGGGAAAGGATTTTTACCTTGAACTGCAGGACACCCTGCTGCCGGGCGACCGCTTCTTGAACCACACGCTCCTGGAACTGGGGCAGACCCTCGGCATCCCGGTCGCGGCCACCAACAACGTCCACCACACGCGGACGCAGGACTTCCCGGTGCACGACCTGCTCACCTGCGCGCGGCTTGGGATTTCCGTAGAGGAAGTCCACCCGGAGCGCCCTTTAAACGACCAAAAATACCTCAAAAGTCCGGAGGCGATGCGCGCCCTCTTCGCGTGGTGTCCCGAGGCACTGCGGAACACGGCGGCGATAGCCGAAATGTGCGAACCCGTATTTGCGGCGGGCGAAAAACGCTACCCGAAGTTCCCGTTGCCGGAAGAACGGTCGCCGGACGCCCTGCTGCGGGAACTGGTTTACCGGGGCGCGCGGGAACGCTACCGCCGCATTACCCCGGCCGTCCGCGCGCGGCTCGAGAAGGAACTCGGCGTTATCGCGCGGCTTGGCTTCGCCGACTATTTTCTGGTCGTCTGGGACGTGGTCAACCACGCCCGCTCCAGGGGTATCCGCTGCTCCGGGCGCGGCTCGGCGGGCGCCTGCGCCGTCGCCTACTGCCTGTACCTCACCGAGGTCGACCCCGTCGCGCGCAACCTGGTCTTCGAGCGCTTCCTCAGCCTTGAACGAGCGGAAAAGCCGGATATCGACATCGACTTTGACTCGCGCCGCCGGGACGAGGTGTCGCGGTACGTCTACGAGAAGTACGGCGAAGAAAACGTGGCCGCCGTGGCCACCTACTCCACCTACCAGTCCCGGTCCGCCGTGCGCGACCTCGGTAAGGTCCTCGGGTACCTGCCCGAAGAAATAGAAGACCTCGCCAAGAGCCTGCCCCCCATCGCCGCCGACCGGATCGCCGAAGCCATCGATCGCTTCCCCGAACTGCGGCGCGGCCCGTGGAAACAGGAGCGCTACCGGCGGCTTCTCGACTTCTGCGCCCGCATCGCCGGGTTCCCCCGGTTCCTCGGCACGCACGTGGGGGGACTGATCGTGACCGGCGGCCCCATCACCGACGTGACGCCGCTGCAAATGGCGGCCAAAGGAGTGCGCATCGCCCAGTTCGACCGGGACGACGTGGAGGAGTTGAACCTGGTTAAGCTCGACCTCCTCTCCCTTAAGGCCCTGAGCGTCCTGGACGACGCGGCCGGAGGGATTTCGGCCGCCCGGCCCGGCTTCAGCTACGAAAAACTGCCCCTAAATGACAGGGCGACCTACCGGCTGCTCAACCGAGGCGAGACCATGGGGGTGTTTCAACTCGAAAGCCCGGCGCAGCGGGCTTTGCAAACGAGACTCAGGGCGGAAAACATCGAAGACGTGGTGGCCAGCCTGGCGCTGATCCGGCCCGGCCCGATCAAAGGCAACATGGTGGACCCCTTTGTCGTGCGCCGGCTGGGTCAGGAACCGGTGGTTTACCCGCACCCGAAGCTGGCCCCCATTTTGGCGAAAACCTACGGGGTGGTTCTTTTTCAGGAACAGGTGATCGCCATCGCCACCGAACTGGCCGGTTTCGCCCCGGGCGAGGCCGACCGGCTTCGCCGCCTCATGACCCACGCCCGCTCCCTCCGGGAAATGCTGGCCGTCGGCGAGGAGTTTGTGCGCCGCGCGGTTGCCAAGGGCGTGGAGGAGAACAACGCCCGGGAGGTCTTCGCCTGCCTCGAAGGCTACGCCAGCTACGGTTTTTGCGAGGCCCACGCGGCGGCCTTCGCCACCACGGCATACTGGACCGCCTACCTGTCCGCCCACCATCCCGTCCACTTTTATACCGCCCTCCTCAACAACCAGCCTATGGGCTTTTATTCCAGCGCCACGCTGGCCAACGAGGCCCGGGCGAGGGGGATCAAATTCCTGCCGCCGGACATCAACGTGAGCGGTGAGAAGTTCGTGGTGGAAAACGGCGCCGTACGCGTCCCCCTGAGCCGGGTCAAGGACATAAGCCGCGGCGCCCTCGCGGCCATATTGAGGGCACGCGACGGAGGGCCCTTTATCTCGCTCCCCGATTTTTACCGCCGTACCCGGGTGGACAAAGACATTCTGGAAAACCTGGTCCTCTGCGGGGCTTTCGACGCGCTTCACCCCAACAGGCGGGAACTGCTGGGCCGGCTGCCCGAAGTTATCCTGGCTTCCTCACGGCAGGGAACCCTGGACTTCGGCCCCCCGGCCGGCGTGCCCGATTTTTCGCCCGCAGGGAAACACGCGCTGGAATACCGGGTCCTCGGCCTGGAGGTCGGCCGGCACCACATGAGCTTCTGGCGAAGCCTCCTGCAAAAAGAGGGGTACCTGACGAGCAGACAACTGCGCCGGCTTCCCGGCAGGGCGCCGGTGAAGGTGGCCGGGCTGCCCGTAAGGCCGCACCGTCCGCCCACCAGGAGCGGGAAAATCGTCGTTTTCCTCTCACTGGAGGACGAGACCGGGCTGACCGACGTGACCGTATTCGAAGACGTTTATCAGGAGTACGGCCACCTGATTTTCGGCCCCGCGCGGGGCCCCCTTAAAGTGGCGGGCACCCTGCACCGGCGGGGCGGGGGAGTAAGCGTGACCGCCGAAAGAATAGAGGCGCTGCCCCCGCTCCCGGTCGACACGCCGTTTATCAGTCGACTCAAGGGAGAAGGCCGGCAGCGCTGAAGGTTTTTTGCCCTCTTTATATAACTCAAGTACCGGCAGGGATGCAAATGGTTTGCCCGGCAAAGCTCTTATTAGGACCCACGATTTGCGGGTTGGCGGCGATGATGTCGTTAAGCGGCGTACCAAAGCGGGTGGAAAGGATGAACAAAGTATCACCGGGCGCCACCGTGTACAGAATTCCGGGGCAGGGCGGCGGCGGGACCTGCCGGTACGCGGCGCGGTGCTTCCCTTTCTTATTGTCTGCCGGAGCCATTATGTTCACCCCCAATAAAACCTCCCCGTAAGGGGAAGAAATCCGCTAATAAACACCTGCTTTATAATATGGGTTAGGAAGGTAATCAGTTCCAGCAGAACGTTGGAAGAATCTCCAAACACGCCGTCGCTTTTATTCGCCCGCACCGCAAACCGGAGGTAAAGGACGAGAACCACGTAATACACCAGACCCGGTCGTGGAAATTGCGGCACGAAGATCTTCTGCATCGTCGTCCCTCCGAAAAATCGTCTGGGGCATCCAACAGGGTTCATTTTTCCTTGTTTCCAGTTTCTTACCCCGGCCTTCTGACTTCTTAATTCTGCCTTCCGACTTCTGGCTTCCGGCTTCC
>QZIW01000019.1 GCA_003604985.1 Ammonifex sp.
TCTTCAAGACCAGAAAAGCCTGTGCATGCTAAATCTTTTCTTCAGGCTGACGGGTAACCGCTTCTCCATGAGGCCAAGCTTATACCCGGCATACTTAGCCAGCGTAAGAGCCAGCGCGTGGGGGATCCACCGGTAGTGCCGGTGGCGCAAGAGCCATGCCAACTGTTCCTTCACAAATCTGAAGCCTTCGCCCTCGGCCCTGGCGTGTTCCAGAAGCCACCTGTTCATGCTAAAGGAAGCCCCGATATCGAAATACCGTCTGAACTGCTGGGCTATGCTGTAGTTGTGCGAATGCCGGACCGCTGCATCGGGTACATAAGCTACTTTATAGCCACGAAGGATCAGTTTCGCCGCCAGGAGCATGTCTTCGTTCATAATAATTTTTTCGGGAAACCCGCCCACCGCTTCGAATTCCCACTTCCTGACCGCCGAGCAAACGTTGCTGAAGAAGAAGGCCTTGATCCCCAGCCGCGGCAGGTTCTCCCTGCTTTTGACCATGCCCGTATCCGGATAATTGAACAAACGGGCAAATTTCTCCGGAGGCACGGCATCGTTCCTCGCCGATTGCCGGCCAAAGGACGCGGCTATTAACGGATCTGATGAGTCTGTCAGGGGCCTGACGAGGTTTTCCAGAAACCTATCGTCCACCGGAAGCGCATCCTGCGTCATAAAGACTATCACTTCACCGGCAGAGAGTTTCGCGCCCAGGTTCCGCGTGGCACCGTGATCAAAGGCTTCCCTTTCGATGACCACTGTTTTGCATCCCATTTCGGCGGCTATCTCTACCGTCCGGTCCCCGGAAGACGAGTCCACCACAATTATTTCCGATGGGGGAAGCGTTTGCCGTTTGAGCATCGGAACAAGCTGCCCGATGAACTTTTCGGCGTTAAGAGTGGGTATTACTACAGAAACCCTCATTTGCCGCGCTCCTTGTAGATGCTTAACATTTTCACATAGCTACGTAAAAACCTATATTTCGGACAAGTCCAACTTTAAAGAAACCATACTTAAAAGCCACTAAGCGCCTTTGTAAGTAGCCCATCTGTCCGAGTTCAGCGTATTTCGACACTTGGTCAAAAAGCCTCGGATCAAGGTCTTCTTTAAACCTGTCCAGGAAAGCCTTTGCCTGCACCTGCGTCCGATGTATACTTGTTCGTAAACCGGCAGCTCCTTCGCGTAACTTTTTCAAAATGTAGGGTAGTCCCCAGCGTTTAGCCCCTGTATCGTTTGCTCCGTGCTGACGGTAAAGGATGGTGGGTTCCTCAATATATGCAACTTTCCCAAAAGCTGCTGCAACCAGACCCAGCCACCAGTCGTGCATGATAGCTTCGCCAGGAATGGGTAACGCACGCTCTAAAAGTGCACGGTTGACCATTACTGTGCATCCAGTAACAACGTTTTGTACGAGCAAACGATTAAGCAACGTGCTAAAATTGGGATCTAAGTTCTGATATTTCCAAAAAGAAGGGGCCAGCACTTCTCCCTGGGCGTTTATGACTTTTAAATCCGTATGTACAAGAAGAGGGATGTCATTGCCAAACTTTTTGCTCAAGCTTTGCATCACTGAAAGGGTACGCTCGACCTTCGTGGGAAGCCAAATATCGTCTTGATCCGCAAGCATCACATATTCGGCCTCAGAATGAAGTAAGACTTGGTTGAAATTGCCGTGCACCCCAAGGTTTCTGGGTTCGTCTTGTATTAGTATAATGCGTTCTGGAAAATCTCGCTTAAACGTATCAAGTATATCCCTCGTAGCATCGGTGGAGCCATCGTCTCTGACAATCAAGCGCCAAAGAGGATAAGTTTGCTTTAAAAGAGATTCCAAAAAGTCACCAATATATTTAGCGCCATTATAAGTTGCGAGCGCGATTTCAACCAATTGATCCATTCGTGCACACCCTGACTCAAACCTTTGGTAGGCCTAGATTAGCCCCGGTCTGGATAAGGACCATCTGGCGGTTGGGTGGCAGAGCCTCGATCTCCGCCTCCAGCTCCGGCAGGCCGCCGGCTTCGGCGGTGGCCCGGTCGTACTCGATCCAGCGCACGGGCTTGGTTGAAGGGTCGTAAGCGAAAAACTTGGACTCCACGGACAGCTCGCCCGCCGCCCAGGTTTTGATTTTTTCCACGGAGTCGTCAGTAGAGCCGTTGTCGATGACCACGATACGGTAGTTGGGATAGGTCAACTGCTGAACCGACTCCAGGCACTCGATTGTATCCCGCCAGCCGTTCCAGTTGAGTATGAGGATATATACCTCGCTGAGCCGCTTTACCAAATGAATACACCTTCCAAACGCCAATTCTTGCCAACTGGCCGTTTACGATTCCTTGAAGAGCTAAAAACAGCATCAGGGGTTGCCGATCGTAAAAAGGGTTACTTGTTAAAGTATAAATGCCGAAAGCACATGTTGCGCCCACTAAAAAAAGTAAATTATACTCCCTGTACCTGTGAGCAATCTTTACGCACAAAAAGTTATTTCGAGCGCAAAGTAAAACGCCTATCAAGAAAACTACCGTTCCAACGAAGCCTGTCTCAGCTAATACCTGAAGCCAGATATTATGCACATACGTAATTTCCGAGAAAATACTAATGCCTCCTACAGATTCAGCATAGTACAAGTAGTTATTAACTCCGATCCCTGTCAAAGGATACCGTGCAAACAATTCTAGTGCCGTTTTCCAATAATCAAACCTGCTATATATGGTTAACCAACGCGACTGTTCCTGAAAAATTAAAAAGAGCTGATACACCGCAACAGGCACTACGACGAACAGAGTTAGGGTGAATAGCGCTTTGCTAAACCTACTCGTCCTTCGGCCGAAAAATATTGCATAAAAGCCGAAAATGCACCACACACAAAAAGAAATCAATGCAGCTCGACTCCCCGACAACCAAGCTCCAGCTGCAAGCAGGCAAAATAACACCCACCCGACTACCGGGTAACCAACACGGTTGCCATTCTTTTGAATTAAGGAAGCCATTAAAACAGAGCCAAGTAACATAAGGCATAAGAATGCTACTCCTGGCAAACCCGCAAGGCCGCTAATCTTCCCAGCTAAATACCAGTTGAAATTTTCTCTGAAGGCGTCATCAGTGAGCAAGACCTGGGCAAAAGAATGATAGTCATCAGGAAAGACATATTGCCATAACTCCGAAAGAGCAATTATAAGAAACGTGAGCAACGCGGGAAACATAAAAGACCGGTACCCAAATTGTAAAGACCAACCAAGCGCAACGACGTAACAGACAGTTGCGGCAGCAAAAATTAGGAGATATCGAGCTAGGTAAGTTATAGATAAAGCACTAATTAATTGGGTCATGAAAAATGCAGTGGATACCAACAGAATGGCAAGGAACCCGTCCAAGCTGATTTTGCGTAGGAACGCCAGCAGTGCGGCGGCAACCACGATCACAGAAACGAATATCGAGGTCGCACCCTTACCCGGGAATATAGTTAGCAGCTTGATGGTCCCAGTAAATACTACTATAAGAAAAAACAACGTTAGGAGCAAACCAGCCACAGGTCTTACCTTCATACTGCTTTTCTCACCCCAAAGCCCCATGCACAGTAACGTTCGAGAGGTCGGGCCGGTTCCCGAATTCTGGAGGTTATGAAAGCTCCGTTGAACTCTTCGGGGACGGATATACACAGGCTACCATGCCTTCTTTTCCGTTTGTAATACTCTCCAGTGCCTCCTGATATACCTGTTGCATTTTTCCCCAGTGCTTACTCATCAGAAGATCATCAAATTCCTTATCTGCTAAGATGTTTTCGTGGAACTTGACTAATGTCTGCGGTTCCGAAAGCACCCTGATTAATACATCCCTGAGATCGCATTCGCTATCCCTGCCGAACACAATGCCTGTTTTCTTGTTGACTATTCTATCTTTGAACCCCACAGTACTTGAGAGCAGCACGGGTATACCATACGAGAAAGCCTCGAGAGCCACAAAAGAGTATGTCTCTCTGCAGTCACTGGGAACAATCAAAGTGCTGGAATTCGAGAATATCCCGTCCAAATCTTTATAAGAATACTTCCCGTGAAAGAAGTAATGTTCTCTGTCATAGACGCTCGTGTTAATGCCGGAATAGTCTCCGTAGATGTGAAGCTGCCAATTATCGTACAGGGCTTTCAAGTTTTCAAACGTCTCAATAAGTCGAAAGAAACCCTTAATATTATTCAAATATCCCATATATGCAAAATGAACTCGTCCATCAAACAACGGCCGGTAGTCAATCCGAGTCCTATTGTCACGAATTTCCATATGCGTCAGCGGAACAACGGTAATATTTGCCTTTTCCTTTCTCATCGCAAAGTATGATTCGTAAGTTTCCAGTGAAACGCTACTGCCACAAATGATGGTATCAAACATCTTTAGAATAGAGAAATAGTAATCACTTAAGATTGCATAATGACCGCTGTGATCACATTTGACCATCTCGTTTACTATATCGGCATTAGTGCTGTGCTCCTTTCCGCTCCTACCAAGAATTTGCCTGGCGAACTTGGCACCACCCGTTAAGGCCTTCAGGATTTTGGGGGTTCGTCGAAGCCCATATTTAACATAGGCCCAGTTGCGAACCAGCTTGAGATATGAAGCACGTGGAGCACGTTCGTTGCAGACCTGGCATGTCCGAAAGTCAAGCGGATTATTACAGATTTTGTTGTCGTACCTCCAAAGATTCACTGTGGGACAAATGCCGAAGTAATCGTGTGCAGTGAAGACCACTGGTATATTCACTACCTTTGCCGCAACCAATAATTCCTTGGGGAGACCTATTAGGGAATGCACATGGATTATATCGGGTCTAGCGAGGCTTAGGTAGTCCACAAACAATTTCTTGTTAAACTCGCACATGAAGGCTCTTGGTTCTCTAATGCCCAAGCCAATCGACACGGGATTAGGGTTAACAATCTGGTGCACAGGAAGTCCGTCAAGATGATCAAAGAACGCTACTCTCGTCCTAGAGCCTGGGAAACCATGATACCCAGGCATTAACAGAAAAACTTCATGTCCCTGGTTTCTTTGTTCCACTGCCAGGTCGTGGGCATATTTGAGAAGTCCTCCACCGTGAAGCGGCTGGGGACCCAGAAAATAGTGCAGAATCCTCACTGCCTCTATCCCCTATTCTGGAGTCCTCCTGCGAATGCTTCTGAGAAGGACTGATCTAAGAACCCTTGGAACCTTTCTCGTTACCCGAAAGCGGTTAAGATGGCCAATAGTTCGTAAAGCCTCAAGCAAATTTAGGTACGAATCGGGAAGCCTGGAACATTTTAACGCGTATCCTAGGGGCTGTGTTTTCGGCAGATACACTTCAGGATGGCTTATCCTCTCTAACTCAAGCAACTCGTTTTCTTCCAAAACTGCTTTTCCCACCTCCGTGTGAGCAATCACTATACCAATTTTCTTTTCAGTCTTTATAAGCCAGTCATCACCAACACTTATATCGGCTTCTGCGTTAAAGAGACGCTTACAGAAGTAGCAACCACGCGGGGTATAACAGTACAAATGGAACTGCCGCCGCAAAAGGTCCATCTCGCTCTTCGAATTGGGCAGCAAAACATCTGCCATTTTGAGGAGGAGCTTTATTTTATAATGCATCCGTCGGCTCTTGTGAAGAAACCAATAGCCTTTCCGTAGGGCTTTCGTAAGGTTCCATCCGAACAGCTTCCTAACAGCCTTCCATTTAGGTGACCAGTAGGCGGTGCCTTCTACAACACTTTGAAGATCCCAAAAGTCCCAAAAGATGGGGGACAAGGCTATGGGCTTGCCGGCTTTTTTTGCCTTCCCGGCTTCGGCCAAAGAAAAGTTGTACGTCTGAACGTTAAAGATATGGACAAGATCGAATGATGCGTAAAGATCAGGAGTTTGCGCCCCTATAGCGATTTCAACATAAACGCCCAGTTTTTCCAAAGCTTCTTTCGTTTTCAGCATTTGAACGGTATCGCCGCCGGGCCGAGTGAGGGCATTCGGACGATTTACCAAAGCGATGCGCAACTATAGACACCTACTTTCATATGTCTCCAACCCGTTCCTGCTCTGGTATCTTTCGGTTTTGCCCCTCCGGCGCGAAAAGTCCGTCGCATAACAGCAACCCCGTCGTCTCGGCTTTTCTGTTGTAACCAAGATTTTTCTCTTCTAGATAATCAGAACGAAGATCATATAGTTCCCTATACCCGGAAGGCGTTGCAATAGCTTTAATAAGCGCCTCATCAACAACGGCGCAACTCCGGGATGCCCACGGAGAAGTCAGCGATAGATCCGGATTTCTGCCCATAATGTGTACAAGGTCCATTTCTGAATCTACGTCTTGAGACATTGCAACAGTTCGTTTCTCACTTGAACACAAAGATATCGAATCCTTGGGCGTAGGGTAAGGTATGTCCGCTATTTCGAGAATGGTTGCAAAGAGGTCGTGCAGTTGGACCGGGTTTTCTACTATCCGCCCAAAGCCGAACTCTGGGAAACTGATAATCATGGGGATGTGAATAACTTCATTGTAAAGTCCCCAGATATGGCCATAAAGACCATGTTCCCCGAGCATTTCTCCATGATCCGATGTAATGACGAAGAAAGTACTTTGCTTAAACCCAGCCGACTCTACCATTTCGAAAATATGCCCAATCACGGAGTCAACAAAACAAAGCTCCTCGTCATAAAAGTTTGTGATTTCGGCCCAATTTACCTTTCCCTGGAGTTCGGGACGCGCGTAGAAATCATAGTAGTCCGGATAGGCTTTTATCTCACCCAGTGCTTTTTGGTGCGTCATTCTTCGGGAAGACCACGTACCCCGAAAAGGATGCGGCGGATTATAAACGGCATGAGTTCCCATCAGATTTATAAACAAGAATAGAGGTCCCGAAGAATGGCCCAAAAGTTCTTTCAAAACCTTTTTTACAACACCTAAAGCTTTACGGGTATAAGGAACGCTGTTCGTAATTACGGATAGCCGGTTCTTCAAGAACCTCGTAGCAAACCACCGACCAAGTGCCCGGAATTTTCCCCCTCTTAGCAAGTCGATAAGTTCTTTCACCCGCTCTTTTCGAGTCTCTCCTTTGAGAAAGAAATTGGAAAATCCCAATCCCCAGCATTCTTTAAAGACATTGAAACCCCGCCTGAAGCCCATAGGCTCGGAGACGAGACCGTTACAAGAAATCCCTACCGTATTATAGCCTGTATTCTGGAGAATCTCCGGTAAGGCAGGGATGTTTTCATATAGATAGAGTGAGTAAGCGTTACAGCCGTGATTCACCGGATAAAGACCCGTGAAAAGAGAAGCGTGGCATGGAAGTGTCCAGTTTGACGGTGCGAAGCACCACCTGTAAAGTACGCCTTCCTCCGCAATCCGGTCGATGTTGGGCGTGGTCTTCCGGTGGTAGCCGTAGCAGGAGAAGCTTTTGGCCCTGGCGGTGTCGAGGACGATGAGGATGATGTTCGGGAGCTTTTTCTTGGGCACTTACTGCGTGAACCTCCTGTCCGTTCTACGTTCTACGTTCGACGTTCGATGTTCGACGTTAGGCTTATACTGATGGACCTTTGGGGTCCGTTCTGCGTTCTGCGTTAGAAGTAACCCATTTCGCGGAAGCGTTGCATAGCTGCCTATCTCTGACTTCCCCCTTGCCCGGCATTAGAAAATAAGTTCTGCAGGGAGTCACTTTCTCACCCGTGACTCCCTGCAGAGGTAACAACTTCCTATTCGTTCAAGCCACGTCTAAATGCGTCTACTATTATCTGATATCCGGTTGAAGAAGGATTCTTGGTACCGGTGTTTACAATCTCTATGGTGTGCAAACCATAGAACAGACCGGTGTAGGTGACGGGAACCTGAGCCAGCCAGTTAGGCGCGTACAGGTCTACTGTGCCCTTGTCCACGCCGTCAATGTAGACCCTTGCGATGCCGCGGCTCGGTCCCTTACCGGTCAGCCAGGTTATGGAATTGCCGGCAAACACGTAAGTCGCCTTTGCATTCGCAGACTCACTATAATGCATATTCCCGTTGGTCCACGCACTAGCGTCCCGTCGGTACCAGGCGGCCGAGTAAGCGATAGATGGGTTATTGTCCTCGGTGTAAACGGCGAACGCGTCGACTGGTATTGTATTGCCCGTTGCCGCAGGGTTTTTCTGTCCTGTTACGACGATCTTCAATGTATGCGTTGCGTTTGCAAGCCCGAGGAATGTTTTACCAACGCCGACGCTGTACGTTGGAGCGTAGAGATCCACATATCCTTTGTAAACGCCGTCCAAGTATAACGTCGCGATACCTCGAACCGGCCCCTTTCCTGTAAACCACGCTACCCCTTGCCCGTTGAACGTAAAGGTAGCAGTTGCTCCTGCCTGACCGGAATATTTCATGCTTCCATTGTACCAGGCAGGACTGGAAGCCGTATTCCAAGTCCCTGAATAGCTCACCGCTGGATCAGTGTTGTCCTTCATGACTCTGAAAGCATCCACCACCACCCCGTAGCCGGTGGAGGAGGCGTTCTTCTGGCGCAGGGCCACGATGGCGATGGTATGACTGCCGGAGGCGAGGCCGGTGAAGCTGATTAAATGCTGCCACACCTGGGTGGCGTTGTAGAGGTCAAATACGCCTTTGCTGACGCCGTCGATGAAGACCTCCGCCTTGCCGTAGGACGGGCCTTTGGCCGTAACCCAGACAATGTTGTCGCCGGTGAAACCGAAGGTTGCTTTGGCGTTTTGCATGTCGCTGATGCGGTAGCGGCCGTCGGTGGCGTTAGTGTCGGATACGGCGTTCCAGGCGCTGGAGTAGTTGATGGTCTCCCGGGTGTTCTCCGTAGGCGAGTCGAGGTACTTCATGACGCGGTCCATGACGTCGGCGCGCGCAGAGGCGCCGTTGATGCCCTCGAAGCCGAAGGAGAAGTACATCAGCCTGTGCAGCGGGCCGTCCACGGCCAGGGCGCCGGAGCCTTCGACGTCCGGATAGACATAGTCGGCCACGCTAACCGCCTGGTTGTCCGCAGGAGCCACCACGTCGGGCCACCACTGGTTGTTGGCGCCGTCGCCGCCGAAGTCGATGTCCATATCCACGCCGTCGAAGACACCCCGCGGCCAGCCGTCGGCGGGCACGCCGTGCACCAGCCAGCTACCAGACCAGTCGGCCAGATATTCCGCGTGGAGGTAGTTACGGTAGAACTCCTCATAGTACCCCCACCCGTACATATACCCGATGTCCTCGCCGCTGACGAACATCTTCCGGCCGGTGTCCAGGTACTGGCGCAGGGCACGCATACCCGTATACTCGTCATCCAGCCAAATCACGTAGCCGTCAAAATCGGCCAGCGTGATCTTGCCGAACTGTTTGAGCACGTTAAGGGGCGGGAGGCAGTTGGTATCAATCTCCCAGTTGTCATAGTAATCAGCATCCAGTGCCGCATCCCAGTCCCAGTAGGCGACGCTGTAGCCCTTCTGGAACAGGGCCTCCAGGTAGTACATCTCCCAGTTGTTCCAATAGTCGTGGTCTACCAGGAGGATGTCGGCGGTGCTTACGGTGAAGTCCTGCATCACCAGGCCGCCGCCTACGGGAATGGTGGCATCAACCCGCTGGATGCCGTAAGGCAGCGGGGGGCTCATCCGCATCTTGTAGGTTCCCTCAGGGATGTTGTCCAAGCGGTACCGGCCCTGGCTGTCGGTTTTGGTTGCCGCTCCCCACACCCCTTCGAGCCCCACCACGGCGTTCGGCACCGGCGCGCCGGCGGAATCCCTTACCGTGCCGCCGAAGCTGCCAAGGGCTTTCCTTTCGAGGCTGAAGTTCTGCTCGGTGAACCCGCCGGAGACGATGTTCACCGTAGCGGTACCGTCGCGGTACAGGGGATGGGAAACATTGAGCACATGGCTGCCGGACGGCAGCACAAGATCATAGCTGCCGTAAACGGGGTCGGCCTTGGCCAGCCAGTTGCCGTCCACCTTGACATCGGCCTCCACCGCCTCGGCGTCAGGCCCGGTGATGGAGCCGCTGACGAAGCCGGCGGTCTGCAGGAGGTCAACGGCGGCCTTGACGTTGATCCGGCCCCAGCCGTAGCGGGTGTCCGGACCGGGCGCGCCCAGGTCGGCTGCCGTCTGCTTCAGCAGGGATCTTAACTCCTCCACGCTCAGCCAGGGCTGCGCCTGCAAGAGCAGGGCCACCGAACCGGTGACGTGAGGCGCGGCCATGGAGGTGCCGCTCCAGTAATCATAGCTCCCGCCAGGGAGGCAGGAGTAAACGTCAACACCCGGCGCCGCTATATCGGGCTTGAGGTATCTTCCGTGGTAGGGGTCGGCGGCCCATTCCACCCATTCGCCGCTGCTGAACCAGGCAACGTTATCGCTTTCATCCGTGGCGCCGACGCCGCAGGCGGCCGGGACGTTGCCGGGGCTGCCGCTCGAACCGGCGCCTGAATTGCCGATGGAGAAGGACGGGAAGACGAGCATTTCCGCCATGTTACGGGTGGGCTCGATCATCTCGCTGTACGTCCCCGTGGCACCCAGGGACATATTCACCACCCGCACGCCGGGGACGGTGACGATCCATTCCATACCCGCGACGACCTGGGCGAAGGTGCCCGAGCCGTAGGTCAGGACCTTACCGGAGACGAGGCAGGCGCCCGGGGCCACGCCGATGTGCGTGCCGCTGTAGGCGTCGCCCAGCACGGTGCCGGAGGTATGGGTGCCGTGGCCGTGGTCGTCGTAGGCGTACTGGCGATCGTTGGAGATCATGTTGCCGTAATAGTCAAACTCCGCCCAGCCGGTCAGTTTCCAGTTATTGAGGTCGTCCGGGTCGCCGTTCGGGTCGATAAGTAAGTCTCGCACCCTGGGGTCCACGCCGGTATCGAGGTGGCCGACCACCACACCGGCGCCGTTGTAGCTGTAATCACTCCAGACCTGATCGGCGCCGATCTTATAGATGCCCCATGTGACGGACGCTTGCTGGGGAGCCGGAACGGCCGGCTGGGTGGCGGCAGGCGCCGGCTCAGCCGCAGGCTCCACTGGCGTCTCGCTGCCGTAGACTGCTTCTGAAGCACCTGCGGCGGAAGCGTCCCGGCCCTCAACCCGCTCAGCTACCGGGGTAAACTTGATGTCGTCGTAAACGATCTTTTCTACCGCCGGGTTGCGGGCCAGTTCGTAGATGACTTCCTTACCCGCTTTGGCCGTGATGCCGTTAAAGATCCAGAAGCTCTTGATGTCCTTGGCTTTTCCTTTGGCTTTTTGGTCCTCAAGGGTGGCCAGGACTTTTTCCTGGGTCTTCTTCGCGTGGGACTTTAGTTCGTCTACAACCGCTGCCTTGTGCTGCTCAAAGGCGGCGGGAGAGAAGTTGTGCTTGTTGAAGTGCATCTTCAGTTTCTTCAGGTCCGCCTTCTCTCTCATGTGAACAATTACCGGGATCAGTTCGCCTTCACGAACGGACTTTAGCTTCTCAACCAGTTGACTGTCTAACTTCGGCGCCATATCGTGCCGCTGTACCATGGCTTGGGCCTGTTTGGCCGCATCGTAACCCGCACCGGGCGCTTTCGGAATGGGCATTATCTTTAACTGCGC
Source organism: Ammonifex sp. (assembly GCA_003604985.1). Lineage (GTDB taxonomy): Bacteria > Bacillota > Desulfotomaculia > Desulfotomaculales > Ammonificaceae > SURF-55. The sequence continues at coordinate 11,531 of QZIW01000019.1, forward strand.
CCAGCCGGCAGCCGGCAACACCATGGTCAGCAGAAAAACCAACATACTGACCAACGCCAGATTCTTTTTCCAGCGTCGCATAAACTTTACACCTCCTGGTACACAGTTATCTACAATTTATCCTGCCGCATTAGTATTAGTATCGTGGACAGCCGCACTTCTATTGAGTTCTACCGCATTTCTAATCTGTCTAACAATAATTAAACTCTTAAAAACCCACCTCTGTTCAATTTGAGTAAGAGTAGTTCAGCCATTAACCGGCCGTCGGTATGTTTAAGTCTTTGCGGCTCAACTTTCCACCATTCCAGGTATTTGTTAATAAAAAATGCTTCTCCGGCCGATTTAATATATTTCGTAGCCTACAATTTATTGAACGAGGGTTAGCATCACCTCCCATTCTTCCTTCCAGAATCGGGTAACATTCTAATGATAATTAAACTTAACCCAATTTTCAAGTACTGCCGTCACATATTTTAAATTATTTTGGCACTGATTACCTGACTCCGTTCGGCGTTAAAGCCAGGTTGATGGACCTTGAGGGTCCGTTCAACGTTCGACGTTCAAGGTTCAAGGTTCGAGGTTCACGGTTCACAGTTCACGGTTCACAGTTCACGGTTCACGGTTCGAGGTTAGAAATAGCCCATTTCGCGGAGGCGCTGCATGGCAGCCTCTTTATTTTGCGAGCGGGCGCCGCGTTCGCTCCGGCCGCCCCGGCCGGTGCAGGGCGCGCAGTCGAGGCTGCGGTAGCCGCGCCGGTAGAGCTCGCAGAAGGGCAGGTTGTATTTGCGGATGTAGCTCCATATGTCGATCTCCCGGAAGTGCAGGAGGGGCTGCACCCGCAGGTGGTCGGGATCCTGGCGCTGGGCAAAATACGGCTCGTCCTTGCGTGCCTCCTGCTCGTCCCAGCGGATGGCGACGAAGACCGCTTCGAGGCCCTGCTCCCGGATGAAGCTGAGAAGCGGTACGGTCTTGAGCTGGTAGCAGCACTGGAGCGGGTCTTCCGCCACTTTGACCGTTTTTATCGCTTCTTCGTTGCGGAGGACGTGGAGGTCGAGGTCCCACTCCTTCGCCAGCCGGTCAACGAAGGAGTAAATCTCCGGAAAGTCGGCGCTGGTGTCGATTTTTATCACCCGCACGGGGACTTTGCCGCCGCCTACCTGCCGGAGCATATGCAGGAGGGTGGTGGAGTCCTTCCCCCCCGTCCATGTGGTGGCGACTTTATCCGGGCCGAAGCGGTGTAAAACCTCCTCGATAATGCGGCGGCTTTCGGTTTCTTTTTCCTCTAATGTCCATTTGGCGGCTTCTTTTTCGTTCAGGCTCACGGGTAGGGAACCTCCTTGTACGTTCGACGTTCTACGTGCGACGTTCTACGTTCGAAGTTCGACGTTCTACGTTCTGCGTTCAAGCTTAAAATGATGGACCTTTGGGGTCCGTTCACGGTTCACGGTTCACGGTTCACGGTTCACAGTTCACGGTTCGAGGTTCAAGGTTCGAGGTTCAACGTGCGACGTTCAACGTTCGACGTTCGGCGTTCAACGTTCGGCGTTCGACGTTCTGCGTTCTACGTTCGGCGTTCTGCGTTCAACGTTCGGCGTTCTACGTTTAATTTTAATCTTCGAGCAGTAGCGGCTTAAAGCCGGCCTGCTTAAAGTGTACATCTGTAGTTAGAGCCCGGGTTAAGCCCTGTTCTCCCATTACTACAAAGGAGACACAGTCGGTGAGGCCCCACTCTTTATCAAGCGCGATGACATATGGTGTCCAGAAAGACCCTATTAGCTGTTTTCATTTAACGGCTCCCTGTAAAGGTAGTCTTCAAGGCGTGAAGACCAGTCTGCCGGACCGTCAAGGCTGAGTTTCGCTGCAGTTTCAAGGAAAGACCGCTTCTCCTTCTTGCCGGGTGCGGCTATTTCGATGGTGATCTTGACTTTTGTTCCGGGCGCAATGTCTGTAGGTTCTTCCGGCCAGAAGGCCTTGCCGTCAAAGTGTGCGCGGAGCGTTTTGGGCATTGTTTGTTCCTCCCTTTTTCGTTCTGCGTTCGGGGTTCTGCGTTCAAGCTCAGCTTGATGGACCTTTGGGGTCCGTTCAAACTTCGAAGTTCGAAGTTAAGGAACAGGGAACAGGGTTCACGGTTCAGGGTTCACTTCTACCTCTCCCGAGTTACGGATTACTCTATCTTTTGTTAATATCCCCGCCTGGTAGAATTTAGCTGTAGCGACGATGATTCGGTCGTGAATTTCAGGAATATTACTGATCTGCGTCGACTCTTCAAGGATGTCCGGACTGAAGCTGACGATTTCGAACTCCGGTTCTTCCTTGATCAACCGGTACATTTCGGTGAAGTCAAAGTGTACACGGCCTTTTTCGGCGATGTGCATCGCTTCGGCCAGCACGATCGTAGGGATCAATAGACGCCCACCCTGCGAACGAACATTGTCAATCAGTTCTTTGAACTGCCGCTTAAGGCGTTTACTACCGGTAAAATACCAGATGAGCACATGGGTATCGAGAACATACAGCATATCCTCCTCCATAAGCGCTACAGATCCTCCAGGTCTCTAAACAAAGCCGTCTTTGCTTTTTTGATCTCTTCGTCGGCAATGTCGCCGCTCCGGACGCTTCCAAACAGAGAGGGTTTGGCTTTTTTTCGGCCGGTCCTCGCAGCCAGGTTATGAAGAAGGTTCCGCTTGAGGCGCTCTACTTCGCGCTCTAAGGTGTTGATTTGTTTTAGGAGCAATTCGTCTCTTGTGTTTTCGAGTCCCATATAACTCACCTCTTTTAAACGTTCGGCGTTCGACGTTTGACGTTCAAAGTTCTACGTTCTACGTTCGACGTTCGGCGTTCAGCGTTCGACGTTCTACGTTCGGCGTTCGACGTTCGGCGTTCTGCGTTCTACGTTCGACGTTTGACGTTCTACGTTCTACGTTCTACGTGCGACGTTCTAAGTCAAGGTTCAAAGTTCAAGGTTCGGCGTTCTGCATTCAGCGTTTGACGTTCGGCGTTCACTGTAATTCCCATTCGTCGTGCGTAAGCTTCAACAGGTCACGGGAGGCGTGGACTACGGCTATTATTTCAATTATGGACCAATCTTCAACAACACGGTACACAATTCGATAGTTTTTAAAGAGGACCTCTCTTAGGCCGTAGGCTGCAAATTCAGGAACTA
>QZIW01000032.1 GCA_003604985.1 Ammonifex sp.
TACACTATCCTTATAACAAAATAACGGGAACCTTGTGGTTCCCGTTGCAATTTGAAATTCGGACGTCGCAATCACTTGCCCTTTAGAAGTTGCTCTATCTCGTAATCGGTAAACCGAAACTGCCGCGGAATTCGCAAAACATATGCGGGAGAAAGCTCCCCGGCCCCCATATCACTCGGCACCACAATTTTCTTTCCTTCGACAAAACACACATAGAGGGAGTGATCTCCTTTGCCTTCCCTGAAAAAGCTACATCCCGCGGACTCCAGCAACCGCACGAGTTACCTCGGTTTCAGAGACGGTATCTGTTTAGGCATAAAGCGCCCTAAGTTCGAATCCTGCCCGCGCAGGATCCATTTCTTCCAGGGCGAGAAATTTGTGTAGCTCCCCAACCGCCGCCGCAGAAGAGTAGATATCCGGATCAGAACACCGCGCCTCCTCCCAAGAGTCAACCGCTTCCTTAAAAGTTTTTTCAAAGATTCCTCTTTCGACTTGTCCTGACCCACCAGGCCGTTTTCCAAAGACAAAGCTACCCAGTATCCCTTGCTCTTGCGCGAGGCGACGAGGCAGAAGGCGAGATTTTAAAGGCTCTGCCCGGCAAGGAATGGCGTTTCGGTATAGCCTTTTTCTCCTTTAACCCTTATTCCACCATGCCGTCTGCGTGGGTTCCCTATGGGGTCAGAACCTGAACCGGAAAGCGAATACTAATCATGTGACCTCACTCCCTTTCCCGGGAGTCGGCTGTTTCTAAACCTACGCCTGGACCGTATCAAGCCAAACAACTGGTAGCCGTAACTGATTATAACAATTTTTTATAAGCGTTATTACAGGAATTTATTATTAAGGATTCGAACTATAAATTAAACACACATCAGGAGGGAACGGAGCCGGTGCTCCCCGCGGGCTGCAAACCCGTTGGCCGGTTTGCGAAAACCGGGGTCGGGTTCGACTCCCACTTCCCTCCTCCAAAACACCCGCAGCGCCGGGGACCAACCGGCGTATCGCTTACGCTTTAGCGCAGCCGCCGGACGGTCCAGACGGCGGCGGTGAGGCAAGCAGCAGCATAACCAGTGAGAACAGCGAGGGAGACCAGCGGCAGTCCCTTGCCCGCCGCTAACGCGCGCAGGGCGTAGCTGGTGTGGGTCAGGGGCAGGGCGTAAACAATGTCGGCTACGACGCCGGGCAGGTTCTCGGCACGGAAGAAGGTGCCGCACAGAAACGCCATCGGCAAAATAACAAAGGTGCTGAAGTTGGCCATATCCTCGTGGGAAGGTGCCGTCATCGCCGCTACTACGCCGAGGGCGGCGAAGAGCAAACAGGTGAGGAGGATAACGGCAAAAAAGCCAGACCCCGCCGCCGGCCGGGCGCCGAAGAGGAAACCGAGCGCCAGGATTATAAGCGCACCAACCAGGCCCCGGACCGTCCCGGCCAGCACCTTCCCCAGGACGAAGGAGAGGCTGCTGATCGGGGCAAGGAGATACTCCTCCAGGGTCTTGTGGTAGAGGCGGCTCATATTGAGCGAGATCCCGACGGCGTTGAAGCTCACCGTCATCGCGCTCAAGGCGATGATGCCGGGAACGACAAAGTCGAGATAAGAGCCCCCATTGGTAGTAATGCTGCGGCCGAGCCCCCAGCCGAAGGCCACTAAGTACAGCACGGGGCCCACCAGCCGCGAGGCTATAAACTTCCAGAAGACCCGTTTGAAGGAAAGCATCTCCCGCCAGAAAACAGTGTAGCAGTCCATTTCTCTTCCTCCGGATAACAATAATATGTTATAACTATTCAGGGTCAAAATACAAACATATCCACTTCCCATAAATGTCCGGTTCCCATTCTGGATTCTGACTACTGAATTCTGAATACGGACCCAAGATCCATGGCTGAATAGCTAAACTATTCCCCCACCCTGCGTCCCGTGAGTTGAATAAAAACATCCTCGAGCGTCGTCTCCCGGATCGTTACGCCCCCGCTCGTCCGTCCGGCGTAGGCGACCGCCTCCTCCCGCGTGCCGAAGAGCGCATAGGTGGCTCCGTCCCCGTCAAACCCCTCCACCACGAAGCGGCCCACCCGCTCCTTCAGCTCCCCGGGCGACCCCAGGGCGATCAACCGCCCGCGGTCCATTATCCCCACCCGGTGGCAAAGGGCGTCGGCCTCCTCGATGTAGTGCGTGGTGAGAAGGATGGTGGCGCCGTCCCGGTTCATCCGGCGCACCAGATCCCACATCCGGCGCCTGGTCTGCGGGTCAAGACCGACGGTCGGCTCGTCTAAGAAGAGCACCCGCGGCCGGTGCATCAGCGCCCGGGCGATCATCAGCCGCCGCTTCATCCCGCCGGAAAACCGGCCCACCAGTTCGCCGGCCCGCTCGCCGAGTTCCACGAAAGCCAACAGTTCCTCGACGCGCCGGCCCCGCTCGGCGGCAGGCATTTTGTAGAGGCGGCCGTGGAGCTCCAGGTTCTCCCGGGCGGTGAGTTCCTGGTCCAGGTTCATATGCTGCGGGACCACGCCGATCGCGTGCCGCACCCGCGCCAGGTCCCGCTGCACCTCGTGCCCGGCGATGTACGCCTCGCCGGCGGCCGGCCGGGTGAGCATCGTCAGCATCCGGACGGTGGTGGTCTTCCCGGCCCCGTTGGGGCCGAGCAGTCCAAAAATCTCCTCCTGCTCTATCCGCAGGTTAAGGTCGCTGACCGCCTGAAGGTTGCCGTAATTCTTAGTAAGACCTTTGATTTCAATCAAGCCGAGCGATCCTCCCCCGAAAATAAGTCCTGAGTTACATTGAGAATTACTTTTTTGGCCGCGGCCGTTGCCCCTAACGGAGCGCTGTGCGCCGGGGGACATCAGGCAACACGGCCATTTTCAGCCGAGCTCAACGGACCTCGCGCGTATGGCTGTGCGCGTGGCTGTGCGTATGCGTATGCGGATGGCTATGGGCAACTCGCCGATCACCTTGCCGGTGGGGGTGCATCCCCAGGATGCCCGCCAGCTTCTCCTGGTCGACGGCGACCTCCTGGAAAGGTTTCCGCCGCATTCGGTGCAGCAGCGCGAAGTTCGCTGTTTCCTTGATATCGGTCTCCGTAACCTCCGGACGGCCGCCCAGCGCAGCGTTGGTTTTGGCCGCCTTCATCATTATTAAATCAGCGCGGTGGCCGTCCACACCCATCTCAATCGCGGTCCGCGCAATAAGGAGGAGCATTTCGTCAGTTATTTTAACTTGCGGGAGGACGCGCCGGGCGGCAACGATTTTTTCGCGTAACCGCTGCTGCTCCTCCTCCCAAACCGCCGTAAACCCCGCCGGGTCCTCCTCGAAAGCCGCCCGGCGCTTGACAATTTCTACCCGTTCAGCGGGATCGGTTACCCCGGTGATATTGACGCACAGCCCGAACCGGTCCAGCAGTTGCGGCCGCAGTTCCCCTTCCTCCGGATTCATCGTCCCCACCAGAATGAACTGCGCCGGGTGCGTAAAGGAAACGCCCTCCCGCTCCACGGTGTTAACACCCATCGCCGCAGCGTCTAACAGCACGTCTACCACGTGGTCGTCGAGAAGGTTTACTTCGTCAACATAGAGGATGCCGCGGTTGGCCTCGGCCAGCACGCCCGGTTCGAACCGCTTTTCTCCTTTCTTGATGGCGTGCTCGATGTCGAGCGTGCCCACCACCCGGTCCTCGGTGGCAGATACCGGGAGGTCTACCACCCGCATCCGGCGCCGCCGCCGGGGAAGCGCCTCCCCGGTCGCCAACCGCTCCCGGCACCGCTCGCACATCGCGGTAACGTCGTCAGGACCACAGCTAAAGGGACAGTCGGCCACCACTTCGATCTCCGGAAGAAGCTCGGCCAGTGCCCGCACCGCCGTAGACTTGGCCGTGCCCTTCTCGCCGCGGATGAGCACCCCGGAGAGCTTCGGGTTGACGGCATTCAAGATAAGCGCCTGTTTCATCGCTTCTTGACCGACTATCGCCGTAAAAGGGAAAGTATACCTGCCCGCTTCTTTCATGAATATAAATCCTCCCTTGTAATGACCAGTAATTCTATTGCTTGCGGCTATTTCAGCCTGTTTCGTACTCCCCGCCTATTCCTGTATAGCCCTGACCGCTTCCACCAAAAGGTCTGCTTTCAGGTCTTCGATTTTGTAATACACCGCGCCTAAAGCCTCAGCCAGCCCCTGCGCAAGGCCAAAAGAGAGAAACCCGTTTTTTTCGGCGTCTATCACCAGCGTCTTGATCCTTTCCTCTTCCCGGATAAGGGCTGCTACCTGGTGCGCCTCCGCGAGCGGTTTTCCTCCGCCCACACCGACATTACCCCGCCCGTCAGAAATAACGATGAGCAAGGGGGACAGGTGGGGATTTTTGAAAAGGTGGGTCCGGGCTACTTCGTAGGCCTGCAGCAGTCCCGCGGCCAGTGGCGTACGCCCGCCCGTAGGCAGTTCGGCCAAGCGCCGGTGCGCCGATTCGACGCTGTTAGTGGGCGGTAATAGCACCTCGGCATGCTCGCCCTTGAAGGCCACCATTCCCACCCGGTCCCGCTTCTGGTAAGCGTCAAGCAAAAGCGATAACACCGCGCCCTTAGCCGCCACCATCCGCTGCTCGGCCCCCATAGAACCGGAGGCGTCCACCACAAACAAAAGAAAATTCCCGATGCGCTTTTCCCGCACCTTCTCCCGGATATCCGCAGCCTCAACGGCAATGGCCACCCCGTTCTTTTGCCGCCGTTCCTGGAAAGGCGCCGCCGCCCGTAAGGTGGCATCAAAGGCCAGGTCGCCGGATCCCCGCCGCATAGTGGCCCGGACGTACCGGCCCGCCTTGGTCGGCGTTCTGGTGCGGGAGCGCCGGCCGGACCCCTTGCGCAGGATGCGGTCGCGGCCGTGGTCCAGGCGCTTGACCGGAAAAGGCTCCCCAACAGCAAAGATCGTCTCGGCCGCAGCTACCGGCGGCTGTGACTTGGACGGCTCTTTCTCCTCTTCTTCCGCCGGTGGCGACTCTGAAGGCGGCGGTGGCGCCTGCTGTTGCCGTTCCTCCGGTTCTTCCCTCTCCGGTTCGTCGGGCTCCTCCGGCTCCTCCGGCGGCTCGGGCGGTTCGGGCGGTTCCTCCATTTCCTGTTCCTCCGGCTGCTCCGGCGGGGGCGGCGGAGCCTCGCGCTGCCGGTGGTAAAGCACCAGTTCCGCCACTTTTTCAACGTCCCGGGTAGCCGCTGCCTCCCGCCCTTCCCAGGCCGCCAGCGTCCGCGCCGCCTGTACCAGTACGATCTCCGCCCGGTGCCCGGCCGCAAGGGCCTCCACGGCCAGGTCCGCGGCGAACCGGACCACCGCGGCGGGAACCTTCACTTCGGGCAGCAGCGCCCGCGCCTGGACAATCTTTTGCCGCAGCTCTTCTTCCTGGGCGGCAAAAGCGGCCAGGAAACCCAGCGGGTCGTTATCGAAGGCCTCCCGCCGCCGGGCGATGGCCACGCGGGCCGGGGGATCATCTACTCCTTCCACAGGTACGCACAAGCCGAAGCGGTCCAGTAGTTGCGGCCGGAGTTCCCCCTCCTCCGGGTTCATCGTCCCTACCAGAATGAACGCCGCGGGGTGAACAAAGGTTATCCCCTCCCGTTCCACCACGTTCACCCCGGAGGCCGCCGCGTCAAGCAGCACGTCAACCAGGTGATCATCCAACAGGTTAACCTCGTCCACATAAACGATCCCCCGGTTGGCCCGCGCTAAAATCCCCGGCTCGAAGCGCCGGCGTCCATACCGGATGGCGTGCTCAAAATCCAGGCTGCCTACCACCCGGTCCTCCGTGGCCGAAACGGGGAGATCCACCACCGGTACCCGCCTGGTAGCGGCCGTAGGTTCTTCACCCGCTGCCAGACGTCCCCGGCAGAAGGGGCAGAGCCGCGCCGCATCCCGCGGGTCGCAGTTGCAGGGGCAGCCCGCAACCACTTCAATTTCGGGTAACAGCGCGGCCAAGGAACGCACCGCCGTGGACTTGGCCGTACCCTTTTCCCCGCGTACCAGCACCCCGCCCAAACGCGGGTTGACAGCGTTTAAAATGAGCGCGAGCTTCATTTTTTCCTGGCCGATGATGGCCGTGAAGGGCAAGACGTATCGCTTGTATTCGAACATTTCTACCTCCGCAAGTTGAACGTTGAATCTTAGACGGAAGAACTTTTGGGTCCGTGCGACGTTCAACGTGCAAGCTTAGACAGCAGTAATTTATGGTCCGTTCAACGTAGAACCCCGAACATAGAACGTACCCCAAAGGTCTGCCTGTGCGTTGCACGCAGACAGGTCCATCAACCTAAGCCTAACGTCGAACGTTATTCCTCGCGGCAATTAAGCCGCCAGATCCCGAGCACGAAAAAGAGTACCGTCCAGCCGGCAAGAAGCTCCACTGCCGGTAAAGACACCGGCCCGCCGGTAAACCCGGCCCGCAGCACTTCCGCCGCGGGCGTCAGCGGTAAAAACCAGACCAGTTCCTGCAAGGCTCCCGGGAGCCGCTCGAGCGGAATTAGCGTCCCACAGAGAAAGGTCATCGGCACGATAACGAATTCGCTGATCACCGTCTGGTCATCGAAAGAACGCAGGCAAAGACCCAGAAAGACCCCGAAGGCGCCGCAGGAAAAGGCCACTGCCACGAGCCACAAAAGCCCGGCGGGCGCGCAAGCGAAACCGGGAACGAGGATGAGCACCAGGCCCAGAACGATACCGCCGGCAAGTAACCCCCGGAAGGTCCCGGAAACGGCAAAGCCCAGCCAGACCGCTAAGTTGCCGACGGGCGCCAGGCGGTAAGCCTCAAAGCTTTTAAAGTGCAGCCGGTTGTAAAACATCCGCACGGTCACCGAAGTGATCCCGTTGTTAAAAACGGCGAGCGCCACCACACCGGGAACGAGAAACTCGAGGTAACTCACCCCGCCGGGCATAAGCATCGTCAGCCGCTGCCCCACGCCGTAACCGAAAGTGAGGAGAAAGATAAGCGGCGAGAGCATGTATACGGCCAGATAAAGCCAGAAGCGGCGCCGCCAGTAAACCATCTCCTCCCAGATGATCGGATACCAGCCAAAGAAGAGTTCCCGCATCAGTCCTGCCGCCTCCAGTTTAAAAGCAGGTAGGCCAAGAGATAAAAACCGGCCAACCAAGCCAGGCTCTCCCCGAACCAGCTCCAGTGGTTAATGCCCCCAAGCGCCAGGGCACGCAAATTGTAGGTTCCGGCCGTAAGCGGTAGAAACCAGCTGAGCTTCCCGAGCACCCCCGGCAGTCTTTCCACCGGGAAGAAAGTGCCGCAGAAAAAAGTCATCGGGAAAACTATCAAATTAGTAAACATCAGCACGTCCTTGTCCCCGCCGGCAACCATTGCCATCGCCACCGCCAGCGAAGCGAAGGTAAAGGCGATCACCGCAAGCTGCAGCAAGAATAAAAAGGAAAGACAAAAGCCGCCGGTCATCACCCAGGACACAAGATAGACCAGTAAGGCGATTACCAACCCCTTGCCGCCGCCGCCCAGCACGTGGCCGGCAAGCAAGGAATTAATGGAAAGAGGCGCCAGCAGGTACTCGTCCAGTACCCGGTAAAAGGTGCGCCGGAGGGTGAACCAGTTCACCAGGTCGCTGTAACTCGCCGTAACCGCCGCCATCACCACCAGGCCCGGAATGAGAAATTGGAGGTACGCCACCCCCGCCGCGGTATCTTTAAAGTTCCAGGCGAAAAGGAACAGGAAAATCACCGGCCGGTTCAGTCCCCCGACCAGAAACCGCCACCAGCGCCGCCGCCAGACCAGCCCCATCGCCAGTATAAGCGGCAGCCAGGGGGGATAGATTTTCTCGACCCAGAGCCTTTTTCCAGCAGCAGCTTCCAGCATCTCCTTCATTCCTCCGCCTTCCGCCTTCATCCCTCATCCTTCATCCTTCATCCCTCAGAGATTCACCCGCCCCGGATCTCCCGGCCGGTGAGTTCCACGAAAACGTCCTCGAGATTCGTTCGCCGGACGGTCACATCTCCGCTAAGCATACTCGCGTAGGCCTTGGCCTCCTGCCGGATGCCGAAGAAGGCGCGCCGCGTCTCTTCCCCGGCGAAAAACTCCACGCAAAAGGTACCCAGCCGCGCTTTTAGTTCCCGCGGCGCGCCCAGGGCCATGAACTTCCCCCGGTCGATGATCCCGACGCGGTGGCAGAGGCTTTCCGCCTCCTCGATGTAGTGCGTGGTGAGAAGAACCGTAACGCCGTCGCGGTTCATAAGCTGAATCAAATCCCAGATTTTCCGGCGGGTCTGCGGATCAAGCCCCACCGTGGGCTCATCCAGAAACAGAATGGGCGGCCTGTGCGAAAGCGCTCGGGCGATCAGGAGCCGCCGGGCCATCCCGCCGGAGTAGTTCTGTACCCGGTCGTCCGCCCGGTGACTCAAGCCCACGTACTCCAAAAGCTCTCGGATCCGTTGATCCCGGTAATCCTTCGGCAGCCGGTGCAAGAGCGCGTGGAGCACCAGGTTCTCCCGCCCCGTCAGCTCCCGCTCGAGGTTATTCACCTGGGGAACGACGCCGATCAGGCGCTTCACCGCCACCGGATTTTTCCCCACGTTTTCCCCGCCGACGAAAAGCTCCCCTGCCGTAGGACGCGTCAGCGTGGTGAGCATCCGGATGAGCGTGGTTTTGCCGGCGCCGTTCGGTCCCAAAAGCCCGAAGATCTCCCCCCGGCGGACCGCAAAGCTTACACCCTCCACCGCCGTCACCGGCCCGTAACGCTTCACCGCCCCGCGCACCGCCAGGGCCACCGCCTCCGGCTCGGCCGCCTCCAAAGCCACAGGCTCCCCTTCGGGAGCGGGGAAAGCCGCGGCTACCTCAGGGTTGACCGGCAAAAGCCCACCTCCCGTGCGTTTTATACTGGCTCTATCCCCTACCGGCCACTGCACAAGCCAGCGGCTCTTCCTTTGTTTCCGGCACACCTACCGGCGCCACCGGCGTCACCTGCAAGCCCCACTGGGTCTCGGCAACCACCGCCTCGACGCCGTAAACCGCGCGGATATTTTCCGGTGTGAGCACCGTTTTCGGGTTGCCGGCCGCAAAAATCTGCCCGTTGCCAAGTAGTAGCAGCCGGTCGGCAAAACGGCCGGCCAGGTTGAGGTCGTGCAAGACCATTACCACCACTCGCCCTTCCGCCACGGCAAACTCCTGTACCCGCGCCAGGACCTCAAGCTGGTAACGGATATCGAGCGTGGCGGTAGGTTCGTCAAGAAGAAAGACCTCCGGCTCCTGCGCTAAAGCGCGGGCGATAAGCACCTTTTGCCGCTGGCCGCTCGAGAGTTCATTAAGCTGGCGTTCGGCCAGACCGGTTAACCCCAGGTATTCGAGCGCGCTGGTCACCACCGCCAGGTCACGCTGGCTCACGCCCCAGGAAAGGTGGGGGCGACGCCCGTGCAGCACCGTCTCCAGCACGGTATACGGAAAGGCCTGCCCGTTACCCGGCGGCGGGACGTAACCCAAATACCGCCCAATCTCCCGCCCGCGCAAAGCGGCGAGGTCTTTCCCGTCCAGGAAAACCGCACCCAAACGGGGGTTGAGCACCCGCGCCAGGCAGCGCAGCAGTGTTGACTTCCCGGAGCCGTTTGGCCCCACAATCCCGAGTAGCTCTGCCGCGCGCACCTTAAAGGTAATTCCCGCAAGGGCCGGCACGCTGCCATAATCGAATGCGAGATCCTTGACCTGCAGCCGCAACTTCCTTCCCCTCCTTGAAAACAGTTCTAAGTTAGGCTCAGAAGGACTGACTTTAAGGTCAGTTCGAAGTTCGAAGTTGAGCTTTAGGATAATAGCCCTGTAGGGTCCGGCAAATCATTGAACTGTCGAACTATCGAACCGTTGAACCGTGAACCGACCTCAAAGGTCCATCCCTCTAAGCCGAACAGTGAACAGTGAACTGTGAACTTTTTACCGTATAATCACCTGCCGGGTCGCCGCGTCCCACTCGGCTTTGAGACCCAGGGCCTGGGCCACGAACCGGTACGGCAGCATCACCCGACCGTTCACAATCTCGGGCGCAGCGTCGATGGAGATCGCCACACCGTTTAAAAGGTATGCCTTCTCCCCCACCTTGAACTGGATGACGCGCTTGCCCGCAAGAAGGGTTACCGTCCGCGCGCGACCGTCCCAGAAGATCTGGTCTTCGCCGAGACCAGCCGCGTACGCCAGGTACCTTACCGGAGCGTAGGTGCGGCCGTTCTTAACGTAAGGCGCCACATCCATCTCCTTTTCTTCGTTCCCGACCCGGTACTTATTACTGCCGATGGTAAAGACAGCCTCGGCCCTTATCGCTACCGGCGCGGGCGTCGCGCACTGCGCCGGCAGGCAGGTCAGTTTGTTAAGTGACGAAGAAAAAAGGCTCTCGGTTTCGCTGAGCGCGCTGCCGCTTACTTCGAGGGTAAGATCACCCACCGGAACCGTTCGGTCCAGGGTAAGGAAAATATCCTTTACGGTGATCGTGCTCCCCACCTGTTCGTAAACCGTTTCGGTGGTTGTCTCCTCACCAGTAGAGGCCGTCTCGCCGGAGGCCGTAGTGCCCTCTTCGGACGGAACCGGTTTCTCCACCGGCGTGGCGCTCGAGAGCTTAACCGGGATGGTAAGTGTCCGGTCGTCGTCCTCGAGCTTAACCTCGGAGGTATCGAGTTCCAGATCGCCCGCCGTCACTTCCACCGCAGGCTTCTTGCTGAAGCGCGTGCCGGAAGGCAGCGTAAGTTTTAAAACCGCCCTGTTTCCGGCCGCATCGCGCGCCCGTAAAGCCCCCACCAGGTTCTCCTGGATGGTCACCTGGCCGACCGGCTGCTCTTGAAGGCCAACCCGCACCGTGCCGCCCCCAGCCGAGAGCGTAAGCGGCGCCTGGACGTTGGCCACGGTGACGCTCTCCTCAATACCAGGGCCCTTTACCGTCACCTTCAGCTCATCCGGGACGTAAACCGCCAGGTCCACCGTGGCGTTCTTGAAGCAGAAGACCGTCCGGGTGGTGCCCGCCTGGGAAACTGCGTAAACCAGCGTCCGCCCGTCATCGCGGGTGCTGGGAGGCTCGGTAAGAGTACCGTTCCCCGCCTCGCGCGTCACCGTCGGCAACCGGTTCCACTTCGCCCCTTCGGGAAGGGTGAGGCTGACAAGCCGGCCTGCCGGCAGGTCCCCGGGCATCCCCTCCGCAACCGTAAAGTTGCCGATCTGCTGGTTCAGCCGCCCGGCCACCGCGTCGAGGCTGCTCTTGGCCGCCACCGTCAAACCGGAGACCAGGTACTTCGCCACCGTCACCTCGGCGATCCTCTCGCCGCCCACGCCCGGATTGGTGCCGCTGTAGGTGACCTTCACATCGCGGGCGGTGGTGAAAGGCTCGTTGGCCTCGACCGAAGCCTTTACCACTAACTGTCCTGGCCGGTCGGCAGGCGCCGGACTGACAATCTTCAGGTAAAGCGCGCTACACCCGTTCCGCTCGGTATAAACGGCGTAATCCACGCTGCTGCTTGTGAAGCCCCCCTGCGGGATAAGGGTTACCGCGTCCCAGGTGAAGCCGGGGCTCAAGATAAGCTTTGCCGTATTCCCTTGCGGAAAATCGGCGGCGTTCACTTTCAGCGCCCCGGCTACGTCCTCCTTCAGCGTGATATCGGCGATCGCTCCGCCAATATCGGTGATGCTGGTCGGCACGGCTGCGGTGATCGTGCTCCCGCCGGCGGTCAGGAGCTTGCCGACGGTCACAGTGCCGGAGGTAAAGCCGGCGGTCGAGGGCGCATCGAGCGTCGCCTTGATGTCGGAGGATTCGAGGTCTTCCGGTGTTACCGGTTTTACATAAACCTGATCCCATATAACAACCGCGGTTAAGGATGAGGTTGTTAACGGATCCCACGCCTTTTTCACAATAAGGTTAAAACTAGCTTTACTGAGCACGGCAACATTAAGTTCTCCGGCCTTAAGCGGCGCCTCCTGGCCAAAGGCGTAAACCTCGCCCGGCACGGAAGAAACTGTAAAGCCGTTTTCGTCAACGTTTATAGTAACACTACTAATAGCAATAAGCGCGGTGGACTTGATGCGAAACTGCTGCAACTCGACGTACGAAGGTAAACTGATAGTCACCCAATCGCCATCTTTGATACTCCCCGCCGCACTTTCATACATCCGCAGGGTACCGAACTGCGCCGTGCTATCCGGCGCCACGTTCGGGCACCAGAGCGCCGAATTAGACGTGGCCGCAGAAGCGGCACCGGCGGCGGCCAAAACCAAGCTGACCGTAACCATAAAGATTAACAGGATTAAACGTGAACGCTTCATTGGTGTAAATAGCCCTCCTCCGTTAATCAGTTCGAAGTTAAACAGTTCGAAGTTCGAAGTTTGTAGCCGGAATAAGCCCAGCACTCAAAAGAAACCGGTTGCTTAGCACCGCCCGAATTTCTTTTATTAACCACCCACGTTTACGTCTTATTGAAAGACCGCCCGCTGAATGCAGGGTTATTTCCGGCACTCTGCGGTTCAACGCTATTTTTCCGGGTAAACGTAGGCGCCTTTAAGTTCGATCCCGTGAAACTTTTTGAGCATCTCTTTATGGATCGCCTCCGGGTCGACATCGCGGAAAAGCTCCGGGTAAAGCCACTTGGCGAAATAGGCCAGGCCCACAATCCCCCGCGGCCCGGTGTAAATTTCGCTCGAAAGGAGGCAGACTTTCCCCTGCCGCACCGCGGTGATCTTATCCCAGCCGGGGCGGCGCACCATCTCCGCCCGCTTCTTTTCCATCGCGTCCGGCTCTTCCCCGTAACCGGATGGGATCGTGGAACCGCAGGCCTTGATGATCACATCAGGGTTCTGCGCCACCACCCACTCGGGGCTCACCTTCGGGTAAGCTACGCGCAGCGCCGCCGCGATGTTCCGCGCCCCGACGGCGTCCAGCATCTCGGCGGCACCGGAACCCGGACCGCTGCCCGAGTAGTCGGTATAACCTTCAAGGTAGACGCGGGGACGCTTAGCAAGCGGGATATCCTTCGTCCGGTCTTTAAACAACTTCTGGTACTTCTCGAAGTAGGCGACGTAGGCCGCCGCTTCCTTCCGGCGGTTCAGGATCAGCCCTAAGGTACGGATATCCTGCGCCATCGTGGAAAGCTTGTAGCAGTCCAAAAGCACTACCGGCACCCCGGAACGCTCGAGCTGCGCCACAATCTCCGGCTTCAAGAAGTTCCCGTAGCCGAAGACTACGTCCGGCTTGAGCGATAGGATCTTTTCCACGCTCGGGGTGAAGGCCTTACCGACCTTCGGCTTATCCTTAACCAGAGGCGGAAAATCGGCGGTATCCGCGACACCAACAATTCTGTCTTTCTCGCCGAAGGCACAGATCAACTCGGTGACGTCGGAGTTCACCGAGACGATACGTTCCGGCGGGGATGAAACGCGCCTCGTCCGGCCCTGGGAATCTTTGATGCTGATGCGTTTTTGCACTCCCGGAGCAGCACCGGCGGTGCTGATAACCACCATCCGTTTTGTACCGTCCCAATCTACCCGAGACCCCAGCGACTCGCCGATGAAGCGGAGGGGCACCATCGTCCGGCCGTACACTATCTTCCCCGGCACGTCGAGGGTCATAGCTTCACCGTTTACGTAAGCCGTCTTCTGTCCAATCACCAGCTTAACCGTGATTGTTCCCTTTGTGCCGGTCACCGTCTGCGTCTTATCGTCCCAGAGGACCTCGGCCCCAAGCGCCTCGAAAACAGCCCGGAGCGGCACGAGCGTGCGGCCCTCCTCGACCACCGGCGGCGTATCGCAGGAAAGTTTCTCGCCGTCAATGGTTATGGCGATCGCCGACGCCTCCGCCGGCAAAATACCTTTCCCACCTGATAAGGTAAAAAGCAACATTATGAATAACCCGAAAAACACGACTTTCTTATTCTTCAGCAAAGAAGACCCTCCTCGTGAACCTCAGGTGAGCAGCCTCTTTATAACCGCGCTTATGACTTCCCGCCACCCTTTAAATCCCAAACTGTCGGTTATCTAAAATTCCAGCCTCCATATTATAGCAACACTGTGAAACCGAATTCTTACAAAACCATTCTGACTCCTGAATTCTGAATTCTGACCCCTATCCTCTTCCGTCAGCAAATTTCCTCCTTCATCCCTCCTCCTTCATCCTTCAATTTTTCACCCCCACCACTGCCGCTTCTTCTTCACTAACAGGTAAATGAAGAAGGGCGAGCCCATCAGCGCCGTGATAATCCCCACCGGGATTTCGGTCGGCGCGATGATCGTCCGCGCCAGGGTATCGGCCAAAAGCAACAATACCGCGCCGACGAGACAGGAGCACGGAATCAAGAACCGGTTGTCGCTGCCGATGAGCATCCGGCAGATGTGCGGCCCCACAAGGCAGATAAACCCGATGATGCCGGTGAAGGCTACGGTGGCCGAAGCGGCAAGCGTGGCTAAGGTCAGGGTATAAACCCGCAGCCGGCCCACCTTTATCCCGAGGCTGGTCGCCACGTCCTCTCCCGCCCCTAAAACGTTGAGGTCCCAGGCGTA